>JAAUSZ010000025.1 GCA_012031875.1 Desulfobacula sp.
GCATCTCCTGCCCGGAAAACAGCATGATGGGTATTTCGGCGCCAACAGCGCCGGCAAATCCACCCTCATGTACGCGCTTTCCGGCATCATGCTGGACATCCGGAAAAAAGAGGAAATGGCCGGCGGGGAAAGGATCACCCTGTCCGGAGACATCCTGTTCAAAGATCAGAATATCAACCATATGGAGCCCAGCCGGCGGGCCAGGGCCGGCATCGTCCTCTGCCCGGAACGCCGCCGTCTGTTCAAGGAAAGCAGCGTTCTGGAAAACCTTCGCATCGGCGGGTACCTGGCCACCCGGACCCAGGCCCGGCAGACCCTGGAATATGTCATGACCATATTCCCGGCCCTGGAAAAGCTCAGGCACCGCCTGGGCGGATTCCTCTCCGGCGGGGAACAGCAGATGGTGGCCATCGGCCGGGCCCTCATGGCCCAGCCCAAGGTCCTCCTCCTGGATGAACCCCTCATGGGGCTTTCTCCCCTGATGCAGTCGGCCCTCATGAAGGCCACCAGGTCCATCCAGAGGGAAACCAAGATCTCGGTCATTGTATCGGAACAATATGCCCGGCCGGTTTTTCCCATTGTGGATTATGCCTATATCCTTGAAAACGGGTCCGCCGTCATGGAAGGGACCCGGGAAGAACTCATGGACAACCCGGATGTCAAATCCGCCTATTTCGGCGTTTCATAAAAGGAGGCCCCATGGTCAATTCCATCATCCCCCTGGAACAGGAACTCACCTTTTCCAGGTTTGATCTCATGAGTGAAACATACCCGGACAACACCGCGGTGGTCTACCTGGGCGAACATTATACTTACAAAGGGCTCCGGGACTTAAGCGAACGGTTTGCCGGGGGGCTGCGCGGCATGGGCGTGAAAAAGGGAGACAAGGTGCTGCTCTATATCCCCAACTGCATCCAGTGGGTCATTGCCTACCTCGGGATACAGAAGGCCGGGGCTGTCCTGGTGCCGGTATCGCCCATCTACACCTCCCATGAGATTTCTTATATGATCAAGGATTCAGGAGCTGAAACCATCATCTGCATGGACACCAATTTCGGCTACGTCAAGGAAGCCTTTGCCAAGACCGGGCTGAAACATGCCGTGGTCACCCAGTTGGTGGAACTCCTCCCTCCCTGGAAACAGGCCATGGGCTTTCTCTTTGACAAGGTGCCCAGGGGCAGGGTGGCGTTCAATGAAAAAGTCCTGCCCTTTAAAACCCTTCTCAAGGCCCCGGCCCTCAGCGACAAACCCATTCTGGACCCGGCCCGGGATCTTTCCTATATCCTCTATACCGGCGGCACCACAGGGTTTCCCAAGGGCGTGCCCGGAAATCACATCGGCGCCACCTCCTATATCAATGATGTGACCCATGACATGGCCGGGGACCATCTCAAGGAGGGCGGGGATGTCTATATTGCCGTCAACCCCCTCTTTCACATCATGGCCCTGGGGCTGTTCATGGCCATCGGCCTCAACAAGGGCAATATGACGGTGCTCATGCCCCAGCCCCATGTGGATGCCATCCTGGAATCCGTTCAGCGGTACCGGGTCCGTTGGTTTCTCGGGGTTCCGGCCCTTTACCGCATGATGCTGGAGAATGACCGCATCGACCAGTATGACCTGTCTTCTCTGAAATACTGCTTCTGCGGCGGGGATGTCCTGCCCGGAAAAATCATGACCCGGTTCAGGGAAAAATATAATCTTCCCATCTACCAGGTCTACGGATCCACCGAAGCCGGACATGTGGCCTACAGCCGCATCGGGTCCGACCCGTCCTCGGGGTCCATCGGATATCCCCTGAAAAGCCGGGAATGCCTTGTGGTGAACCCCGAGACCCTGGAGCCTGTGGGGCCCGATGAAAACGGTGAATTGCTGGTCACCTCAGCCTATTCCATGAAGGAATATTATTGCAAGCCGGAGGAAACCCAAAAAACCTTTGTGGACATCGGTGGTAAAATCTATTGCCGCATGGGGGATTTTGTGTCCTTCAAACCCGATGGCGAACTGGTCTATATGGAGCGGTCCGCCGACGTGATCAAACACAAGGGCTACCGGGTCTCGGCCTCGGAAATCGAAGCCGTTCTCCAGGACCATCCGACGGTCATCAATGCTTGTGTGGTGGGCATCCCGGATGAAAAGGTCGGCGAGCGCATCAAGGCCATCGTGGTCCTGAAGGACGACGCCAAGGGCGTAGGCGGGGTGGAACTCATCCGATGGTGCCGGGAGCGCCTGGCGCCCTATAAGGTGCCGGGCTACGTGGAATTCAGGGATATGCTGCCCAAATCCAAGGTCGGCAAACTGCTGCGACGGGAGGTCAGGGACGGTGAGCGCCGGAAAATGACAAAAACCAAAGCCTGATGGATGATTTGTGAAGGGTTGGGCTATTCAAAGGAGAGGCTCCCATGAAAATATATCCCTTTAAGCTGAAGCATAAGATATCCGGTATCATGATCGCTATTCTCATCCTGGTCATGACGGTTTCCACCCTGGTGGTCTCCTTTCTGATCTACCGCCAGAACATGGACGCCGCCGATGAGAACAATATGGCCGCCATTCAAACGGTAAAAACCAGGATCAGGGAATACGGAGACGATCTTAAGGAAAAAGCCGATCAAACGGGCCGGGTCTTTAAGGTCGGCCAGAACCTGAAATTCATTGTGGAATACAAGGACACCCTCGGCCTGGATGTCACCCGGAAAGCCTTTTCAGAGCTGGTGAGGGCCATGGGGTCCATGGGGTCCAACCTGGGCATTGAAAGAATCGCCCTGTATGATGAAGCCGGGATGCTGATTGCGTTTTCCGAAAAAAAGGGAACCGGCCGGATTTCAGGGTTCTATTACGTCAACCCGAAACCGGGATACGCCTTTACCACGGCCGAGGAAGGGGCCGACCTGTCGAAATCCGAATGGAAGGAGGCCGAGGAATTCAAGGAAACCGGCTATCTGCTCCAGGACAAGGCCCTGGTATCGGAAAAGAACTCGGGAAGTTTTTTTAACCAGGGCAAAGCACTGGGGATGCTGTTCCTGGTTCCCGTCTTTGAGGAAAGCCTGACCCCGGGCGGGCAAACGGAAAAGAAACGCTATGGCTTTATTGTCTTTCACCGGCTCTTTGACCCGGAACTCATCTCCCGGATGGGCGGGCTGACCCGGACCGATCTCAACCTCTTTTCCCGGGATGAATTGTTCCTGGGCAATCTTCCCGGGTATACCCGCCTGGATCTGAAAAATATTCAAAAGACGCCCGGGCCTTCCTGGCGGCTTGAGAACCAGGCTCCGCTCCGGGACACCGTGGACGTGGGCGGGAAAACATATATCCAGGCCGTGCTGCCGCTGTATTCGGAATCGGGATATGCCGGTGCCTTCTCCGTATTAAAATCCGGGGCCCTGATCCGGTCCAATACCCTCCATGTGGTTCTTGTCCTGGCGGCGACCTTTGCCGGGTGCCTGGTATTGATTGTCCCGGTCTCCTTCTTTTTGCCGGAACCATTGTCAAACCCGTTGAAAAAGTGACGGAAAGCCTGAAGGACGTGGCGCAAGGCGAGGGGGACCTGACCCGGAGGATCGAAATCCGGTCCAAGGATGAAATTGCCGATCTTTCCATGTGGTTCAATATGTTTATCGAAAACCTCCGGAATATGGTGGCCGATATTGCGGAAAACGCAAAAGAGATGACCGGCTCCGTGGCGACCACGGATGGGCATTCTGAAAAAATTGTCTCCACCGCATCGGGCATGCTGGATCTGACAAGGGCCACCACCGAGGCTGCCGGCCGGATGAGCAAGGATGTGTCATCCATTGCCCGGGTCATGGAAGAGGCCGCCGGCAACCTGAACATCATTGCCTCCTCCACGGAGGAGATGACGGCCACGGTGAACGAGATCGCCAAAAATGCATCGGAAGCCAAGGGGATGAGCGCGGAAACGGCCCGGAAGATCAGCACGGCTTCCGAGAGCGTCATTCAACTGGGAAGGATTGCCGAGGACATTGACGCCTGCGTCGAATCCATCAATGCCGTCTCCGAGCAGACCAAACTCCTGGCCCTGAATGCGACCATTGAGTCGCCCGGGCCGGAGAAGCCGGGAAAGGATTTGCGGTGGTGGCCGGAGAAATCAAGGCCCTTGCCAACCAGGTCGCCCTGGTCACCCTGGATATCAAAGAAAAAATCGACCATATTAAAACCTCCTCCGGCCGGACGTCCCTGGAAATGAAGACCATTGTCGAGGCATTCACCCATATGGACGACATCGTCACCAACATTGCCGGGGCCATAGAAGAACAGTCGGTGACCACAAAGGAGATCGCGGCCAACACAACAACGGTTGCTTCAGGCGTCACCGAGGTGAACGGCCGGATCTCGGAACTGGACTGCTCAGCCTCGGGCATTGCCCGGGATATGGACCAGCTTAATATATCAGGCAGCCAGGTGTCCCAGGACTCGGGCCATATCAGAGCCGATATGACCACCATGAGAGGACAGACGCAAAAGCTGGACGCCCTTGTCGGAAAATTCGTCATCCAAAGGGAGGATGATCCCTTAACCCGGAAACCATAGGAAAAAACATGTCCAAAATCAGTTTAGCCAACAAAAGAGTGCTGATCGTTGATGATGAACCCGATGTCCTGGAGTCCCTTGAAGAACTCCTGGACATGTGTACCACGGTCAGGGCCCAGACCTTTGACCAGGCCAAACGGCTCCTGGAGACCGAACCCTTTGACATCGCCATCCTGGATATCATGGGCGTGGACGGGTACCAGCTCCTGGGAATCGCGAAAAAGAAAGGCATCCTGACCGTTATGCTGACGGCCCATGCCCTGAGCCCGGAATCCATCAAGCGCTCCTATCTCGGGGGCGCCGCCTCCTATATTCCCAAGGAGGAAATGATCGATATCGAAGCCTTTCTCCTGGATGTCCTGAAAGACCGGGAAGAGGGCAAGAACCCCTGGCTCAACTGGTACAGGCGGCTTGAATCCTATCTGACCGACAAATTCGGCTCAGACTGGGACAAGGACGACAAACGGTTCTGGCATAAAAAGGACCCGTCCTGACGGGCTGGGTTGTCAGTGCCGTCAGAACTCACCGAAAATTGCAGCCTGATGAAATTTATCCGAAGGGAAAGACTTATTTTTCCCGGTTTTTAAAAAACTCCAGCACAAAATTGATGTGCTCTTTCATGGCGGCATAGGCTTTATCCGGATCCCTGGCCTTGATGGAAGCCAGAATGCCCTTGTGCTGGCGGAAAATGATATGGATATTTTCGGGATCTTCATAGAGGCAGGCCAGGTTTTCACCAATGCCCAGGAAAAGATAATCATAGAAATTACGCATGATCAGGATGTGCAAAGGATTTTTAGCGGCATAGGCAATACCCATGTGAAATGCCGTGTCCGCCTCGGTGCCGAGCCGGCCGGATTCTATTTCCGTCTGCATCTCATCAATACTCTTGCCCATGGCCGTGATATCATCCTCGTCCGCCCGCTTGGCAGCCAGGGATGCGGCATTGCACTCCAGGCCCATGCGGACTTCCAGCAGATCATTCAACGTGGCGTTCTGGGCCTTCATGGCTTTTGCCAGGGGGTTTTCACGGGCAGTATCAACCGCTTTCACAAAGGTTCCCTGGCCCTGCTTCTGGATAATCAGTCCCATGGCCGCCAGCCGCTGGATGGCATCCCGGACGGTAGTCCGGCTGACGTTCATTGCCTGGGCCAGTTCCCGCTCCGTCATCAGTTGTTCACCCGGCTTTAGGGTGCCCCTGAAAATAAACTCCCGGATCTGGTCAAAGACCTGATCTGAAATGCGTTTGGGCTTGATGGGCTTGATGGGTATTGCCATAATCTTAAAGTCGTCCCCTGTCCTGATGCCTATCCCCCTTTATTGGAAAAAAGACATTAAGCCAAAAACTATCAACCATTCAGGGGTTTATATCAAGCTTTTTTTATAAATCGGTTTTCATCCAGAAACCGGGCATACAATTCCATGGGGTGGCAAACCCTTATATTCTGATTCTGTTTGGCCAGCATGTCGGAAATCTGCATCATGCAGGCAGGGCACCCCGTTGAAACGATTGAACACCCCGTATCAGCAATGTTTTTTTGTTTTAAGTTCCCAATGGACGCGGATATATCATAGTAGTAGACATTAAAGCTGCCCCCCATGCCGCAGCATTTGTCAGCGCCTTCCATTTCAACCAGGGTTTTCCCGGAGGCCCGGATAATTTTCCGGGGCTGGGCTGCAACGCCCAGAGATTTTTTCAAATGGCAGGGATCATGGTAGGTGACAATTTCCCGGGATGTTTCCCCAGGGGCAGACAGGTCCCCAGGAAAATCAGGCTTTACCCGGTCCACCAGAAATTGGTTGATATCCATGGTTTTCCCGGCCAATTGTTTCAATTGTTCTGTGACGCCGCTTGAGGGATTCTTGTAAAGGGCCGGCCAGAGTTTTTTAATGGTGGAGGTACAGGTGGCACAGGCCGTCACCAGTACATCGAATTCTTCTTGCCTGAAAAGGTCCAGGTGATGGTCCACCAACCGGGTAAAGGTATCTCTGTCCCCTGCTGCAAGGGCGGGAATACCGCAGCACCCCTGTCCCCGGGGGATGGTGAGGGCGACTCCATGGTGGGTGAGAACACGTACGCCGGCATGGGCAATATTGGGAAATACCTTGTCAATGAGGCAGCCGGTGAACAGCAAAGCCCTCAGCCCTTTGCCGGAAGCAGGCCCCGGGTCTTTCCGGCCCGGGGCCGTCAGGGTTTTGTGAAACGGGGTTTTGGCCATGGGCAGAAAGTGCCGGTTGGACAGCAGCGGGGAGACCAGCCTGGCACAGGACGTTCCCTGGGCATTGGCATCATCCTTAATGAACAGATTTTGAAACTGCCCGGCCCATTTGGTCAGGATGTCAAACGTTTTGGGGTTGGCCAGCATCCGCTTAAAGATGAACCGCTTCACCAAAGAAAGCCCCTTGTATTCGGTCAGGATGGCCCGGGCCTTGATGAATATCTCAACCACATTGACCCCGGACGGACAGTTGGCTGCACAGGACCCGCATAAAAGACATTTGTTCAGGCGCTGGTTCACTCCGTCGGCATCGGTAAAGATATTTTCCATGAGACCGGAAAGCAGGGCCAGTTTCCCCCTGGCAACATCCGCTTCCTTCCGGGTCTGCTCAAAAAGGGGGCAAACCGCCTGGCAGGTGCCGCAGCGGATGCAGATGACCAATTGTTCCTCCAATTCCCTGACAAGGTCTGCCAGCTCATTCATTTTTGCCATTTTAATGTCTGCCCTCCTGGGAAACGCCTGTTATTTTTCCCGGGTTGAGTATGTTGCGGGGGTCCAGGGCAGCCCTCAACTGGCGGGAAAAGAGGATGGAGGACCAGCCGGCTTCTTTTTCGAGGAAGGGGGCCTTGGCAATGCCGGTGCCGTGCTCGCCGGACAGGGTGCCGCCCAGGGAAAGGGCCTTGTCAAAAATCGCTTCAATGGCCTCTTCCACCCGCTTGAATTCTTCTTTGTTCCTGCGGTCCGTCAGAATGGTGGGGTGGAGGTTGCCGTCTCCTGCATGGCCAAAGGTGCCGATGTCGATTCGATGGGTTTTGGCAATCTCTTGCAGGGCCCTGACCATGTCCGGAATTTTGCTCCGGGGAACAGTGGCATCTTCCAGCACCAGGGTGGGTTTGAGCTTGGCAAGCGCCGACAGGGCAGAGCGCCTGGCAGACCAGATCTTATCCCTTTCTTCATCGGTTTCAGCCCGTTTGATGTTTCCGGCCCCCATTCGCCGGCACAGGGCTTCCACCTTTTCCCCCTCTTCCGCCACAACAGCCGGATGACCGTCCACCTCAATGAGCAGAAGCGCTGCCGCATCAATGGGGAGTCCTGCATGGGAATAGTCTTCAACCGCCCGGATCGTGAAATTGTCCAGGATTTCAAGGGTGGCGGGAACAATATGGGCGGCAATGATGCCGGCCACGGCTTCAGACGCCTGCTCAATGGTATCGTAAACCGCCACCATGGATTGCCTTGCCGCAGGAGCAGGGATGAGCTTTAAAATAATTTCGTCCAAAATTCCCAGGGTTCCTTCTGATCCTGTCATGAGCCCCGTAATATTGTATCCGGTTGCGCACTTAACCGTTCTGGAGCCGGTTTTGACATATCTGCCCTGGGCATCAAAAAAATGAAGGCCCATGACATAATCCTTGGTTACCCCGTATTTGAGCCCCCGCAGCCCCCCGGCATTTTCCGCCACATTGCCGCCCAGCGTGGAGACGGCCTGGCTTCCGGGGTCCGGCGGATAAAAAAGCCCCCTTTTTTCCACAGCCGCCGCAAGGGCCGCGGTAACAACGCCGGGCTGAACAACCGCATACATATCCTGCTCGTTAATCTCCAGAATTTTATTCAAGCGCCCTGTGAGCAGAACGATTCCGGAAGCTTGGGGAATCGTGCCCCCGGACAGGTTGGTGCCCGATCCCCGCACCGTAATGGGAATATGATTCTCATGGCAAAGAGTGATGATTTTTCCGACCTCCGGGGCCGTGCCCGGCAGGACCGCGGCACTGGGCATCTGCGAATCAAGGACCGCCGCATCATACGAATAGGTGAGCATGTCCTCTCGGTCCGTGAGCAGGTGTTCCTGGCCGACAATCTTTTTTAATTCCCTGATGATGGATTGGCTGATCATAATGTCCCTTTGTGTTTATGGTACTACCAATATTTTAATCTTGTTTTGCTTCCAGCTTTTCAGGAACCAATTATTGGTATTACCTTCCGGAAGCACAAGACCCTTCAATACAGAATATTTTGAATTTACTTGATAAAAATTTATATATCAGACTTTTTTTCAAAAACAAATTAATAAATTTTTTTCTTGACAAATAATATTTCAGGCCTTAATTAAAGGTCTTACCAAGAAAAATCTTATTGATTTAATAAATTTTTCAAGAATTGGTTTGCTGGAAAACCTTCAGATCCGGGAAAGGAGGGACAACAGATCTAAGACAACGCCGTCTCTGGGCTGACGTTCAGCCCAGGTTTGTATCCATGATTTTACCTGTAGGCAATTTAAGGATGGAGGAAAAAATGAAAAAAAATTAACCGTGTTGATTACCTGCCTGATGGCATTCTTGTTTATCTGCAGCAATTCCTATGCTGAAAAACGTGAAAAATTCGGGGAAGATCCCCGCCATGAAAATGCGAAACGGCTTTCATTTAAAACATCTGATGAGAATATCAAATGGAAAATGGTCATGCCCTGGTCCAAGGGGCAGTTGTTCTATGATATGGCCGTGCATTTTGCCGACAGTGTCCGCCTGGCGTCCGCGGGCCGACTGGATATCAAACCCTTTTCCGCAGGAGAACTGGTGCCGGACAACCAGACCTTTGATGCTGTCTCAGCCGGATCTGTTCAGATGGCCCACGGGTCTCCGCTGTATTGGAAAGGCAAAAACGAAGCCTTTGTCGCCTTTGCCTCTGTCCCCTTTGGCCTGGATGCAGAAGGATATAATATCTGGCTCTATGAAAAAGGCGGCCTTGAACTGCTTCAAAAGCTTTACGCCAAATTTGGTATCTTTGCCTTGCCCGCAGGCCAGACAGGCCAGGAAATGGGCCTTTTTTCCAATATAAAAGCCACCAAGATGTCGGATTTTAAAGGCATGAGAATCAGAACCCCGGGCTGGTACATGGATATCATGAACCAGTTGGGTGCTTCCGTAAGCCCCCTTCCCGGCGGCGAAGTTTATCTGGCGCTTGAAAGGGGTGTCATTGATGCGGCAGAATATTCAACCCCTGCCATCAATTATCCCATGGGCTTTGATGAAATCACCAAATACGTTATCCAGCCGGGTGTTCATCAGCCGGCCTTCCAATGTGATGTGATTTTCAACCAGAAAGCCTATGACGCGCTTCCCCAGGACCTTAAATGGATATTGGATATCTGTGCCAAAGAGACCCAGCTATGGAGCTACAACTGGATCAACAGCCTGAATGCCGCCGCAATGACAATGTTCAAGAAAAATGTTGAAATCGTAAAGATGGACAAGGAGACCATTATTGAATTCCGTAAGGTTACAAAAACCTACCTGGATTCGGTAAAGGCCAAATATCCCGATGTCAAGGAAGCATTGGATTCCCAGGAACAATTCATTGAAGAATATTCCGTGTGGAGAGATTCAAGAGGCGGTGCTAGCCCATGGCCGTATGAAACCTTTATCCAGGGAAAAACAACTGAATAAAAACAGGTCCAACGCAAGGGCGGAAGACATGTTCGCCCTTGCGGGTCTGACTGCCTGATTAAAAATCCCGATATTTCGTTCCAGGCAGTCAGGCCGCACCATTGCACAAGCTTTTATACTATTTTCCATAGAGGACTTTAATCATGGCGGAATCAATATCAAAAAAACTGGAAGCCTTTAGCCGAAAGGAAGGGGAAATCAGCTCGTTTCTCGTCTACCTCCTTTTGTTTATCGTAGTGTATGAGGTTTTCATGAGATATGCTTTCAACTCTCCTACAACCTGGGGGTTTGAGGCGACCACATTTATATACGGTCTCCATTATATGTTCGGGATTACCTATACGGACTTGTATGATGGTCACGTTAAGGTCGATATCTTCACATCCTACCTGCCCGATAGGATTCAAAATTATTTGAAAATCATCACCAATCTCGTATTTTTCATGCCGGTAATGGCCGGCATGACCATCTGGTCGGGTGTTTTTGCTTATAAATCGACCCTGGGGCAGGAACACAATCCAACCAGTTGGGCGCCGCCCATCTGGCCGCTGAAGATTCTGATGGCTGCCTGTTTTTTATTTCTTTTACTCCAGGGTATTGCAAACCTGATCAATGATATCAACCGCCTGAAGCATAACGAGGTAAATAATGAGTATTGAACTGATGACGCTGGCCATGTTCGGCACCCTTATTCTGGCCATCACCCTGGGCCATCCCCTGGCATATACCCTGGCCGCGGTGGCAGCCCTGTTCGGGCTGATTGACAACGGGTTTTCCATTCCCATGCTCTTTGACATGTTTGCCAACAATGCCTGGGGATTGATGGAGAATTATACCCTGGTGGCCATCCCCCTGTTCATCCTCATGGCCCAGATCCTGGACCGGTCCAAGGTTTCCGATGCCTTGTTTGAAGCCCTCTATGTTGTGCTGGGCAGCATCAAGGGAGGGCTGGGGCTGGCCGTGGTCGTGGTCTGTACCGTGTTTGCCGCCACCACCGGCATCATCGGGGCCTCGGTGGTGGCCATGGGCCTTCTGGCAACCCCCACCCTGATCAAGAAAGGGTATCAAAAAGAATTGACGGCAGGCATTATCTGCGCCGCCGGAACCCTGGGCATCCTGATACCCCCTTCCATCATGATGGTGGTTTACGGCGGGCTGACAGGATTAAAGGAAACCTCTGTGGGCAACTTGTTTGCCGGGGCCATTCTCCCGGGCCTGATCCTGGCAGGGCTGTATTTTATCTATATCCTGATCCGGTGTAATCTTAATCCCACGCTGGGCCCCCCGATTTCAAAACAAGAGGCCTCAACCTATACAGCAGGCCAGAAATGGGCCATGACCCTGAAATCTTTGATGCCGCCGCTATTGCTCATCCTGGCCGTCATGGGAACCATCCTGGCCGGGATTGCCACCCCAACGGAAGCCGCAGGTCTCGGTGCCCTGGGTTCCATGGTGCTGGCCCTTTTTAACCGGAAACTGAATTTTACGGTATTAAAAGAATCTGCCTATGCCACCTTGAGAACCACTGCCATGGTAATGATGCTCTTCATCGGCGGAAAATTTTTTTCCACGGTCTTTTTAGGCATGGGCGGCGGCGATGTGGTGGCGGATCTTCTCATCGGCTCGGGCCTGAACCGCTGGCTTATTCTGGTGATCATGATGTTCATCGTCTTTATCATGGGAATGTTCATTGACTGGGCCGCCATCCTGTTGGTCACTGTGCCGATCTTCATGCCCATTGCCATGGAGCTGGGGTTTGATCCGCTCTGGTTTTCTCTGCTCATGTGCGTCAATCTTCAGACCTCCTTTCTGACCCCGCCCTTTGGGTATGCCCTGTTCTATTTTAAAGGGGTGGCACCGGAAGGCTATACCATGACACATGTTTATAAAGGGATTATTCCCTTCGTGTTTCTCCAGATCATCAGCATGGTCATTTTATGCCTGTTTCCCGCCCTTGCGACCTGGCTGCCGAAACTCTTTTTCGGTTCCTGATCGCTGCACCAATAGGACAGGAGATTGCTTTTTGCCAAGAAAAATATGGCGAATTATCAAAAACCTGAGATATTATGGGCATGGATGCCTGAGCATGGTTTCGGTTGCTTCCCGGCAAAAAACAGGATAAAAGAGAGGGTTTGACGATAACCCTTTTACGACTGGTACAATGCTATGAAATTTCAACCCATAAAACCCAAAAAAGTATCCACCCAGATTGCGGACCAGATCCGGGCGTCCATCCTGAGCGGAGACTTTTCACCGGGGGATAAACTGCCTCCGGAGCGGGAACTGGCCGAATCCTTCGGCGTATCCCGGCCATCGGTGCGGGAGGCCCTGAACGCCCTGGCATCGGCCGGGCTGGTCCGTTCCAACCAGGGGGGCGGAACAACGGTTCTGTCCCTGGTGGAAACCGCTTCCGGCAACCCCCTCAGTGGGCTCATCCGCATGCAGCAGGACCGGGCCCTGGATGTGATCGAGGTTCGGAAATGCATGGAATCCTGGACTGCCTTTTATGCGGCCCAAAGGGCCCTGCCCGAGGATATCCGCCGCATGGGAACGGTCATTGCCGGCATGGAGCAAAACCTGGAAGGGCTGAAGCCCTCCGAAGACCTGGACGCCAATTTCCATATCCTCGTGGCCCGCTCCACCCACAATATTGTCTGGCTCCACCTGATGCAAAATATTTTCGACGCCATGAAGGAATTCCAGCAATCGGTCTGGCGCGCGGTCTATATCACCGGCGAAGACCACCACATGCTCTACCGCCATCACCGGAGCGTGTTTGAAGCTATCGAGGCCAGGGATGCGGAAGCCTCCCGCCAGGCCATGATGATGCATCTGAGTTTTGCCGAACAGCGCAGCATTGCCTTTATCCGGCAGACCCTGGCCCCCGAAAATTAAATCGGAACGGGTAAACCGGAAAGGCTAAACAAAACCAAGCCGGAAAACCTGGACCAGGACGGCTGAACCGGACCAGCGGATACCCTGACAAAACCATAGGAGGTCATATGGGAAAAAAGGAACTGGTGAACCGCATGAAAGAAAAAGCCGGGCTGGTTCAGGCCCTGGTGTCCACCGTCACCGGGATGGGAGAGGTCCTGGGCCGGGCCGTGGATATCACCCTGGGGCAGGGCGGCAAAACCATTGTTGCTCCCGGCCTGGACCCGGAAAACCTGAAAAGGCTTGAAGCTCTTTGCAGGACGGCGGGGCTGACGGTGCTGCATCCCCCCTTCCGGTCTCACCTGTCCGCTATCCATACGGCCCTGACCCCTGCGGACTGGGCCATTGCCGAAACCGGAACCCTGGTCCTGGATTCCGGTTCCGAAGACTTAAGGATCGCCACCATGCTGAGTGAAACCCATGTGGCCTGGGTCCCGGCCTCCCGGATTGTTCCGGACGCCGCAGCCCTTTCCGCCCGCCTGGTCGAAAAAATGAAATCCGGGCCCGGCTACCTGGCCTTTATCACCGGCCCCAGCCGGACCGCCGATATCGAGCGGGTGCTGGCCATCGGGGTTCACGGCCCCCAGGAATTTCATATTCTGATGATGGAGGAAATATGATCCGGACTGCCAAAGACATGAAGACCTACCGAAAAAAAATCAAAGCGGCCCTGAAAAACAAATTCCTGAGAAAGGCCCTGGACAATTTTGCCTCATCCTATAAGGCCTCCCGGGCCAAGGCCTTTGAGGGAATGGACCTGCCTGCCCTGAAAGGCGAGATCGCTCGGGGCAAGGACCAGGCCCTCATCGTGCTGGAGGACCTCTATCTCCGGTTCAAGGCCGAAGCCGAAGCCTCGGGCGCCGTTGTCCATCTGGCTGCAACTGCTGAAGAAGCCAATGAGATCATCGCCCGGATCGCCCGGGACAACCAGGTCACATCCATCATCAAATCCAAATCCATGACTGCCGAGGAGACCCATTTAAATGACCACCTGGAAGCCCGGGGCTTCCGGGTGACGGAAACCGATCTGGGGGAATGGATCATCCAACTGCGGCACGAAGGCCCTTCCCACATGGTCATGCCGGCCATTCACCTGTCCCGGGGTCAGGTGGGAACCCTTTTCAGTGATGTGACGAAAAAACCGGTGGACCTGGAAGACATCGACCGCATGGTCAAGGTGGCCCGGAAGGAACTCCGCCCGGCCTTCCTGTCTGCGGACATGGGCATCAGCGGCGCCAATCTGGCCATTGCCGAAACCGGTACCCTGGGCATCATCAGCAACGAAGGAAACGCCAGGCTGACCACCACCCTTCCCCGGGTTCACGTGGCCCTGGTGGGCCTGGACAAGCTGGTGCCGGACCTTGCCGCGGCCCTGCGAATCCTCCGGGTTCTGCCCAGAAATGCCACGGGCCAGGCCCTGACCTCCTATGTCACCTGGATCACCGGGGCCGTGGAATGCGGGGCCTCGGCCACGGGGAAAAAAATCCTTCATATCGTGTTCCTGGATAACGGTCGATTGGAACTGGCCCGGGACCCGGTCTTTTCAGAGGCCCTGCGCTGTATCCGCTGCGGGGCCTGCTCCAATGTCTGCCCGGTGTACGGGAAGGTCGGGGGGCACACCCTGGGCCATGTCTATATCGGGGCCATCGGCCTGATCCTGACCTATTTTTACCATGGAAAGGACAATGCCCGGGCCATTGTCAAAAACTGCCTCAACTGCCAGGCCTGCAAATCCGTATGCCCCGTCAATATCGACCTGCCCTTTCTCATCAAACAGGTATACCGCAGAATCCTGGCCGATGAGGGCTCAAAGCCGGTCAAAAACACCATCCTGTCCGCGGTCATGAAAAACCGCAGGCTCTTCCATACCCTGCTCAGGACGGCCTCGGCCCTGCAAGGCCCCCTGGTCAAAAAGGAGGCCGGGGTTCTGCGGCACCTGCCCTTTATTTTTGGAAAGGCCCATGATTTCCGAACCCTTCCGGCCCTGGCCGAAACGCCCTTCCGGGACCAGTGGTCCAAAATCCGGCCCCGGATCCAGAACCCCAGGTTTCGGGTGGCCCTTTTCGGGGGATGTGTCGTGGATTTTGTGTCTCCGGAACAGGCCCTGGCCCTGGCCCGGCTTCTGGCCGCCAACAAGGTTCAGATGGAATATCCCCCGGGCCAGAGCTGTTGCGGGCTTCCCGCCATGATGATGGCCGAGGAAGAAACCGCGGCAGAGGTGGCCGTCCAGAACCTGGAGGCCCTGGAGCCCCGGCAATACGATTATATCCTGGTGCTCTGCGCCTCCTGCGGCTCCCATATGAAGGAGGGGTATTCCCGGCTCCTGGCGGGAAAGCCGGAACAGGCTGAAAAATTGCGTCAACTTCAGGACAAATTAATGGATTTCAGCTCATTCATGGTCAAGGTATTAAAGGTCAGGCCGGAAGAATTTATCCAAAATCAAAGGCGGGTGGCCTACCACTCCCCCTGCCACCTGTGCCGGGGCCTGGGCGTGACAAAGGAGCCCCGGGAATTGCTCGGGACGGCGGGCCTGGACTATGCGCCCTGCAAGGATGAAGATGTCTGCTGCGGGTTCGGAGGGTCCTATTCCCTGGAATTCCCCGAGATTTCGGCTGAAATCCTGGGCCGGAAACTGGACCATGTGGAGGCCACGGGGGCCGAGGTCCTAGTCACCGATTGCCCGGGCTGCATCCTTCAACTCCGGGGGGGGAATGGACAAACGGGGGGGAAATATCCAGGTCCGGCATATCGCGGAAATTGTGGCCGATAACCTGAAAACGCCCTGAGCCGGGTCCTTCAGCGGCGGATCAATTTTTTCAGCAGGCGGAAAAAACATAGGAGACCATTTTGGGATTTTCCTTGAGGCGCCGGATGGAATAAGCCGGCCATTCTTCTCCAAAGGGCACATAGACCCGGACAGGGTGACCCTGGTCCCGGAGGATGGTTCTCAGCTCTTCTTCCACTCCGTAAAGCATCTGGAATTCATAGGCGTCTTTGCCGAGCCCCAGCCGGTCAATGGTTTTCAGGGCCTCAAACACCAGCTTTTCATCGTGGGTGGCAATGCCGGTAAAGCAACCGTGGGAAGCAGTTGTTCAAGCAGATAGGCATAGCTTGAACGGATGATGGCCGGGTCCTTGTACACCTCATTTTTGGGCTCCCAATAATAGGCTCCCTTGCAGAGCCGGATACCGGCTTTTGCTTCCATCAGCGGCTTGATATCCTGAATGGCGGATCTTAAATAGGCCTGGACCACGATGCCCACATTGCCGAATTCCTTTTTCAGCCGGAAAAACAGGTCCAGGGTATCCTTCTTAAGGGCCGTGTCTTCCATGTCGATGCGGACAAAGATTTCGTGCGCGGCTGCATGGCTCACAATTTCCCGGATATTGTCAAAGCAGAAGGCCGGATCCAGTTTGAGCCCCATATGGGAGGGTTTCAGGGAAACGCCGCCAGCCAGGCCCTCTGTTGCAATTTGGTCCAGGACCTGTTTATAGGTTTCCACCGCGGCCCGGCAGTTGCTTCTTTTTTTCGGGTCTTCGCCTAAAAGGTCCAGGGTGGCCGAGATGCCCCGGGCATTCAAGGCCCTGATTTCGGCCAGGGCCTCCTCCAGGGTTTCCCCGGCCAGATAGGGTTTGGCAAAGATCTTGATAAAGGATTTGGGGAAAAGGGGAAGCAGGTTTGCAATCAGGCTGTTGACTATCATCGTCTTCCCCTTTTGCCCTAGTCGGTTTTCTTGGATTTCGCCTTGGCCACCTGGCGCTGGGAGGCGTTCAGGATGGTTTTTCTCAGCCGGATGGACAGGGGCGTCACCTCCACCATTTCGTCATCCCGGATAAAATGGATGGCCTTTTCCAGGGTCATGGCCTTGACCGGCGAACAAATGACGTGCTCATCCTTGCCCGAGGCCCGCATATTGGTGAGTTTCTTTTCCTTGCAGGCATTGACGTCTATATCCTGGTGGCGGTTGTGCTCGCCGATGATCATTCCTTCGTACACCGGGGTTCCGGGCTCGATGAACAACTGGCCCCGGGGTTCAAGATTGAACAGGGCATAGGGGACCGCCTTTCCCTGGCGGTCGGACACAATGGAGCCGGTGTAGCGGACCGGGAAATCCCCCCGGTATTCCTCATACCCGGACAGATAGGAGTTGAGAATGCCCGTTCCCCTTGTATCGGTCATGAATTCATCCCTATAGCCGATGAGGGACCGGGACGGGATGGAAAATTCAATCCTGATCCGGCCCTTGCCGTTGTTGACCAGGTTGATCATCTTGCCCTTGCGGATGGACAGCTTTTCCGTGACCACGCCCATGAAATCCTCGTCGCAATCCACAAACAGGTGCTCAATGGGTTCCAGGGTTTTGCCGTCCCTGTATTTAAAAATGACCTTGGGCCGTCCGGCGCAGAGTTCAAACCCTTCCCGCCGCATGGTTTCAATGAGGATGGCCAGTTGGAGTTCGCCCCTTCCCTTGACCTTGAAGCTTTCGTCCTTGTCGCTTTCCTCCACCTCAATGGCCACATTCATGAGGGTTTCCTTGAGCAGGCGCTCCCGGATTTTCCGGGACTGGACCAGTTTTCCCTCCTTGCCGGCAAAGGGGGAATTGGAGATGGAAAACTGCATGGACACGGTAGGCTCATCCACGGTGATCCGCTTCAGCGGGACCGGGGCCTGCTTGGTACAGATGGTGTCCCCGATCTTCACATCCTCGATGCCGGACAAGACGATAATATCGCCCACATCGGCCTTTTCCACGGGAGCCAGGGCAGGGCCGTCATAGGTCTGGATCCGGGTGACCTTCAGGGGCAGCAGAGCATTGTCCTGATTGATGCACACCAGGTTTTCATTGGATTTGGCCGTGCCGTTGAAAATCCTGCCGATGGCCAGCCGGCCGAGATAATCCGAATACCCGAGATCCGACACCAGCATCTGGAAGGGGGCCTCCGGGTCATAGGACGGCGCCGGCAGATCCTCCAGGATCACATCAAACAATTCCGTCAGATTATCGGCTTTTGCATCCAGGTCTTTTTTGACGATCCCGTCCCGGCCGATGGCCCAGAGGTATTTGAAATCCAGTTGGTCTTCCGTGGCGTCCAGGTCGATAAAGAGGTCATAGACCATGTCCAGGACCTCCTGGGGTCTGGCGTCCTTGCGGTCGATTTTATTGATGATCACCACAACGGGCAGATTGGCTTCAAAGGTTTTTTTCAGGACAAACCGGGTCTGGGGCAGGGGTCCTTCCGATGCGTCCACCAGGAGAATGGCGCTGTCGGCCATGGAAAGCGCCCTTTCCACCTCGCCGCCGAAATCGGCATGGCCGGGGGTATCAATGATATTGATTTTAACCCCCTTCCATGTCACGGAACAATTTTTGGCGGCAATGGTGATGCCGCGCTCCCTTTCCAGGTCCATGCTGTCCATGAGACGCTCATTGACCTGCTGGTTCTCCCTGAAAGTGCCGCTCTGTTTGAACATGGCGTCCACCAGGGTGGTTTTGCCATGGTCAACATGGGCAATAATGGCGACGTTTCTTAGATTTTCGTTGTACTGTATGTTTTTTTCATGATTCTCCTGTTGATATGATCTGTAGGTCCAGGAACATAACCATGAAAAGGCAAAGGTCAAATTTTACTTTGACACCCGTGTCGTGCCGTCGGGCCCCCTGAGTATCCTGACCCTGTCTCCGGGATAGATGAGAACATCGGCTTCCTGAACCACGACAAGGGTCTCTCCGCTGTCTTTTTTAACCACAATCTCAAGCCCTTGTTTCCGGGTGATGCCTTCTTCGGCCGCGGCCCTCCGGCAGCACCCAGCAGGGCGCCGCCCACGGTGGCCAGGGCCCGGCCCGAGCCTTTGCCGATGGTGGAGCCCAGGACCCCGCCGGCCACCCCGCCGGCAGCAGCGCCCACCGGTGTTTTGGTGCCCTCGATCAGGACCTCCTTGACCGATTCCACGGTTCCGGCCTCAACAGTATGGGCCTGCCTGGCCTGGTCCCTGGAATAGACCTCGCTGGACCTGCTGGACGCACATCCGGTGAGATACAGGGCGGCAACGGCAAAAAAAAGCAAAGCGGTACATTTATATTTCATTGTTTTCATTCTATTATCCTCTCGTTTCATTGTTTTCAGGTTTGTATGCGATGCAGTCCATTTCCACGGATGCACCCAGGGCCAGCTCTTTTACACCCACCGTGATTCTGGCGGGCGGATCAAAGGGGATGGCGTCAAGATAGCCGAATTCATATCATGAAAGGAATTCATATCCGTCAGATAGACATTCACCTTGACCATATCCTCCAGGCCGGCCCGGCATTCATTTAAAATGGTTGAAATATGGAACAGGATCTGTTCCGTTTCCTTAGACACCCCTCCTTCGACAATTTCCAGCTTATCGTGTTTGGTCCCAAGGATTCCCGAAACATAGATAAAGTCTCCCGCCACAGCCGCATGGCTGAAAACGGGAAGCCTTACCAGGTTTTCACAATTGACTTTCCGGACTCCCATCATGCCTTCCTTTCCTTTTTTCCGGCTTATTTTTTCTAATTCTACAGCAGCTTTGAACAACCTTCAAGTCTTCAAGGGGTTAAAATTGCATTCGGCCTTTGTTCAGCCGTTTTTTTTACCGGGGACAATCCATATGAGCGATTCAGATCCTGATCTTCCGCCAGGCCGCGGCAAAAATCACCAGGGTTCCGGCCAACATGATGAGGGCGCCGCAGGGAAAAGCCGTCTTCAGGCTGAAAAAATCCATGGCCAGCCCCGCGGCCAAAGATCCCGTCAGCATTCCCAGGCTGTGGGCCATGGTCATGAGGGACATGACCGACCCCATGGCTTTTTTCTCATCGCCTTTCAAGACGGCGCAGGCCATGACGGCCGGCATGGACAGGCCCCCGCCGAGGCCGAAAATGCATACGGCCACCACCAGATGGGAAAAGGAGGAGGCAAAATAGGGCAAGAGTATCCCTGTGCTTGAAAACAGCCCCCCGGTGATGATCATGGCCGTCCGGTTCATCCGGTCGGCGGCGTAGCCCATGGGGAGCTGAAGCAGGCCGGAGACGAAGACCCCCAGGGTGACCAAGATGCCGGTGAGGGACCCGGAAAGCCCGAATTCCCGGTCGGCAAAGAGGGGCAGAAAACTCCAGATGACCCCGATACAGGCGGTATAGGCATAGCGGAAACAAAAAATGGAAATCAAGGCCCGGTCCTTGATCAGGCCGGACCAGGGCACCACGGGTCGGTCGCCCGTCCTTAGCTTTTCCGTGGACACCGGGGGCAGAAAAAAGAGGCCCAGGAAAAGCCCCAGGCCGGACAGGGCCCCCATGCCGGCAAAGGCGGCGTCAATGGACAGCGTGTCTTTCAGGGCCCCGCCCATCAGGGCCCCAGGCTCAGGCTCAAAAACATGGACAGGTTGAAAAGCCCCATGGAATATCCTTCCGAGCCTTCCGGCGTGATCTCACCCACATAGGCCTGGACCACGGGCATGATCATGGCCGAGGCCGCCCCCTGGATAAACCGCAAGAGGATCAGGGTTTCAACATGGTTTGAAAAAATGAAGGCAAAGGAAATCAGGGTATAGGACAAAAGCCCCGTCACGATAAAGGGTTTCCGGCCTTTTTGATCGGAGAGCCGGCCGAAAAGGGTAGAAGGATGGTCCTGGATATGGAAAAGGACCCGAAGATCATGCCCACATACAGGCCGGTTGCGCCAAGATCATGGGCGTAGACGGGCAGAAGCGGCACCACGATTCCGACGCCGGTGACGGTGGTGAAAATGGCAAAGAACAGGGTGATGAAAACGCTTTTATGATCCGAGGGGATAAGGCCTTTCCCGTTTCTCGCCAGCCTTTGCACCAGCAAGGAAAAAGGCTCTTTTATGGAAAAATCATCCATCCCCCTTCTCCGCCTTAGGCCATGCCTTCCCGGATCTGGTCGATGAACCGGCTCCGGGTTGCAAACTCGCCCTTCCGGTAATTGGCGTGGGTGAGGTATAGAAACCGTTCGGCCCGGGTCATGGCCACATACATGAGCCGCCGTTCCTCAAACAGGGCGGGGTCTCCGGCATCAATGGACCGCCAGTGGGGGAACAATCTTTCTTCGCACCCCACAATAAAGACCGTGTCAAATTCAAGGCCCTTGGCCGAATGGATGGTCAAAAGGGAAACCCCGGAGGATTCTTCCTCTTCTTCCTTGTCCTCCCGGATCAGGGCCGCCTCCTCAAGGTATTCCAGGAGGGTTTCCTTGGCCCTGGCCGTATACATCAATTGTTCGATATTTTCCTTTTTGGAAATATATTCTTCCTGGGTTTTGGTCTTTTTCTCCAGATAGGCCAGGTACCCGGTTTTTTCCAGGACCGTGTCCATGGCCCGGGTCGGCGGCAGGGAGGCGATTTCATCCAGGAGTTCAAGAAGGGCGGAAAGGCCCCCGTGGATCTTTTTGGTCAAAACCCGGTCCCGGACCATGATCCCTGCCGCATCCCGGAGGCTGACCCCCTGGGATCTCATATCCGCCATCTTTTTGACCAGGGCAGGCCCGATTCCCCTTTTCGGCGTATTCAGGACCCGTTCAAAGGAAACATCATCCTGGGGGAAAAGGGCCGCACTCAGATAGGAATTGATGTCCAGGATTTCCATCCGTTCGAAAAATCCCTGGGAGCCTTTCAGGCTGTAAGGAATCCGATAGGCCCGGAAGATTTTTTCAAAGGGCAGGGAGCAGAATTTGGTCCGGTAGACCACGGCCATTTTATCATAGGGGATGCCCTGGCCTTGGCGGTTCAGGCCCTTGATCCGCCGGGCCACCCATTCGGCCTCCTGGGAATCGGACAGGAAATCATAGATCTCCACCACCCCGCCCTTTTTCCGGGAAAAGCATTTTTTGTCCATCTTGTCCGGGTTATAATCAATGAGGTCATTGGCCGCCTGGACAATCTCATCCGCGGACCGGTAATTCTCCTCCAGCCGGAAAATTCTGGCATCCCTGTATTTTTCGGAAAACCCCAGGAAATGGTTGACATTGGAGCCCCGGAATCCGTATACGGCCTGCCAGTCATCCCCCACGCAGAACAGGTTCCGGTGGCCGCCCAGGAGCAGGCTTGTCAAATCATCCTGGAGATTGTTGGTGTCCTGGTATTCATCCACCAGGATATAGGAAAAATAATTCTGATAAAATTCCCGGACATCCTTATGGTCCCGAAGAAGATCCCGGGTTTTCAGAAGAATATTGTCAAAATCCACCCCGTTCATTTCCTTGAGGCGCTCTTCATATTGGGCAAAGAGATCCTTCATATGGATGGAAAACAGGGAGGTCCGGGTGTCCAGGTATTTTCCCGGATTGCCGGAATTTTTGGCCCGGGAAATGGCGGACAGAATCCGGGAGCCCTGTTTTTTCTCGATATTGTTTTTAATGCAGATTTCCACGGCCAGTTTTTCCTGCTGATAGACGGAAAGCACCTGCAAGGGAGGGACATACCCCAGTTTTCCACAATGCTGCTTCAATATCATGAGGCAGGCGGAATGATAGGTTCTCACCCAATGAAAAGAGCGATAATCCAGGCCCGTCATTTTCATGAGCCGGGATTTCATCTCGTCGGCGGCCTTGTTGGTAAAGGTAATGGCCAGGATTCGTTTGGGGTCAAGCCCCTGGTTCACCAGGTGTGAAAATTTGGCCGTGAGGGTCCGGGTCTTGCCGGACCCGGCTCCCGCCACCACCAGGGCAGGGGAGCCGGTATGCTGGACAGCTTCTGTCTGCTGTAAAGATAACTCCATAATAATGATAAGACTTCATGGCGGGCATGGAAAATCTTATTTGGTCTCCTTGATAATGGCTTTTAAAGCGGATTCGATTTCATTTCGGATTTCAGCCAGCCGTTTTTCGCTCAGGGCCTCGAACCGTAAAACCAGGGCAGGCTGGGTATTGGAAGCCCGGACCAGCCCCCACCCGTCTTTATAAACGGCCCTGAGCCCGTCAATATCAATGACTTCCATTTTGGCCTTGAATGCTTTGACAATCCTGGCCACCACCTCAAATTTGATATGATCCGGGCAGTCCACCCGGAGTTCCGGGGTTGTAAAGGTTTTGGGAAGGTCCTCAATGAGTTCGTCCACCCCCAGGCCCGTGTCGGCCATGATCTCCAGCAGGCGGCAGGTGGCGTAGAGGGCGTCGTCAAAGCCGAGATACCGGTCCTTGAAAAACATATGCCCGCTCATTTCCCCGGCCAGGGCCGCATTTTCCTCTTTCATCTTTTTCTTGATCAAGGAGTGGCCGGTCCGCCACATGACGGCCCTGCCTCCGTGTTTCCGGATATCCTCATACATGACCATGGAGCATTTGACCTCCGAGATAAAGACGGCACCGGGATTGCGCTGCAGAATTTCCCTGGCATAGATCACCATGAGCTGGTCCCCGTAAATGACATTCCCGTTTTTATCCACCACGCCGATCCTGTCGGCATCCCCATCGTATCCGACCCCCAGGTCCAGGTTTTTTTCCCTGACCAGGGCGATGAGATCCAGAAGATTTTTTTTCTGGGTGGGGTCCGACTCATGGTTGGGAAAGGTCCCGTCCGGGTCGCAATAGAGGTCGTGGACCTCACAGCCCAGTTGTTTTAACACCGGAAGGGCCGTGATGCCGCCCGTGCCGTTGCCCGCGTCGATCCCCACCCGGAGGGGGTGTTTGATCTTGATATTTTGAACCAGAAATTTTTTATAGGGGGTGATGACGTCCTTTTGAATCACCTGCCCCCGGCCCTCGACAAAGTCCTTGGCTTCAATGAGCCTGCGAACGTCCTGGAGCCCCTGGCTGTGGATGGAGTCTTCACCGCTCATGAGCTTGAACCCGTTGTATTCCGGCGGATTATGGCTGGCCGTCACCATGGCCCCGCCCTCCAGGCCTAAGTGCTGGATGGAAAAATACAGCACGGGCGTGGGGCAGACCCCGATATCAACGACATCACAACCCGTGGACAAAATCCCGCTGATAAAATGCGCGGCAAAGCTTTCCGAGGTCAGGCGGCAGTCCCTTCCCACGGATACGGTTTTCCGGTTCTGCCTCTGCAAAAGCGTGCCATAGGCCCTGCCGATGCTCTTTGCATCCTCTTCCAGAATATCCTTGCCTGCAATTCCCCTGATATCATATTCCCTGAATATCCCAGGATTCATATGCCCTCCCCCTTAGATAACGGTTGATAAAAGCGCCGCTGCCCCTGCCAGCCAGCAATAGGGGGCAAACAGATGGAACCGGCCCGCATGAACCAACCGTAATAATATTTTTAATGCGATCAGGCCGGTGATAAATGCTGCAATTGTACCATAAATAGTCACAAGGTCAATGGAAAGGCCTTGCTCCATAATATCTTTCAGCCCCAGAATTTCCGCCCCCATAACAGCCGGGACGGACAGAAGAAAGGAAAACCGGGCCGCCGTCTGCCGGTCAAGTCCGGCCACCATCCCGCGGCAATGGTGGAGCCCGACCTTGAGAGGCCGGGCAGGACGGCAAGGCCCTGGGCCGTCCCGATGAAGATGGCTTTTTGAATGCTGAATTTATTCCCTATGGGTTGGGCTGTATAATAGTTCCGGGAGATCCGGAGGATGATTCCGGTCAGGATGAGCATGAAGCCCACGATAAGGGCCGAGGAAAACAAAACCGTCTCATACTGTTTTAGAAAAAGCCCGATCACGGCCGTCGGAACCGAACCGATGAGGATGAGCCCAGCCATCCTGAGATGCAGGTCTTCTTTGAACAGGGGCCTGACCGGCTTTCCGGACAGGGCCGTTGAAATAAAGCCCAAAACCGAGGCCAGGATGGACCGGATATCGGAAAAATAGACCACCAGGATGGCCAGGAGGGTTCCCACATGAAGGCTGATGTCAAAGATCAACTGGGACCCGGTAATCCCGAAAAAAATCTGGCCCAGGACCAGGTGCCCGGAACTGCTGACGGGCAGAAACTCGGTCAGCCCCTGTAAGATGCCCAAAACAATCCCCTGATACATTTCCATATCCTTAACCCTCTTTTTTTGATTCATGGCCGATAATCAGCACCCGTATATAATTCCCCGGACTAAATTGCAAGATCTTAAAAAAAGACTTGAACTTGTCTGTTTTTAGCAATAAAACCATGCAGACCTCTTACACGGAGACAATAACGAATGGGGAGCCCGGAGACGGATTTCAGGCAGGCCGGGGCCAGTGAAAAACTAGCCGGCTTGGCTCATATTTTTCATCTTCTGGGTACGGACTGCCGCAGGAATATCGATATCATTCTGGAACAGACCCGGCAGATCCTGGACGGGGTTTGTTCCTTATACAACCGCATTGATGAAAAACGAAAATCCCTTATCGTATGGGCCGGCCACAACAGGCCCCGGGACCTTGAAACAGAATCCGACGCCGGGGGGCACATCTGCTGGGAAGCCACTGTCAGGGAAGAAAACAGGGCCGTCGCCATCCCGGATATTGAAAAGACCCCCTTTTTCCATACCGACCCCCATGTGAGAAAATATAATTTAAAAGCCTATCTCGGCTTTCCTGTGAAACTCAGACACCAGGTCATCGGTTCCCTCTGTATTGTGGATACAAAGACCCGGGAGTTTACGGCGGATGACCTCCATTGCATCCGGACCCTGGCTGCCGCCCTTTCCCTGGAAGAGGAACGCCTGGCCCTGGAAATTGAACTCCTGGAGGAAAAAGAGAAATACCGCGCCCTTGTGGAAAACGCCAATGACGCCACCTTCATTGTCCAGGACGGACTTCTCAGATTCGTCAACCCGAAGACCATCGCCCTGTCCGGCTATTCATGGGAAGCCCTGCAGGACACCCCCTTTATCGACCTCATTCACCCCGATGACCGGGACCTGGTTCTCCGGAATTATATTCACCGGCTGAAGGGCGAAAAACAGGCTCTGCCCTATTCCTTCAGAATTTTTAATAAAAAGAGGGAGGCCGTCTGGCTCCAGGTTAACGGGGCCCGGATGGCTGGGAGGGAAAACCGGCCATACTCGGATGTGCAAGGGACATCTCCAGGATGAAAGATCTGGAGGAAAAACTGGACCGGGCCAAAAAAATGGAGCTGATCGGGACCATGGCCGGGGGTGTGGCCCATGATTTAAACAATATCCTCTCCGGACTGGTCAGCTATCCTGAACTGTTATTGATGCAATTGCCCCAGGACAGTCCGCTAAAGGAGCCCGTCTCCTTCATGCATGACGCGGGACTCCGGGCCGCGGAGATTGTTCAGGACCTTCTGACCCTCACCAGAAGGGGGATCAATGTTGAAAACAGCATCAACCTCAACCAGGTGATCCAGGACTATTTTGTCAGCGCCACCCATAAACGGCTGGAAAAAAACTATCCCCAGGTTCGATTCAAGGTGTACCCCGAAGCCGATCTTCTGAACATCCTCGGCTCTGCCTCCCACATCTCCAAAATCATTATGAACCTTGTCATCAATGCGGCTGAGGCCATAAAGGGAAAAGGCACGGTCACGGTGGAATCCTTTAACCGGTATCTGGACCTCCCCCTGAAAGGCTATGATGACATCCTTGAGGGGGAATATGTGGTCCTGAGGGTGACGGACAGCGGCGCCGGTATTCCCAGAAAAGACCTGAATAAGATCTTCGAGCCCTTTTACACCAAAAAGCATATGGGCAGAAGCGGGTCCGGCCTCGGCCTTTGTGTGGTGTGGAACTGTGTTAAAGACCATGCCGGCTATATCGAGGTCACCAGCAAAATCAATAAGGGCAGCACCTTTGAAATCTTTTTCCCCGCCACCCGGAAAGAAGCCGGACCGGAACCGGAACCCATGCGGATTGAAGATTTCAAAGGAAACAAAGAGACCGTCCTGGTCATTGATGATGTCCACGAACAACGGCGAATTGCCCGGGATTCTCTGAAGATGCTGGGATACAGGCCCTTTACCGTGCCAAGCGGAGAAAAGGCCCTGCTTTTTCTAAAAAACCGGGCCGTTGATCTCATCATCCTTGATATGAAGATGGAGCCCGGCATGGATGGACTGGATACCTATAAACGGATTTTAAGGCTTTACCCTGATCAGAAAGCCGTCATTGCCAGCGGATTTTCAGAAAATGACCGGGTCCGGGAAACCTTGAAAATCGGAGCCGGCCAATATATTAAGAAACCCTATACCATCAAAAAACTGGCCCTGGCCATCAAAGAAGAACTTGCCAATCATAAAAACCGAAAGAATCATTGATTTCCAATGCGATTTTATATATAAGAGGAAATGATATCCATCATCAAGCGTTTCTTTGTAAAAAGAACCCAATGAATTTCACAAACCATAACTATTTAAAAGGAGAAGAAGAAATGAAACTTTTCAGTAAAAGCGTATTACTCTTAGCCGCCTTCCTTTTTTTGTTCGGCTGCGCTGCACAGCAGGGAACGAACCTGCCCCCGTTTGAAGCGGTAAAATTCGATAAAAACCTTTACACGTCCAAGGTGGATAATTTCCTTATCGTATTTGACGCATCAAGCTCCATGTATGAAAATTACAATGGAACCAAGAAATTTAATATTGCCCAGGCCCTTGTTGAAAGAATGAACCAGACCATTCCCGAGCTGGGACAGACCGCCGGTTTAAGATCCTTTGGCCATTCTCCCGCAGTGTCAAGCAAACAGACCGAACTGTTTTATGGAATGGAGAAATTCTCATCCAAAAACCTGGCTGATAAGTTCAAAAAAATTACCGAACCGGGTGGAACAACCCCTCTCTATGGTGCCTTGGACACCGCAAGAGCAGACCTGAAGGGTCTTTCCGGAAAAATGAATGCCGTTATCATCATCAGCGACGGCCTTGAAACCGACGGGAATGCGGCTGCTGCTGCAAAAGCATTGAATGCCGCCTACGGAGATACCATCTGCTTTTATACCATCCTTGTGGGAAATTCACCCGTAGGCGAAGCCCTTTTAAAAGAGATTGCAAAAATCGGTGGATGCGGATTTGCCTCAAAAGCCGATGAACTTATGACCAGCGCCGGCATGGCAGCCTTTGTGGAAAAAGTCTTCCTGAACAAAAAACCTGCCCCGGCTGCACCGGCTGTAAAGCAGAGAGTCGACAGCGATGGCGACGGGGTCTATGATGAAGACGACAAATGCCCCGGAACCCCCAAGGGCGCCAGGGTCAATGCCCAGGGATGCTGGGTCCTGAGCCATGTTCTCTTTGACTTTGACAAGGCTGAGATCAAACCCTTGGCCTATCCCCTTCTTGATGAAGTGGTGGCGATTTTGGAAAAAACCCCGGCATGAAGGTGGATCTCCAGGGACATTGCGACAATGTCGGAACCCCGGAATACAATATGGGTCTTTCCTTGAAACGCGCCAATGCAGTCAAGAAATACCTGGTCTCAAAAGGGGTCGCGGAAAACAGGCTGACCACCCAGGGCTTTGGATTCTCCAAACCCGTGGGACCCAATACAACACCGGAAGAACGTTCATTGAACAGAAGGGTTGAGCTTCAACCCAAGAACTAGAATCTAATTTCAGAGCAGATAAAAGCCGGGGAACGATGTCTGTTCCCCGGCTTTATTTTGGGCCGCGGGGAAACAAAATCTTCCCCCGCGGCCTTTTCTTTTTAAAGTCTTGCCATAAATCCGTTAAGACTGGTAGATAACCCGGCCCGTTTGGCTGGTATCGTATCCGCCCAGGGCCGTGACCTTTTCTTTGAAATCCCGGGACTGGATGGTGTCCAGCAGGACCTGGACTTTCCGGGTGGAATGGAACCGGTCCGGGATAACGAGGTCATATTCTTCGGTCACCACCGGGATAAAATCAAGGTCCAGGGCCCGGGCCGCGGCCATGATGCCGAGACCTGCATCGGCCCTTCCGGAAAGGACGGCAACGGCAACGGACATATGGGTATACTCGTCATTTTCGTAGCCCTTGATCTCTGCTGGAGATATCTGAAGGGCCTTGAGCTTGTAATCCAGCAGGATCCGCGTGCCTGATCCGGGCTGGCGGTTGATGAAGGAAAGGCCCTTGGTTTTCAAATCCTCGATGCCCGTGATCCGCTTCGGGTTTCCCTTGGGAACAATGAGCCCCTGATCCCTCATGACCAGGTTGATGACCCATACCTTTTCACCGGGCAGGTATTTTTTGATATAAGAAATATTATAGCTCCCGTCCTCGATATCCAGAAGATGGGCCCCGGCCATATGGCAGGCCCCTTTCCGGATGGCCATGAGTCCGCCCATGCTGCCCACATGGCTGGATGAGATGCCGATATCCCCTTTCGTCATCTTGATCTGGTCCGCCAGAAGGTCCAGGGTATTATCATGGGACCCGATGATGACGATGGTGTTTTCAATGGCGGCCAGGGGTCTTAAAAAGCTGGGCCTGGATTGTCTCATTTTCCGATATCCCCTCCACATGGGCCGGAATCCTGATAATCCCGTCGGCTTCGGTGATCGTGGTGATGCTGCCGGCCCCCCTGGGCAACTGGGAGGACATGAGTTTTCCGTCCACAGAACCGATTTTGACCCTTACGAATTCTTCCTGGCCCAGTTTTGAAGCGATCTTCCGGGAAGGGGACACCGGAAGGGCGGAGATTTCCTTTTGCGGCAGTTTTTGCATGTTCAACAGCAAGGGCCCGGCAAACTGCTCAAAGGCCACAATGGCCGAGACTGGATATCCGGGAATCCCGAAAACGGGTTTGCCGGAAACCTTGCCGAACATCACGGGTTTTCCCGGCATCATGGTCACGCCGTGGACAAAGATTTCACCCAGGGAGGAAATCACGGGCTTTGCATAATCTTCAGACCCGGCCGAGGAGCCGCCGATGATGCAGATCATATCGTAGTCCTGCTCTGCCGCTGTTTCAACCGCCTTTATGATCGTGTCCAGATTGTCCCTGAGCATGGGATGGCAGTCAAAACAGGCCCCGTGGTCTTCACACAGGCCGCCCAGGACAGATGAATTGGATTCAACCACATCCCCGGGTTTCATCGCATTTATCTCTATATCCTGCCATTGTTTCAGCTCCGACCCGGTGGGGATGATGAGTACCTTGGGCTTTTGATACACGTCCACCCGGAAAATGCCGCCGGACAGGAGGGCTCCCAGGGAATAGGCGGTGATCCTGTGGCCCCTAGGGAATAAAAGCTTGGTCGCCACGATGTCTTCTCCCATTTTCCGGACATGCTGCCAGGGGAAAACAGGGGCCTCAATCTCAACGGTTTTATCATCGATGATGTTCAGGTGCTCGATCATGATCACGGCATTGGTGCCTCGGGGCAGGGCATGGCCGGTATTGACCCAGTAGGCCGTTTCCCCCGGAACAAGGGTGACGGGGGCGTCTTCTCCGGCCCCAAAGGTGAGTTTGGCGTCCACGGCAATGCCGTCCATGGCCGCGGCATGGAAATTGGGAGACGAGATGGCGGCCACGGCCGGTTTGGCCAGGACCCGGCCCTTTGATTCGACCACATCAAGGGTTTCAACCGGCGTGGCCAAGCTGCCAAACCGGTCAAAGAGGATTTTTTTGGCCTCTTCCAGGGTTTTCATATCCAGATAGACATTTCGTTTGGAATTCATTTATCCTGTCCTGTTTGTAATTTCTTATAAAAGGATGATATCAACAAGGGCCCCTTTTTCAAGGCCTTCCACATGCTCTCCGATTTCAAGGAGGCCGTCGGCATGGATCATGGTCCGGATCAATCCTGATTTACCCAGGACCGGTTTGGCCGTTATCCGGCTGGCCTGATGCTCCAGGAGAACCCGGATAAACTCCCGCCGCCCCTGGGCTGAGGCCACATTCCGGCTCAATAGGGCCGGGACCCGGATGGTCCGGTCCCTGTCATCCAGACCTTTGAGGCGGTTTAAAAAAGGCAGGACAATGATCCTGAAAACCACCATGGCCGACACCACCTGACCGGGCAGCCCCATACGGGTTTTGCCCCGGCCTGGCCAGGATGGTGGGTTTGCCCGGACTGATGGATATGCCGTGGGCCAGGATCTCCGTATCCTTTAGAGAGGAGACGGCGTCC
>JAAUSZ010000026.1 GCA_012031875.1 Desulfobacula sp.
ACACCAAGATGCGGAAAGCCATTTACCTGTCTTTCCCCCAGGCCGTGCCGGTCCGGTATGTCATCGACAAAAAAGCACGGCCCCGTGCAGAATCTCCTGCCCTGCCGGAACCAATGTCCAGGGCTATGTGCAGATGGTCAAAACGGGAAACTACCAGCAGGCCCTCAATATCATCATGGAACGCCTGCCCCTGCCCGGGGTTCTCGGGCGGGTCTGTCCCCATCCCTGTGAGGCCGACTGCCGAAGGGCCCAGGTGGACTCTGCCGTTTCCATCCGGGATCTGAAACGGTTTGCCGCCGACCGCGGACGGCTGGAAGATGTTCCCATGCCCCAGGTGGAAGAAATCGATAAAAAAATTGCCGTCATCGGCTCCGGCCCCGTGGGCCTGACCGTGGCCTATTATCTGAGGCGCAAGGGATATAAAATCTCCATATTTGAATCCATGGAAAAACCGGGCGGCATGCTCAGAACCGGTATCCCGGATTACCGGCTGCCGCCGTCCATCCTGGACCAGGAAATCAACCATATCCTGTCCAAAGGGGTGGAGCTGAAAACAGGGGTTGCCCTGGGCCGGGATTTCACCCTGGCAAGCCTTAAGGACCAGGGCTTTGACGCCGTCTTTCTGGGCATCGGCGCCCATGTCCCCGTAAAAATGAATATTGAGAATGAAGACGCCGAGGGCGTGGTGGATGCGGTCTTGTTCCTGAAAAAAGAAAACCTTGAACGGGCGGGATCAGCTAAAAAACGGGTGGTCATCATCGGCGGCGGAAACGTGGCCATGGATGCGGCCCGGGTGGCGGTCCGGTCCGGGGCCGAAAGCGTATCCGTGGTCTATCGAAGAACGGAAAAGGAAATGCCGGCGGACCATGAAGAGATCGAAGGCGCCAAGGAAGAAGGCATTGAATTCATCACCCTTACGGGACCCAAGAAGGTGGTCACGGAAAACGGCAGGGTCGTGGGCATTGAATGCATCAAAAACGAACTGGGGCCTGCCGACGCCGGCGGAAGAAGGCGGCCGGTCCCTGTTGAAGGCAGCGAATATGTCATTGCCTGCGACATGATCATCCCGGCCATCGGCCAGAGCGTTGAAACGGCCCCGGTGGTCCGGGACACCCCCTTTGAACTTACGGCCTGGGGAACCTTTAAGGTGGACCCGGATACCATGCAGACTTCCGTTCCCGGCGTTTTTGCGGCAGGAGATGCCGTCACCGGGCCCGCCACGGTGGTGGAAGCCGTTGCCGGGGGCCACAAGGTGGTCACCGCCATTGAACGGTATTTAAACGGTCAGATGGACCTGTTTGACGAAGAAAAGAAAGAAGAGGCCCCCGCACCGGAAGAACCGGATTATGTTCCCATCCCCGAAAATGCCGGGGCCGTGGCCAGGGCCAGGGCAAGCTTTGTGGCTCCCCAGAGCCGGAAGTCCACCTTTGAAGAGGTGGACCTGGGGCTTTCCGAGGCTGCGGCCCAGGGCGATGCGGCCAAATGCCTCAACTGCGGCGGGTGCTGCGAATGCAAGCTCTGCGTGGATACCTGTAAGGCCAAGGCCATTGACCACGATATCAAAGATCAACGGGAAATCGTGGATGTGGGCTCCATCATCATTGCCACGGGATTTGATCCCATGGACCCCACCCCCATGAGCCAGTATGGGTATGGCAAATATACCAATGTGTTTACCAATCTTGAATTTGAAAGATTGTCCAACGCCACGGGCCCGACCCTGGGAAAACTCCTGAAACGGGATCAAAACGACCGCATGAAATTCACCGAGCCGCCCAAAAGCGTGGCCATTCTCCATTGCATCGGCAGCCGGGACATCAATTACCATGAATACTGTTCCCGGACCTGCTGCATGTATGCCTTGAAATATGCCCATCTCATCAAGGACAAATGCGGGCACCATACCGAGGTGTATAATTTTTATATTGATATGCGCTGCTTTGGAAAGGGCTATGAGGAATTCTATAAAAAGGTCCAGTCCGAAGGGGTCCGTATGATCCGGGGTAAAGTCGGCTCCATCAAGGAAGGGCTAAACGGCATGCTCACGGTTGTGGCGGAAGATACCCTGTCCGGCAGAATGCTGGCCATTGATGTGGAAATGGCCATCCTCTGCACAGCCATGGAGGCGAGAACCAATGCCCCGGATGTCATGCGTAAATTCGGTATCGGCATCGGCGCCGACGGGTTCTTCCAGGAAGAGCATCCCAAACTGGCCCCGGTGTCCACCCCGTCCAGCGGTGTTTTCCTGGCCGGGGCCTGCCAGGGCCCCAAGGATATCCCCGATACCGTGGCCCAGGCCAAGGGTGCGGCGGCCGAATGCATGGCCCTGAGCGCCAAGGGCATTGTGGAAGTGCCCCCCATGATCTCCTGGATTGACCCGGATGTCTGTGTGGGCTGCCAGGTCTGTATCGGGCTCTGCCCGTATACGGCCATTGAATTTGATGATTTCAACCGGATTTCAGTGGTCAACAGCGCCGTATGCAAAGGGTGCGGCAGTTGCGCCGGTCATTGTCCCAGCGGGGCGGCAAAAGTCCGCCATTTTAAGGATCAGCAGATTTTTGCGGAAATAGACGGATTATTGCTTAATTAAAAAGGAGTGGTGATATGAGCGAGTTTGAACCAAAAATTGTGGGGTTTTTCTGTAACTGGTGTACCTTTACCGCTGCAGATTTGGCAGGCACCTCCCGTCTGTCCTATCCGCACAATATTAAAATCATCCGGATGATGTGCAGCGGCATGGTGGATCCCAAATATGTGATCAAGGCCTTTCTGAACGGGGCCGACGGGGTCCTGATCGGCGGATGCTGGCCCGGAGACTGCCATTATATCAACGGCAACCTCAAGGCCCGGCGCAGGGTGGCCATGCTGACGGAAATTTTAAAGGAATACGGGATCGACGAAAAACGGTTCTGGCTGCGCTGGATTGCGGCCAGCGAAGGAACCATGCTCCGGGAAGTGGTCAATGACATGACGGCCAAACTCAAGGAACTGGGCCCGAGCCCCCTGAACAGGGAAGCCCTTGGCGAAAAATCTGAAAAAGCAAAAATGATCGGTTGAAAAAACGGAGAAGATACCCATGGCAAATTTTACAAAACTGTCCTTTAAAAAAGGCGAACTGAATCAAACACTGGCGGATCTTTTCAAGGGCATGATGGGAAAAGGCGTGGTGGATGCCCTGCTGGCCCCCATGATCCAGCCCAAACGAGGGGTCATGTTGACCCTGGTGACTGATCCGTCCCACCTGGGGGCCATTGATCCCTTTGCCCCGGTGGTGCCGGTAAACGGCGCCAGGATTGCCTCATCCATCACGGCCAGACCCTCGGGCAGAAAAACGGCCATGGTGCTACGATCCTGCGAAATCCGGGCCCTGGTGGAGCTTTGTAAACTCAAACAGGCCAACCTGGAAGATGTCCTGCTCATCGGCATGGACTGCCTGGGCCGCTATGAAAATCTCGATTTTGTCAAACTCCGGGCCGAAGGACAATCCTCGGAAGCCTTTCTTGAAAAAGCCCTGGCAGGGGATACCCAGAGCGGCGGCTGCGATGTTTCCGGGGCCTGCAAGATATGCGAATTTCCGGTGGCGGACAATGTGGACCTAAGACTCTGTATCATCGGCTCAGGTGCTGAGGCTGTTTACCTTGAAAGCCTGACCCCCAAGGGAGACAAGGCCCTTGAAGCGGCGGGGCTTGGCACCGGAGAAGCCCCGGCCGGCCGGGAAGCCGCAGTCCAGCAACTGGCCAAAAAACGCAAAGAGGCCTGTGATGCGGCCCTGGCTCAATACCGGGAATCCACCCCCAGTATTGACGCCCTTGAAGACCGGGTGGCCAACTGCATCAACTGCTATAACTGCCGGGTGGCCTGCCCGGTCTGCTATTGCAAGGAATGCGTCTTTGTAACCGATACCTTCCGCCACAACGGGGATCAGTATATGGGATGGCCGATACCTTCGGGACCCTGAAAATGCCGACGGACACCATTTTCTATCACCTGACCCGCATGAGCCATATGAGTCTGTTCTGTGTCGGATGCGGCCAGTGCACCAGTGCCTGTCCCAACAGCATTGATCTGATGCCTATGTTCAGGGCTGCGGCCCAGAAAACCCAGGCAAGGTTCGACTACCAGGCAGGCCGTTCCCATGATGAAAAGCAGCCCCTGACTGTTTTTGAAAATGACGAACTGGTTGAAGTGACAGGGCAAGTTAAATAGGAGAATATTATGGCAGAAAAAAAGCCCACAGGTACGGTTCTGGTTGCGGGTGCCGGCATTTCCGGAATCAAAGCCGCCATAGAACTGGCCGAGATCGGATACAAGGTCCTGCTGACGGATGCCTCCCCCCAGATCGGCGGTATCCTGGCCAAGCTGGACAACCAGTTTCCCACGGACCATTGCGGGATGTGCCGAATGCTGCCCATGGTCGGCCGGGAATATGCATCCCAGTATTGTATGCGGAAAGGCCTGTACCATGAAAATATCGAAATCCTGCCCTTTACGGAACTCAAAAGCGTTGAAGGGGATGCCGGCAACTACACCGTCGAACTCTTAAAAAAAGCCCGGTATATCGACACGGACAAATGCAACGGCCTTGGCGAATGCATCCGGGTCTGCCCGGTGGAGACGGCCGATGAATTCAACCACGGCCTGACCCTCAGAAAGGCGGTGTATAAACCCGTGCCCCACAGCACCCCCAGATGCTGCTCATCGACATGGACACCTGCACTAAATGCGGGGAATGCGTCAAGGTCTGCCCCACCAACGTCATCAATCTATCGGCAGAAGATGAGGCCCTGACAAGACAGGTTCATGCCCTTGTCTTGGCCTCCGGGGTGAAGCTGTATAATTTAAAAGATTTTGAGGACGCCAAATCCTGGGCCGTTTCCCCGGATGTGGTGAGTTCCCTGGCCTTTGAACGCATCATCAGCGGGTCCGGCACCTTTGACGGAACCATCAAGCGGCCCTCCGACGGCAGGCCCGCCAAAAGATTGCCTGGGTTCAATGCATGGGATCCCGGAACAGAAGACAAAAAAGGGATTACTGCTCCTCCATCTGCTGCATGTTTGCCTTGAAAGAAGCCGTGCTGGCCAAGGAAAAAGGCGGGGACGAGGTTGAAACCACCATTTTCTATATGGATATGCGGACCTTTGGCAAGGATTTTTACCGGTATTATGAAAAAGCCGTTGACGAGCATGGGGTCAAGCTCATCCGGTGCCGGGTCCAGGGGGTCATGCTGAACCCGGACAAAAGCCTTTCCATGCGGTATTTTGATTCCGAAACCCAGGAATTTTTTGTGTCCGACTATGATATGGTGGTGCTTTCAACCGGGCAGGTTCCCTATGAAACCCATCAAAAACTGGCGGACCTGCTCCATGTGGACGTCGATTCCCGGAAGCTCCTGCCCACGGATCCCTATGACAAGGTCAAGCTGGTCAAGCCGGGGGTATTTCTATGCGGGTCCCTCATGGGGCTCACGGACATCAGCGAGGCCGTCGGCAGCGGGATTGCCGCCGCCGGACAGGTGAGCCGGTTTTTGTCCGGCCTGGATGTGTCCCTCCTGGAAGAAGAGGAAATTCCCGAACCCACGGCCAAGGACAGGGATGAGCCCCTGGTATCGGTGGTGCTCTGCAAATGCAGTGAAAAAATGCAGGAGAGCAGCGTTGATTTCAATGCCCTGGGCGCAGGCCTCAAACGGCTCAACAGCGTCGGGGAGGTCCATATCCTGGATATGGTCTGCAGCGATGAAGGCAAACAAACGGTCCTGGATCTCCTGGCCAAATCCAAATGCAACCGCCTCCTCATGGGGGCCTGCCATCCCTTCATGTACCGGAAATCCTTGAAAAACCTGGCCAAGAAAGCCGGGTTTGCCGCCTCCCTGGTTGAGATCACGGATCTTTCCTCCATCGTTCACAGGGTTTTTTTTGACCCCCAGCCCGTTGAATCCGGCAAAAGGGATTACACCCGTTTGGCCTACAACGACCTCAGGGCCCACATTGAAAACCTGAAGCTCAAGCCCGCCCTCCATGTGGAGAGCCTTTCCATCAACCCGGCCGCCCTTGTGGTGGGCGGGGGCATCGCCGGCATGCATGCGGCCCTCAGCCTGGCCCAGCGGGGGGTGGATGTCCACCTGGTGGAAAAGACGGACAGGCTGGGAGGATATGCCGGAACCCGGATTGAACACACCATTGACGGGCTTACGCCGGTGTCCATGGCAAAAGACATGACTATCAAGGTCCTTGAACACAAACACATCACCCTTCATAAAAATTGTGAAATCGTTGCCACCCAGGGCTCCCTGGGGGCCTTTGAAACCAAAATCAGGGATGTCTCCAAAGAAGAAAATTTTTATCTGAACCATGGGGCCGCCATCATTGCCACGGGCGGACATGAAGGGGCCACCGGTGAATATGAATACGGCAATTCAGACCAGATCCTGACCCAGGCCGAACTGAAAGACGGACTGGCTTCCGGAGAAATCGATGTCGGTGAAGCGGAAACCATCGTCATGATCCAGTGCGTGGGGTCCCGGCAAAAAGAAGGCCGGGAGTATTGCAGCCGGATCTGCTGTATCGGGGCCATTGCCAATGCCCTGGCCATCAAGGAAAAAAATCCAGAGGCCAGGATCTTCATCCTCTACCGGGATGTCATGACCTATGGATTTACCGAACAATATTATACCCAGGCGCGGCTGGCCGGGATTATATTCATAAGCTACAGCCTGGACAACAAACCCAAAGTTGAACTCGTTGACGGAAGCCCGGTGATCACCTTTACCGAACCGGTCCTGAATGCGGAAATGCAGCTCACCCCGGATTACCTCATTCTTTCCACCGGTGTGGATGCCGAAGCCTCCAACCGGGAAGTGGGCAAGGCCTTCGGCCTTCCCATCAATGAAGACGGCTTCTTTGTGGAAGCGGATTCCAAATGGCGGCCCGTTGAATTCCTGAAGGTCGGCCTCTATGTGGCCGGGGTGGCCCATTCCCCCATGACCCTGAAAGACGCCATCCTCCAGGCCGAAGCCGCAGCCCACAAAACCTATGCCTATCTGTCCGGGCGGAAAATCCACACGGCCCATACCATTTCCAGGGTCCATGACGCCATCTGCGTCCGGTGCCAAAGATGCGTCACCATCTGCCCCTACGGGGCCCGGTCCTACGACGAGGCCCTGGACAGGATCATTGTGGACGGCGCCACCTGCCAGGCCTGCGGCATGTGTGCGGTGGAATGCCAGAACAATGCGGCGGAAATCATGGGCTTCAGCGACAAACAGATCATGGCGGTCATTGATGCCGGACTGTCTAAGGACCCGGTGGCGGCAACCCCAGACTAGGAGAAAATTATGGATTTCAGTTCATCAGATAAAGAGTTGTGGAAACAGATCTATAATACCAAGGATCTGCTCCATTGTTTTAATTGCAGCACCTGCCTGTCAGGCTGCCCCGCCTCCCACGGCGACCCCCCGCTTCTGGTGAGGAACCTGGCCCGCATGGTGGTCTACGGGCTGGAGGAAGATCTCCTGAACGACGACACCCCGTGGGCCTGCGTATCCTGTTCCAGGTGCGAAGAAATGTGTCCCATGGACGTCAAACCCTTTGAAATGATCCTGGCCATCCGGAGATGGCAGACCTCCAATGATGAGACCCGTGTTCCCACCGCCATTGTGGAGATTTATAAAAGGGGCTATACCCAGTCCGTCGGCACCAACACGGAACTGAGAACCTCCCTGGGCCTGCCCGAGCTTCAGACCATCACCAAGATGCCCGAGATGCTGAAGCTGTATCAGGAAATGCTGATGAAAACACCGGTGGTCAGTGAAAACGACTATATGTTTAATGAGGAATAAAAGAAATGGAATTATGTCTTTTCTTAGGTTGTAATACCCCGGCCATCCGGCCGGATGTCGAGAGGGCCATCCGGGCGACCATGCCGGAACTGGGTGTGGACCTGGCCGACGCCGAAGGCTATGTCTGCTGTCCGGCCTTTGGGTCCTTCCCTTCCACGGATGATGATTCCTATCTGGCTTCCTCGGGGTGGAATCTGTCCATTGCAGAGGCCAAGGGCCTGGATATCATGGTTCAGTGCGGCTCCTGCTACAGCTCTCTACGCATGGGCCGGGACCACCTGGCCCATGATGAAGAAAAACTGGCCCGGGTCAATGAACTCATCGAGCTGACCGGCCGGAAGCTGGAATGCAAAACCAAGGTCCGGCATATTTCGGAAATCCTGTATAATGAAGTGGGCCCGGAAAAGATTGCCAAGACCATCAAAAAGAACCTGAACGGCCTTCACGGCATTGTTCAATATCCCTGCCATACCCTTTTCCCCAGTGAAATCGTCGGGTTTGAAGAATCCCCGAGGGAACCCAAGGCCTTAAGGGTGCTGACGGAAGCCCTGGGGGCAACCATTGACCATTACAGCCGGGAACTGCAATGCTGCGGCGGGGCCGGAGGATTCTCAAAAAGTTCTCCCGCGGAGGCCGTTGAATTTGCAAAAAGCAAACTGGATGCCGCCATCGAGGAAACAAAGGCGGATTTCATCGTCGTGTCCTGCATCACCTGCCTCATGTACCTGGATAATATCCAGAAAAAACTCAATGAAAAGGAAGGCAGGGACAAATACCATATCCCGGTGTTTGACTATAACCAGCTCCTGGCGTTGTGCATGGGATTTGACCCCAAACAGGTGGCATCCATCTGTACCGTCCCGAGAGACCCGGTCATCGACAGGATTGCGGCGGGGTGATTGACAATCCCTGCAAGAATGGTATGGAATATCGACAAGATGGAAACACCAATGGGCCAAGATTGATGACAATAAAATTGTGCAGAGGGTAGCCATGTTTAAAAAAATACTATTTGCAACATCCACAACAAGCGCCTGTGATCCGGCAGCCAGGGTTGCCTTTAATATCAGCAACCTTTACAAGGCGCACATAACCGTCTTCCATGTCATTGAGGGAAAAGGCCCTGATGATGAATCGAAAACCAAAGAAAGAATAGCAGCCTGTTATGCAGACCATTTTTCAAAAACAGGGGACCATGACATAAAAACAGCCCTGGGAGATCCCTGCACGGAGATTCTGGAGGAGGTCCGGAAAAGCGACCCCGGCCTTCTGGTCATGGGTGTCAGTACCGGGGGGGAAGCCGGTCTTGAAGATGCCATTAAAAACACGGAATCCTCATTTCAAAAAATTGTCAAGGCCTCCCGCTGCCCGGTGCTGATCATTAACCGCCCGGCAGCCTCTTTCTGGGGAACCATTTCAAATGTGGTTTTTGCCACCGACTTCTCACAGGTATCGGACAAGGCCTTTGATTTTGCAGCCCTGCTGGCAAAAAAAACAAAATGTGAACTCCATATCTTCCATGCCCAGAATGTGAGCCTTACCCCCGGATCAAAAGAATTCACCCAGAATGCCATAGAAGAACGCAGACGCGAAAAGCTCGGTTTTTCTAAAAAAAATATGTACCGAAAATGGAAGGCATCGAGAATTATTCCATAGAAGTCTGGGAGGGAAGCCCCTATATTGAAATTGTAAAATATGCCAGGGAGAAATACGCAGACCTGATTATCATGGCCCAGGATTCCAAAAACCCGGGCACGGAAACCGACGAATTGGGAAGCACGGTCAAACAGGTGATTCTCAGGGCCGGATGCCCTGTCCTATGCGTCAACAAAGAGATCCATGGAGACCCGCAATGAAAAAAATTCTCATCATAGACGATGATCCCGCCATCCGGATCTATCTGACCAATTTATTAAACGACCAGGGGTATGCAACGGCTGTGGCGGAAGATGCCGAAAAGGCGCTGGACCTTGTAAGTTCCGCGGCCTTTGACCTGATCACCCTGGACCTGGACATGCCGGGAGAATGGGGAACCCGGTTTTTCAGCAGACTGGCCCAGGACAAGCAGAAGAAAAACATCCCGGTTATCGTCATCAGCGGGATGGCCGGCAATGAATACGCCATTCCCAAAGCCGTGGCCAGCCTTACAAAACCCTTTGATCAAAAAGAACTGTTAAAGATCGTACGGGATGTATTAAAATAAAGCTTCGGGGGACCCTTTGATGGAAAAAAGAACACTGCAGAAAAGGGGGTTGGCCTTTAAACTCCTGATCCCTGTGGGGTTGGTTCTTTTCATCAGCATCTTTGTCTGGTCCCGGGTGACCATCAATATCCAGGAAAAGGCCCTGATCGAGAAAGCCGTATCGGATGTTGATAAATTCTGCAATACGGTTTTGAATTTCACCTGGTTTGCCATGCTGCATAACCCCAATAAAGACATGCTGGATGTCCTGAAAAGCATGTCTGAATACAATAAAATTGAAAAAATCCGGCTCTTTGACGCACATGGAAAAATCAAATTTTCAAACAACAGCCAAGAAATCCATTCCAGCGCCGAGAAAACGGATGTGGCCTGCAAGACCTGCCATTTTGGAGACAACCCCGTTATCAAAACCGATATCCAGGAGCGCATCCGGATTTTCAAATCCCCCGAGGGGGAACTTCTCCTGGGTATCATCAACCCTATTTTAAATGAACCCGGCTGCTCCACTGCAGACTGCCATTACCATCCACAGGGAATCCGGAAAATCGGCACCCTGGATGTCGTTGTCTCTTTAAAAAGCATCAAAACCGCCATTGGCTCCATTAAAAAACTCTCCGCCTGGACCGCGGTCTATCTCTTTATGGTCCTGTGTCTGACTCTCTGGTTCTGTATCTCCCGCCTGGTGACCCATCCCATCAACACACTCATCCGGCACACCGACCTTATCGGCAAGGGGACCTACCAAAACGAGGTCGGGCCCCGGACCGGCGCGATGAAATCGGCCAATTGTCCCTGGCCATCAAGGATATGGGAGAGAAGATTAAAACAAAACAGGATGAGTTGAACAAACAAAAGGACCGGTACCAGAACCTCTTTGACGAAGTTCCCTGTTCCATCACCGTTCAGAGCAGGGATTACAAACTCATTGAATTCAACAAGGAATTCTCAAAAAAATTCCAGCCCGAGTATGGGGATCATTGCTATTCCGCTTATAAAAATCTCAGCCGGAAATGCGGCAACTGCCCGGTGGAAAGAACATTTAACGACGGGCAGTCCCATTTCAGCGAAGAATCAGGGATCAACAAGGACGGGACCATTGCCCACTGGTTTGTGAAAACCGCTCCCTTAAAAGATGAAAACGGCCATATCGTGGCTGCCATGGAAATGAGCATTGATATTTCAAGGCGAAAAAAACTCGAAGGCATTGTCAAAGATTCCGAAAGAAAATACCAGGCTGTTTTTAAGAGCATCCCCAACCCCATATTTATCCTGAATATGGGTAACTTTAAAATTCTCAACTGCAATGACAGCGCCCTGAATTTATACGGATATACCAAGGGAGAGATTGAAAACAAGGCTTTTTCCCTTCTTTTCCCCGATACTGAAAGATTTGAAAATTTTAAAACCCAGATCCAAAAGCCCTTTCATGAACGGCTGGCTCACCGGAAGAAAACCGGGGAACCCCTTTACGTCAACATCTGGGTCAGCCCCGCGGAATTTACGGAGCAAACCGTGCTTCTGGTCACGGTCATTGATATCACCCTGTCCATTGAAACCGAGCAGCAGCTCATCCAGGCCGGGAAAATGGCCACCCTGGGAGAAATGGCCACAGGGGTGGCCCATGAACTGAACCAGCCCCTGTCCGTTATTAAAACCGCCTCCGGGTTCATATCCAGGAAGCTGAAGAAAAATGAGCCCATTGACCTCGAGATTTTAAACACGCTGGCGGAAGAAATTGAAAACCATGTGGACCGGGCATCCAAAATCACCAACCACATGCGTCTTTTCGGCAGAAAATCGGATTTTTCAAAGGAACCCGTCAATATCAACGATACCCTGAAACGGGCCTTTGATATTTTCAGTCAGCAGCTCAAATTAAGGGAAATAACGGTTAAATGGGAGCTGGACGAAAACCTCCCCCTGATCCTGGCGGACCCGGTTCGCCTGGAACAGGTCTTCATCAACCTTCTCATCAATGCCAGGGACGCGGTCGTGACGCGGGCCGAAACCCAGGAAGAGGGAATCCCCCGGCAGATCACCATTGCCACGGCATCTAGTAAGGAAATGGTAACGGCAAGCATTTCAGACACAGGCACCGGGATACCGGCAGAGTTCATGGATAAAATATTTGAGCCTTTCTTTACCACCAAGAAGGTCGGAGAAGGAACGGGTCTGGGCCTGTCCATCAGCTATGGCATCATCAGGGAATCCGGCGGGGATATCAGCGTCAAAAACAATCCTCAGGGCGGCGCGGTTTTTTCCCTGCGGTTTAAAATGGATAAGGGGAGGGGAAAATGAACACCGGACCCGGAGCCCCCTTAAAAATTCTTCTGGTGGATGATGAGGACGGCATCCGCAAAGTCTTGAAAATCACCCTTGAGTCAGCCGGGTATGAGGTCCTGACCGCTCCGGACGGAGAAACCGGGCTGGACATCTTTGTCCGGGAGGCCCCCGGCCTTGTGATCACGGATATCAAAATGCCGGGCATCGACGGGATTGAACTGTTAAAACGGATTAAACACCTGAACCCTGAAACCGAAGTCATCATGATTACCGGCCACGGCGACATGGATCTGGCCGTTAAAAGCCTCCAGTATGAAGCAGCGGATTTTATTACCAAACCCATTGACAGCCTGGATCTGGAGTCCGCCATCCAAAAGGCCGAGGACCGGATGGCCGTCAGCCGCAATATCAAAACCTATATGGAAGATCTTAAAACCCTGGTGGAGGAAAAAGATAAAAAACTCAATGAATCTGAAAAACTGGTGACCATCGGCCAGACCATTGCCGGCATGTCCCATGCCATTAAAAATATAGCCGGCGGCCTCAAGGGAAGCTCCTTTATCCTGGAACAAGGGATTGAACACGAGAACCGGCAGTATTTAAAGCAGGGCTGGGAAATGATGAAAGGCAATATCGACAAGATCACCAAACTCTCCCTGGATCTTTTAAATTATGCCAAAACCACCCGGCTGAACTTCCAACTGGAAAACCCCAATACCCCGGCCCGGGAAATTGTCCAGCTCATGGTTCATAAGGCAAAAGAAAAAAACATCCTTTTTAAATTTCTCCCGTCTCCGGAAAAAAAACTGACCCTCATGGATTCCGACGCCATCCACAATTGCCTGCTGAACCTTGTCGCCAACGCGTTTGATGCCTTTGGTGAATCTCCGGTGCAAGATGGGCAAAGACAGGTGACGCTCAGCATCACAACCCAGGAAAAGGAAATCATCTACCAGGTCAGGGACACCGGCGCCGGGATGAGCGAGCCCGTCAAAGCCTCCCTGTTTAAGGAATTTATCACCACCAAGGGAATGAACGGGACCGGGTTCGGCCTCATGACTGCAAAAAAAATCATAGAGGAACACCATGGCCGGATATCTTTTCACACCGAACCCGGCAGGGGATCTGAATTTTTCATCCGGATTCCTTTGAGAACAAAGGCGTGAAGGAGACCGGCCATGGAAAAAATTCTCATTGATTCAAACGGCAGTCTCTTGAAAGCGGGTCAAAAGCAGGCCGGCTCTATTCTGAAATTACTGGGAAACCCTATTGAACTGGATAAGGCCTTTACCCTGAGATCCTTTTTCGGCATGATCCGGCAATACCCCGAACTAAAAAACATCAGCGAAATCCTTGACTCCCTGCTTGAAATTATCTCAAAGAATGATAGTGTAGGAAATAAAATCAACGACATCGAATCCCTGGTGTTTTACAAAACCATTGAAATCCGGGGATTCCCCGGAAAGCCGGAACTGACCTTGTATAACAGTTTGAAAGGAGTCACCCGCGATAAAACCGGAGACTTAAAATTTTTTCAGCCTGAAGCTTTGCTGGACCACACATTAACCCTGGGAAAACTGAAACATATCATTTTTGGGGATAGGGAGGACATCTTCGAGTATGAGACGGTTTACACGCTGTTTGAACTCGTGGAAGGGGTTGCATGGGAATTGTCTTTTAATTTTAACCCGTTACAATGTTCCATAAGGAGGTAACCATGTTTAAAAAAATACTTTTTGCCACAACCGCTTCTCCTGCCTGCGATGCGGCTGCAAAAATCGCCTTTGAACTGGCTGAAAAATATAAATCCGAGCTGATTCTTTACCATGTGTTTGGCGTTCCTTCCCATGGGGGCAGTTTTTCCGTGAGGGACTATGTCACCGGTGAAGAAGACAACCTGGGCCCCGAATATATCGAATTTGTCAAAGATGAGATGAAGACCACCTATGAAACCCTGATTCAGAAATATGGCCCTCCCAGGGTTGAGGCCCTGGCCGGAATACCATCTACCGAGATCCTGAGATTCGCCCGAAAAGAAAATGTGGATCTCATCATCATGGCGCCCATACCCGGCAGGATGAAACCGGGTCCGCCAGGTTCCGCGGAATCGTGGGCACCACCATGCAGAAGGTGGCCCAGAAAGCCCGGTGCCCGCTCCTCATCATCAGCAGGCCCTGTGAAACCTGCTTCTGGTATTTCAATAAAATCATCTTCGGCACCGATTTTTCAAAGGCCTCCATGGCTGCCTTTCAATTTGCCTATAAAATGGCGGCATTTATCGGATGTAAGCTCTATATCTTCCACGCCCTGGACATGGGAATTTCCCAGGCCGGGGTATCACCCGGGCAAAAATCCATTGAGGACCGCATCAAAGAGGCCAAGGCAAAAATTGAAACCGAATACGTATCCCGGATGAAGGATTTTGACAATTATGACATCACCATCTGGGAAGGCACCCCCTATGTCGAACTCCTGAAATTTGCCCGGGAGACCAGCGGCGACCTCATCGTCATGGCCCATCATACAAAGGACGTGGATACGGACGAAGCCCTCCTGGGATCCACCGTTGAACAGGTGGTCTTAAGATCGGCCTGCCCTGTTGCCAGCGTGAACCGGGACGATAAATTATAAGCCGGGATGGCCGCATGACCCGGGGAAAAGAATTGCAAAAGGTTCTCATCCTTGAAGACGAGATGCAGATGCGGTTTTATCTCATGACCCTGGTCAAATCCCTGGGGTTTGAACCCATCCTGGCAAAAGACGGCTCGGAAGGGCTTGACATCCTCAAGCAGGTCAAGCCCTCGGCCCTGATCCTGGACATCATGATGCCCAAGAAAGGGGGCTGCCTGGTTTACCGGGAAATTTCGGCCCGGCCCGAATTTAAGGATCTCCCCATTATCTTTTTTCAGGGGTGGACCGGGATGCCTTTTTCCATTATATCAAAATGATGAATGTGACCCTTGAACACCCTGTGCCTGAACCTGAAATTTATGTTGCAAAAGACGCTGATCCCGAATATCTTAAAACGGTCATCAAAACCTGTGTGGAAAAAAATAATCCGGACCCGGATCATTGGATTCATTAAATGGGGATAAAACCGTATGACAGCCAAAATTCTGCTGGCCGATGATGAGGAAGGCATCCGGAAAGTCCTGGCCATCTATCTGAAAGATGCAGGATATGAGGTCATTACCGCAGAAGACGGCAAAAAGGCGGCCCTTCTTTCAGACACCACCTCACCGGACATCGTTCTCACCGATATCCGCATGCCGGGAATGGACGGCCTGTCACTTTTAAAACACATCAAAGCCCACAGCCCGGACACGGAAGTCATCATGATCACCGGCCACGGGGACTATAAACTTGCCATTGAAAGCCTGAAGCTGGATGCCGTCGATTTCATCCCCAAACCCATTGACAACGACGTTTTGGATATTGCCCTGAAGCGGGCCTGCGACAGGATTGAAAACCGGAAAAAAATACAGTCCTATACCCGGGACCTTGAGGCCCTTGTCGAAGAAAAAACCCGGAAACTCACGGAATCCGAAAAGCGGTATGTCCGGTTGTTCAATGAGGCTCCCTGCTATATCACGGTTCAGGACAGGGATCTCAACATCATTGAAACCAACCGGATATTCCGGGAACATTTCCATTTCCCGGACAAGAAAAATTTCTGCTATACGCTTTACAAGGGAAGGGATGACGCCTGCCCGGACTGTCCCGTACTCAAAACCTTCAGGGACGGCCAATCCCATACGGCTGAATTTGAAGTCATCTTAAAAGACGGCCGCATAAAAGACATTTATATTCAGACTTCGGCCATTACCGATGATTCAGGGGAAATCACCCATGTCATGGAGATGTCCACCGATGTGACCCTGATCCATGAACTCCAGGACCACCTGGCCTCCCTGGGGCTTCATATCGGTGCGGTGTCCCACGGATTGAAACAGGTTCTGACGGGCCTGGACGGAGGCTCCTACCTCATTGATTCAGGCCTTGATAAAGGGAATACAGACCTCATCAAAGAAGGCTGGGCCATTGTCCGGGAAAAGATGTCCAAAACCCGCCAAATGGTCCTGGACATCCTGTATCACAGCAAAAAAAGGGAACCGGACCGGTCCGAGGTTCTTTTAAAGGATTTGATCAATGAAGTGGTCTCCTTTATCAAACCCAAGGCAGACAAGGAAAAGGTCCAATTGGACATGGATTGCCCCGAGGAGGCCGTCAGCCTTCATATTGATAAAACCGCCATCTTCTCCGCCTTTATGAGTATTCTTGAAAATGCCGTGGAAGCCTGCGCCTCCGAAAAAAAAGAGGGGGCCGGGTCCGGTTTAGCGCCCGGATCAAGCCCCCCCACCTTATTTTCTCCATCCGGGACAACGGCAAGGGAATCGAGGACGGCAAAAAGGACAAACTCTTTAATCTCTTCTATTCCGACAAGGGCGAAAAGGGAACCGGCCTTGGCCTTTTCATCGCTTCAAGATCCGTCAAACAGCATGGCGGGAGCATTTCTGTCCAATCCAAAGTAAACCAGTACACCGAATTCACCCTTACCCTTCCCCTGGGTTGATTCCCTTTTTCTATGGCCCTATCCTGCTATTTTCCGAAATACATATCGGGCAGCCAGAGGGCGATCTGCGGAAACAGGATGACCAGCACCAGCCCCACCACCATGACAAAGGCAAAGGGAACGATGGAGCGGTAAATATCCCCCAGGGATACCTCGGGAGGCGCCATGGCCTTCATCAAAAACAGGTTATATCCAAAGGGCGGGGTGATATAGGCAATCTGGCAGGTAATGGTATACAGAACCCCATACCAGACCGGATCAAAGCCCAGGCTGATGACCAGGGGGACATAAAGCGGGGCCACAATGATGAGCATGGCCGTATCATCCAAAAACATCCCCATGAGGATATAGGAAAGCTGCATCATGATCAGCACCCCCCAGGGGGTCAGGTGCCACTGATCCAGAAATAGGGTTTTTATGGCATGCACGGCCCCGAGCCCGTCAAATACAGCCCCGAAACACAGGGCCGCCAGAATCACCCACATGAACATGCAGCTCACGCTCAGGGTATTGCGCAGGGTGTCCTGCATGACCTTCCAGGTCAGCCGGCGTCTGAAAGCCGCAGCCAAAGTAGTGGCGGCCGCGCCGGCCGCCGAGCATTCAACCAGGCTGGTGACGCCCATGAGAAAAAGTCCGGTCATGGCAATAATAATGATCACGGGAATAATCCCGGCCCGGAGCAGGACAAGCCTTTCCTTCCAGGTAATCTGCTGCCTCTCTTCCAGGGGCAGAGCCGGTCCGAGGGCCGGGTTCAGCTTGCACCGGATGAGAATATAGAGGACGAACAAGGCAGCCAGCAAAAGGCCCGGGAAAACCCCGGCCATCCACAGGCGACCCACATTCTGCCGGGCGATCATCCCGTAAAGAACCAATACCACGCTGGGCGGGACCAGGATGCCCAGAGAACTGCCGGCCTGGATGACACCGGTCACCATCACCTTATCATAGTTGCGCTTCAGCATTTCAGGCAGGGCAATGGTGGCACCGATGGCCATGCCGGCCACGCTCAGGCCGTTCATAGCGGATATGGCCACCATGAGGCCGATGGTGCCCACGGCCAAGCCGCCGTTGACCGGGCCGGTCCAGACGTGGAACATGCGGTAGAGGTCACTGGCAATGCCGGATTCGGAAAACATATACCCCATATAAATGAACAGGGGCAGGGTCAGAAGCGGATACCAGTTCAACAGGATAAAACTGGCGTTGAAGGGCATTTCCACACCGCCGTTCCCCCAGAGGAGAAGCGAGAAAAAGGCGGCCACACCGCCGATGGCGGCAAACACCCGCTGTCCGGTGAGAAGCATGAGAACCATGGAGGAGAAGATTAAGATAGCGATCAGTTCGTGACTCATTTTATTCTTCCCCCCCGGCTTTGGATAAATCCTTGAGCCACTCCGCAAGGCACTGCAAGAGCATCAGGAATATCCCGATGGTCATAATGATTTTGATGGGAACCAGGGGCGGACCCCAGGGCGTATAGCTTTTCTGCTTGTATTCAATGGCGTATTCAAGGCTGGAAATGGAGCCGATGAACAGAACCACCATATAAAAAATCAGGATGGGCCCGGTGATAAGATCGGCTATGGCCTTTCTCTGCTTGGACCACCGGCCGTAGAGCAGGTCCATCCGGACATGCCCGTCGATGATCATGGAATACCCGCCACCCAGAAGGTAATAGGCCGCCATGACAAACTGGGCCACTTCCACGGCCCAGATATGGGGCTGATTAAAGGCGGTTCTGGACACGGATTCAAACAGCAGGATTCCGCCCATGACAAAGACCAGATACATTGAGGCCTTCCCCACAACCGTATTCACAGCCTCAACAGATCTTACAAAAATTTTTACAGGTTTAAGCATACTGCACCTTTACATTCAATTCTTCACATGCGTGATAAAAAAAGCAATTCCTTACACAGGCCTCAATATCTCCCTGGTAAGGAATTGCTTAATCTAGGGGTATTCAGGACCGGCCGTCCTGCCTCAAAACTAAAGGCAGGAAAAGCCGGCATCATTCATTAATATTCAACGACTTGCCGGTTAGTACCGGTATGGGGGGCCTGCAGCTTCCATGGTCTTGGCGTATTCTTTGAGGGTAGCCACCACCTTGGCGCATCGCGGGCTCTTGGCCGCAACCTCATCCCAGAGTTTATAGGCCGCATCCTCCACGGTTTTCCATTCTTCCTTGGGAATGGTGGTCAACTGCATCTTGCCGCCCTTGGTCCTGTAATTGGCTTCTCCGTACCAGTACCAGTGCTGGCGGTAATAATGGGAGCTGTCCATGCAGAGCTTGAACAGGGTTTTCAGGTGCTCGGGCAGGGCATTCCATTTATCCGTGTTGGCAAAATAAGACCCGGCCCAGGCGCCGGAGATGGGGTTGGTCAGGTAATATTTACACACATCGGCCCAGCCCACGGTATACACCTCGGTAATCCCGGACCAGCAGACCCCGTCCAGTTCGCCGGTCTGGATGGCCATCTGGACATCGGAATAGGGAAGGGACATGGGGATGACGCCAAATTGCTGCATAAACTTTCCGCCCGTGGGGAAGGTATAGACCCGAAGGCCCTTCAGATCGGCCAGACTCTTGATGGGTTTGGAGGTGGAAAAATTACAGGGGTCCCAGGCTCCGGTGCTCAGCCAGGTCACGCCTTTGACTTCGGCATAGGCTTCTTCCCAGATCTTATTGAGGCCCATCCAGTGCCAGAGCGCGGGAACATCCAGGGAATACCGGGAGGCAAAGGGGAAATAAGCGGCAAAGATGGCCACGTCCACGGGAGCGGCCATGGAATCGTCGTCGCTCTGGGCGGCATCAATGGTGCCCTTGGCAACGGCCCTGAACAGTTCCCCCTGGGGGACAAGCTGATCCGCGTTGTAAAGCTCGATGACCATTTCCCCGTTGGCTGCCTTATTAAAGGCGTCAATGGAGGGTTTGATCACATGCTCGGCCAAGGCAGGCCCTGCATAGGTCTGCAATCTCCATTTAATGGTCGATTTCTGCGCTGAAATAACATAGGGCGCGTTTACGGCCGTGGCTGCAACTGCTGCCGCCCCAACCCCTGCTTTTTTGATAAATTCACGTCGTTTCATTCTAGCTGGCTCCTTTCCTCATGTTTAATGAATAATCCGTCCATCTTACTCAATTGTTTTGGTCAATGTTCCAACTGTTTTGAACTCCCAGTGTTGATACCATACGCCACATCCTACCCAACAAACAACACTTTTTTATAAAGCAGATCCTCACGTCAGCATTTTCCTGAGCAGGCCCTTTACAATCTGCACCTTGAACGCATTTTTGGAAAGCGGCCTGACTGCCTTCACGGCAAGATCCCCCGCGGCCAGAGCGGTTTTATCGCTGACGGCTTTGCCTTCCAGGAAGGTTTCAACCGCCTTGGCCCGCACCGGAACCGGCGCCACGGCCCCCAGGACAATGCTCGCCTTTTTGATGGCCTTTCCCTCCAGGTCAAAGGAATAGGCCAGGCTCACAATGGGAAAATCAATGGCATTCCGGATCCTGAATTTCTGATACCCCTGGCGGTTGGTTTTTGAGGGCGCGGGGATTTCGATCTCCTCCACCAGTTCACCCTCTTCAAGAACCGTACACTTCATGATATCTGCGGCAAAGAAATCATCCGCGGCAAGGGTCCGCCGGGTGGTTTTGATCTTGGCGCCCAGGGCCATGAGGGCCGGGGCCAGGTCCGAGGCATTCACGGCAATACACCCGCAGTTGACGCATCGGGCCGCTTCGGACCGGATGTCTTCCAGGGTTTGAATGCCCTTTGTCCTGCTGCCTTTGTTTCCGCCGTCGCAATGCATGTCCAGGGATTCGCCCATGGGCATATGGGACAAGGGTTTGATCTTGGCAACGGCATAGGCGGTGTTGCGCCCGGCAGCCACGGCATGGATCACGGACAGGGGCCCGCTGACGATGTCGCCGCCGGCATAGACGCCGTCCAGATTGGTGGCCCGGGTTTTTCATCAATGACAATCAACCCGCGCTGGGTGTCCACCTCACCCTTGGTATAGGCAAGATCCGTGGCCTGGCCGATGGCCAGGATGATCTGGTCCGCCTCCAGGGTCTTTTTAACGGAAGGGTTAAAGGCGGGGTTAAACCGGCCGGTTGCATCAAACACCGAGGTGCAGCTCACGAACTCCATTCCGGAGATCCTGCCTTTTTTCTCGATGATCCGGTGCGGGCCAAAGGAAGTGAGAAAGGTAACCCCTTCATGGAGGGCTTCGGCAATCTCTTCTTCAAAGGCTGGCATTTCCTCCCGGGATTCCAGGCAGGCCATGGTGACCTTGGCCGCACCCAGGCGGCGGGCCGTTACGGCCACATCCACAGCCACATTGCCGCCGCCGATGACCAGGACGGTTTTGCCCACGACAGGTTTTTTGCCCAGTTCAATGGAAGACAGGAACTCAATCCCCGGGGTCAGCAATTCCTTTTTATCCAGGTCCAGGGATCTTTCCCCCCAAGCGCCTGAAGCCAGGAACACGTTTTTGAATTTCTTTCGAAGATCTTTAAAAGTGGTTCCTTTCCCGCCCACAGGGGTGTTCATTTTAAAAATGATGCCCATGGCCTCAAAGGCCTTGACCTGTCTTTCCACCACCTCCTTGGGAAGGCGGTGGGCCGGGATGCCGTAGGTGAGCATGCCGCCGGCCTTGGGCATTTTCTCAAAGACCGTGACCTCATACCCGGCTTTTCTCAGGTAATAGGCGGCGGAAAGCCCGGCGGGTCCTGATCCGACAACGGCCACCCCTTCTTTTTTCTGCTTTTTGGGAGGGGCCAGGAATTCTTTGGCATGGTCCAGGATATAGTCCCCCACCACCTGTTCCACATTCCGGATGGATACGGCCTCGTCAAAATCCGACCGGTTGCATTTGGACTCGCAGAGATGGGGACAGATCCGGCCGGTGATGGCCGGAATGGGATTGTTTTCAAGGATGATACGGGCCGCGGCCTTGAGGTCGCCCTTGCGGACATGGTCCATATAGGCCGGGATCTCGATATTCCCGGGGCAGGTCTGGGTGCAGGCCGGCACGGAGACCCGGACGCTGCCGAAAATGGAATGATACCGGTTTTCCCCCAGCAGGGCCGCGCATTTGCTGCCGCCCTTTCTCAGGCAGTGAAACAGGTCCTCCGGGGTCCTGTAATACCAGCAGCGCGGCTCCTGGCAGATATTTCCGCCCAGGGTCCCCATATTTCTGATCTCGGGGGAGGCCACGGACCGGGCCGCTTCCGCCAGCAGGGCATAGTTTTCCCGGATGGTCTCATTCTTGGAGATGTCTGTGAGAGTGGTTAAAGCGCCGATGCGAAGCCCTTTTTTGCCTGTCTTCACATAGCTGAGGTTTGGGATGGTCTTAAGGTCCACCACGAGTTCCGGGGATTCGGCATGGATTTTATCCTTGAGTACGCCCAAGAGATCCGTGCCGCCCGCGATTGCCGAAGCCTTTCCCTTGGACAGGATTTCCGCGGCTTCCGTAAGAGACGAGGCTGATATATGTTTGAAGTTTCTGAGAGTCATCTTTTTCTCCTTAAACCTTTCCCAGGGCCCGGATGATTTTCTCGGGCTTGATCGGAATATCATTAATTCTGACACCGATGGCGTTATAGATTGCATTCATGACCGCGCGGGGCGTGCAGGTCAGGGTCCCTTCCCCGATTCCGCAGGCCCCGTATTTCCCGGCGCCCTTCCAGACCTCAAGCAGGAGGGGGTCGATATCCGGCATGTCGGCCATGGTGGGAATCTTGTAATCGATAAAATTAAAATTCAGGGGCACGCCGGTGGCGTCGTCGTAAATGATTTCTTCGGTCAGGGCTTCGCCCATGCCCATGACCTGGCCGCCCACCTGCTGGGCTTCGGCCCCGGAGGCGAACATGACGGTGCCGCAATCGTTGATGACCACCAGGCGCAGCACATCCACCTTCCCGGTGTCCGTATCCACTTCCACTTCGGCAAAATTGGCGAAATAGGGAACCCCGGTTTTTTTCTTGTTAATGCCCCGGCTCATCATAACGACAACGGGCAAGATATCATTTTGAAATAAAACCTCTTTCACGCTCAAACTCTGCTTGGGCTTTTTCCGGACAAAGATACGGCCGTCGGCAATATCCAGTTCCTTGGATGCAAGTTTGAAAACCGGTTCGGCCCGCTTGAGAATCTGTTTTTTGACTTCCCTGGCCGCGTCGACGAGTACTTCAGACTGAAGAAAAGACACGGCGCTGTCCGTCTGCACACAGTCCTTCAGACTGGTTTCCGTATCCACCACATGATTCCAGTGGATATCCTCGGGCGTGATGCCGAGAAAGCTCAGGGCTTCGGCGCAACCGAGAACATTGCAGGTATTGGAGCCGGTCCCGGTTTCCACGGTGGCTGCCTCCAGGATGACGGTCCCGTCGGGATTCAGGGTGATGGAAACCTGAATCTCACCGCGGCGCACTTCCTGCCATTCCGCATGCCAGGCCGGGTGCAGGGAGAACCCCACCCCGCGTTTCTTTGACTTTTTATAGACAGGCCCCTGGCCGGGCTTGGCATTTCGTTTCTTTTTCCATCCGATCTTTTCCGCACCCTGTTTCAGAACCTGGGTCAGACTCTTGTCCGGGAGCTTTTCCCATTCGTGGCCGAAATTTTTAATACACAGGTCAATGGGATCCATATCCAGTTTTTCAGCCAGAAGATCCACCATATGTCCGAAAATCAGGTTGAACTGTGAATTGCCGACGCCTCTCATCATGCAGGCCGGCAATTTATTGGTATACACCCCGTAGGATTCCATTTTAACATTGGGGATATGGGCAAAGGAAACTTCGGCAATCTCGGCGGGGGCAAATTTCAGGGCAAAGATGGTGTGGTCGGCATAGGCCCCTGAATTGCCGATGGATTTAAAAGACATGGAGGTGATGGTCCCGTCTTTTTTGGCCCCGACCTTTCCGTGATAAATGGCCGGCTGACGGGAATCATGAAAGCTTTCCCTGCGGGTATGCCTGAATTTTACGGGGCGGCCCGTTTTCCGGGAGAGCATGGCCGTGAACAGGAAAAAGGGCTGGTCCCCGGTATCCCCTCGGCCGAACTGCCCGCCGACATATGAGCTGACCACCTTGACCTTGTGTATGGGCAGATCCAGCATCTGGCTGATGTGCATACGGGTCTGGTCCGCCTCAAAGGAATTGGAATAGAGGGTGAGTTTCTCATCTGTCCAGTCCACCACGCAGCACCAGTTGTCAAGGGAGCCCTGGGTGGCATTGTGATGGACGGAGGTTCCCTCAACCACCACCTCGGCCTTGGCAAAATCCTTATCCACATTCCCCTTGTTCACAAATATGTCTTCCCCCCCCACTTTGTCCTTGGGCAGGATATTGGTCTTGCTGATTTCCGGGTGGATCACGGGAGCGCCCGGCTTCATGGCCTCAAGGGGATCCAGAACAAAGGGCAGGACCTCCCATTCCACGTCGATCAGACGCAGGGCTTCCTCGGCAACGGCCTCGCTTTCCGCCGCCACCACGGCCCCGACCTCATCGGTGACCCAGCAGGCATAATCTCCAAGGACCCGCCGGTCTTTATAGTTTCTCCACATCATCCGGTCATAAGAAACCGTATCCACCCCATCGGTCCATCCGGCATTGGTGGGCTTCATGGAGGCAAATTCCGGGTCCTTGTAAGTCATTACCGCGGCCACACCGGGAAGCTTTTCCGCCCGGCTCACATCAATTTTTTTAATCCGGGCCCGGGCATGGGGGCTGCGCAGGACCTTGGCGTATAAAAGGCCGGGGATCCGGCTCAGGATGGTCAGGTCATCGATATATTCCACCTTTCCGCCGGCCTTTTCCCGGGCATCGATCCTGGGCCGGTAGCTTCCGACAAATTTACGGTTGGAACGCGGTTTATAGGGCTGTTTCATGACTGTCCTCCTTTTTTCACAATTTTTTCCGAGGCATGGGTGACGGCCTGGGCAATGGCGGCATAGCAACCGCAGCGGCAGATATGGCCGGAAAGGGCTTCCTTGATCTCGGGCAGGGTCGGTTTGGGGTTTTCGTTCAGGAGGGCCTTGGCGCCCATGACAAAACCAGGGGTGCAGATGCCGCATTGAAGGGCCGTGCCGTATCCGGGTTCGCACTGCTCGGCAAAGGCTTCCACCACGGGGTCATCCTTTGGCAGCCCTTCGATGGTCAGAATTTCATGGCCATTGGCCTCAACGGCCAGCATCATGCAGGACAAGATTGCCCTGCCGTCCATGATTACGGTACAGGCCCCGCAACCGCCTTCGTCACATGAAACCTTGAGCCCGGTATATCCCAGTTTCTCTCTCAATAAAAAAGAGAGCGTCATCGTGGGCGTGATGTCCCGCTCAGGTTCAAAATCATGCCAGCTCCCATTGATCTTTATCCTTATGCCGGATGATTGCCCGGCAACGGTTTTCCTGGTTCCTTCAGATGATTTAGGCATTGCTTGTCCCCTTTGATTCTTTGATAATAAAAAATATTTTTTTAAGCATGTTAAATGCCCCCCTCCCTGCATGTCAATAAAAAATTATCTGATTATGCTGAATCATAGAATTAAAACAAAACATTTATTTTTGTCAAGAAAACTATTAAAAATTTTATTTTTATACAATCTTTTGCGAGAATTTTTAGCATATTTGTAATAAATGCCAATCTACCAATAAAAAGTGAAAATCATCCATTTTAAAATTTGGCAGGCCCCGGATGCAAAATTCAGTGGGCCAAAGGGCAGACAATTTAAATCAAAATAAGGCAAAATAAGAAAATTTACTTATAAAATAAATTAAAATCAGGGGATACGCCTTTTATAGTTATTATAAAAACAAATTTTTCCTTACAAAATTAAATTTTATCCTTGACAAGATTTTTCGGTTTTGATTTACCTTATTTATAAAGCAAGGGCTTTTTTTCGGACCCGGCTTTTAAAATGCACCAGAAGGTTTGTTCGCCGCTTCAGCAAAGATCACTCTTAAATAAAAAGGAGACCCATGCATAAATTATTAAAAGACAGCCCAGGAGAGAAGATCATGCTTTTGGGGAACGAAGCCATCGCCCGGGGGGCCATAGAGGCGGGAGTGGCCTTTGCCTCCACCTATCCGGGCACCCCGTCATCGGAGATATCCCTGAACCTGTTCCAGATGTCCCGGGAGTCGGATCTTTATTTTGAATACAGCACCAATGAAAAAGTGGCTCTGGAGGTGGCGGCAGGGGCCGCCAATTCGGGTCTGAGAACCTTTTGCATGATGAAGCACGTGGGCCTCAACGTGGCGGCAGATCCTTTAATGACCCTGGCCTATGTGGGCGTCACCGGCGGCATGGTCATTCTGACGGCCGACGACCCGTCCATGTTCTCCAGCCAGAACGAACAGGACAACCGGTACTATGCCAAATTCGGCAATTTGCCCATGCTGGAACCCTCCTCCGTGCCTGAAGCCGGGGACATGATCAAATACGCCTTTGACCTGTCGGAACAATTGAGCCAGCCCGTGCTGCTGAGAACCACCACCCGGATCAACCATTCCAACGCCTATGTCACCTTTGGGGAGATTAAAAAACCAAAGACCAAAGGCCGGTTCAATCGCGACCCCCAAAGGTGTGTCACCGTGCCCGCGGTCTCCCGGCAGCTCCATGTCAAGGTCCTGGAAAAAATGGACAAGGCCAAAGCGATCAGCGAGACCTCAGCCCTCAACACCGTGGAAGGCTCGGGCAGGAACGGCATCATCACCAACGGGGTCAGCTATTATTATGCCAGGGATGCGGTCAAGGACCTCGGCCTTGAAGCCCGTATCCTTCGCATCGGCTTTTCCAACCCCCTGCCCGAACAAAAGATCAAGGCCTTTCTCAAGGGCTGCGACCGGGTCCTCATCATCGAAGAAGGCGAACCCTTCATGGAAGAGGCGGTCAAGGCCTTTGCCCAGGAAGAGGGGATGACCCTCCCCATCCAGGGAAAATCCAAAACCCTCTTCTCCAAACTCTACGAATACGACCCGGCCATGGTCAGGGAAAAAACCGCGGCCTTTTTCAAGGTCCCCTATACCCCCACCACCAAAATCAACACCGACAATATCCCCCCCATTCCCATGCGGCCGCCCAACCTCTGTTCCGGCTGCTCTCACCGGGCCACCTTCTATGAGGTCCAGCAGGCGGCCAAGGGCATGGACATTGTCTGCCCCAATGATATCGGCTGCTATACCCTGGGCTTCTTACCCCCTTTGAGCACCGGAGACTTTGTCATCTGCATGGGCTCCTCCGTCAGCACCTCCTGCGGCTTCTCCAAGGCCACGGACCAGAAAGTGATTTCTTTTATCGGCGACTCCACCTTTTTCCATTCCGGCATCACCGGTCTCGTCAATGCCGTATTCAACAACCACAATTTCACCCTGGTCATCCTGGAAAACGGCATCACGGCCATGACCGGCCACCAGCCCCACCCGGCCGCCGACATGGAACAGTTCGGGCTCTCAGGCTATGGCCGGGTCAATATCGAAGCCCTGGTCCGGGCCATCGGCGTCCAGCACGTATCCGTCATCAAACCCTTCAAGGTCAGAAAAAGCATAGACACCATACAGAAGGCCTTGGCCTTTCAAGGCGTATCCGTCATCATCTCCCAGGAGCCCTGCATGCTCTACGCCAAGAGCATCAAGACCCTCAAGGCCCGGCCCTTCAAGGTCACGGACAAGTGCAAAGACCATAAAGACTGCATCAATTCCATTGCCTGCCCCTCCTTCTACATAGAAGACGGCCGGGTTAAAATAGATGCCGACACCTGCGTGGGCTGCGCCCTCTGCGCCCAGATCTGCCCCGAAAACGCCATCACTCCCATTAAAAAATAAAGGATATCCCCATGGAAACAACCCGATTGATCATCGTAGCAGTGGGAGGCCAGGGCAACCTTCTGGCCTCCAAGGTCCTGGGAGAGGCAGCCCTGATCTCAGGAGTCCCGGTCCGCATGAGTGAAATCCACGGCATGGCCCAAAGAGGCGGCGTGGTGGAATCGGCCATCGTCTTCGGTGAGGCCGAAAGCTCCATCATCTCCGACAACGAAGCCGACATCCTCCTGGGCTTTGAACCGGCCGAGACCTTAAGAGCCATCAACCGTGCCAACAAAAATACCATTGTCATCACCAACACAGCCATGCTCCCCCCCTTTACCGTGTCCATCGGCAAGGGCGTCTACCCCCCCATCGACACCATCAAAAGCCTGCTTCAAGAAAAATGCAAAAGCCTGGTGGCCATAGACGCCATGAAGATCGCCAGAGAGGCCGGCACCCCCATGAGCGTGAATATCGTACTCCTGGGCGCCCTGGTCCAGTCCGGCCGCCTGGGCTTTACCAAAGAAACCATGCTGGAGGCCATCAAAAGAAGAACCAAGAAAGATTTTCTTCCCATGAATATCAAGGCCTTTGACATGGGGTTTGAGGCCGCGGAAAAGGCGTCTAAGGGATAACCCCTGATCTTTTGTCCCATCATCAATAAGGAGACCCCCCCATGGCAAAACGATTGTGGCAGCCCTCGCAAGAGCGGATCAAAAGCACCCATATGTACCGGTTCATGACCCTGGTGAACGAGAAGTTCGGCAAAGCCTTCACGGACTACCCGGCCCTCTGGGACTGGTCCGTGAACAACCTGGAGGATTTCTGGGGCCTGACCTGGGATTTCATCCGGATCAAGGCATCCAAAAAATATGACCGGGTCCTGGACCATCCGGACAAGATGCCGGGGGCCAAATTCTTTCCCGGCGCAAGGCTCAATTTTGCAGAAAACCTGCTTCAGCTCAGAAATGACCGGACCGCTTTGATCTTCCGGGGCGAGGATGCGGTGAGACGGACGTTGACCTATAGCCAGCTCTATGGCGAGGTGGCCAAGACCGCAGCTTCCCTGAGAAAGCTGGGCATCCAAAAGGGCGACCGGGTGGTGGGCTTTGTGCCCAATATGCCGGAAAGCATCATTGCCATGCTGGCGGCGACCTCCATCGGCGCGGTCTGGTCTTCCTGCTCCCCGGACTTCGGCATCAAGGGGGTTTTGGACCGCTTCGGCCAGACCAAGCCCAGGGTCCTTTTTACCGCCGACGGGTATTTTTTCAAGGGCAAACCCATGGACAGCATCGAACGCATCGCCGGCATCGTCAAGGAACTGCCCTCCCTGGAAAAGATCGTGGTCATCCCCTATGTGTCCCCAACACCCGATATCCGTTCCCTGCCCAATGCCGTCCTGTTCAAGGACTTTAAAAATCCCAATGCCAAGGAGATTGAATTTGAGCCCATGGCCTTTGATGATCCCCTGTATATCATGTATTCCTCGGGCACCACGGGCCTTCCCAAATGCATGGTCCAGAGTGTGGGCGGGGTCCTGCTCCACCAGAAAAAGGAGCTGGTCCTGCATACGGATCTGAAGGAAGAGGACGTTATCTTTTATTTCACCACCTGCGGGTGGATGATGTGGAACTGGCTCACCTGTTCCCTCAGCGTAGGGGCCACCCTGGTCCTCTACGACGGCAACCCCTTCCACCCCGGCCCCGACGCCCTGTGGAAGATGGCCCAGGATGAAAAGATCACCATCTTCGGCACCAGCGCCGGATATATCGAGGCCCTGAAGAACGCAGGGGTCAAGCCGGGCAAACAGTTTGATCTCACCCCCCTGAAATCCGTCCTGTCCACGGGGTCCCCCCTGTCCGACGAAAACTTTGAATTCATTTACACTGAGGTCAAACAAGACATCCAGCTCGCCTCCATCTCGGGCGGATCGGATCTCAACGGCTGCTTTGCTCTCGGCAACCCCATGGGTCCGGTCTATACCGGCGAACTCCAGTGCCGGGGTCTTGGCATGAAGGTCTTTGCCTATGACGAAAACGCCAGGCCCGTCATCGGCCAACAGGGGGAACTGGTCTGCACCGCCCCCTTCCCCTCCATGCCCATCTATTTCTGGGGAGACACCGACGGCTCCAAATACCGCTCCGCCTATTTTGACGAATACCCCAATATCTGGACCCACGGGGATTTTATCATGGTCACGGAACGGGGCGGGGTCATCATGTACGGCCGGTCCGACGCCACCCTCAACCCCGGCGGGGTCCGCATCGGCACCGCGGAGATCTACCGCCGCCTGGACGCCATGCCCGAGCTGGAGGACTCCGTCGTCGTGGGCCAGCCCTGGAACAACGATGTCCGGGTCATCCTCTTTGTGAAACTGGCCCCGGGCTACGAACTCAATGAAGCCCTGAAAAAAAAGATCATGGCCGACATCAGGCTCAATGCCTCCCCCCGCCATGTCCCGGCCAAGATCATAGAGTGCCCGGATGTTCCCTATACCCTGAACATGAAAAAGGTGGAACTGGCCGTAAAAAAAATGATCGAAGGCAAAGAGGTGAAAAACAAGGACGCCCTGAAGAACCCCGAAGCCCTGGATTTCTTCGGCAGCATCCCGGAACTGAAAGAATAAACCCCGACTTCCCTTCCCACCCCTCCGGCCGCCCTGCCGCCGGAGGGGTGGGACTTCCAACCGGCCGATACAGCGTAGCAACCATACCAATCGCCATATATAAGTATTGACAAAGCGCTATTTCCGACACAAAATGCATATATGAAAAAGCGACCTGATTTTGAATGGGACCAAGCGAAGGACATGATTAATCAAGAAAACATGCCGTATCCTTTGCATTGGCACAGCTCGCTTTTCTTGACCACCATCGTATCATTTTGGAGGATCTTGACCACAGCGTTAATGAAAAGCGATTCTATTGTCTTGGCAGAGTCTCTAATGGAATCCTGACGGTTAGGTTCACTTACAGGAACAATAAAATCAGAATTATTGGCGCCGGATTTTGGCGGAAAGGCAAGCAAATATATGAAAGAGAAAATCAGATACACGGATGAGCCTATCGGAAAAGTGAGAGTAATTGCCGATTTTCTACCCTCACCTGAACAACTCGCGTTAAGGATGAAACCGTAAAGGTCACTCTATCCCTAAG
>JAAUSZ010000193.1 GCA_012031875.1 Desulfobacula sp.
TCCATGATCAATGAATATCTTTTCAAAACCCGGCCCTGAACCGGGTTAAACCCTAGTTTGGAGAAAGCGATGAAAAAAGCATCATCCCGGCCGCGACCGTTCTGATTTTTCTTTGGGCCTTCCCGTGTGCGGGAATTGCCCTGCAACGGCTTGAAATCAATGGGCCGGTCTTTACCTTTGATGCCGTGCCCGAGGGCGCCCATGTCGAACATACCTTTACGGTGAAGAATACCGGGGACGCCGTATTGAGAATTGAAAAGGTTTCGCCTCCCTGAGGCTGTGACCAGCACTCTTTTGACAGTGAGATTCCCCCGGGCGGGGAAGGGAAAATCAATGTGGGCTTTACGACCCGGGGATACGGTGGAAAGACCATGACCAAAACCATCCTGGTCAAAACCAATGATCCCGGACACAGCGCCCTGAACCTGGTGGTGACGGGGCCGGTGGACCGGATTGCGGAAATCCTCCCGCCGTCGGTATACCTGAACGGAAAGGCCGGGGATACATTGGAGGCGGTGGTGACCATCACCCCGTCTGAAAAATATGCCTTTACCCTTCTGGGGCTGGAAAAAAGGAACAACAGCAGAATGGAGACAAGCCTGATTCCACCGGAAAAGGGCGGCAAGACCTGGCGGATCAAGATCAAATGCCTCTCGGACAAGGCCGGGGACCTGTACGATGAATTGATCCTGAAAACAGACAGCCCCTACCTGCCCAGTCTGGGTATCAGGGTATCGGCCGTCTTCCTTGAAAAAATGAAAACAAATTAACAGAACCTGGAAACAGAAGTGACAAAGATGGATATTTTAAAGATCAAGGCAGTGGTGTTTGACTGCGACGGGGTCATGTTTGACACGGCCCTGGCCAACCGGAAATATTATGATGAGGTGCTGGCGGCCTTTCATAAACCGGTGCTGACTGAAGAACAGTTTGTCAATGTTCATATGATGACGGTAAAGGCGGCCATTGCCTATCTCTTCCCTGAAACCAGGGACCTGTCCGGGGTGTATGAACGATTGAGCCACATCGGCTACCATAAATTCATCGAGTATATGGTCATGGAAGCGGGTTTGAAAGAGCTTCTTGCGGGGCTTAAAAACAAGGGCTATATCCGGGGCATCGCCACTAACCGCACCGATACCATGGAAAAGGTGTTGAAGGATTTTGATCTTGAAAAATATTTTGAAATCGTTGTGACCGCGGCAAGCGTTAGGCATCCCAAACCCGACCCGGAGCAATTATTCCTGATCATGGACAAGTGCGGGCTTCAATCCCGTGAAATCCTTTTTATCGGGGATTCCGAATATGACCGCCAGGCAGCAGTCGCGGCCGGGGTGTGGTTTGCAGGGTTTAAAAATTCAGGGTTAGAGGCGGATGCCAATGTGAGGTCCATGGATGAAATTGCCGGGATTTTACAGATAAATCAATAAAAATCTTGACAAATTTTTCAATCATCATTAAATGTTACGAGATTTTATTGGTTAAAATGCGTGATAAATGTTGGAAAAACATTTATTAAAGGTGAAACATAAACAAGGAGAAGAGTGAATATGTCTAAATTAGTAGCACCTCATGGTGGAAAAGGTCTCGTCATTTGTAAACTCGAAGGCGCGGCTCGCGAAGCAGAACTGAAGAAAGCCGCCGGTCTCAAGAAAATTGAGATTTCTTCCCAGGTAAAGGGCGATTTGATCATGCTGGGTATCGGCGGGTTCAGCCCGCTTAACGGCTTTATGACCAAGGCTGACTGGAAAGGCGTTTGTGCTGATTTCCTTCTGGCGGACGGCACCTTCTGGCCCGTTCCCGTGATGCTGGATGCCTCTAAAGCCGAAGCAGACGCCATCAAGGTCGGTGATGAGATTACCCTGGAGAGAAAGGGTGAAATCTTTGCCACCATGAAAATCACAGAAAAATTTGCAATGACTGAAGACGAGAAAAAATGGGAATGTGGAAAAGTCTATAAGGGCCACGGCGAAGAATCCAAAGACGATGTATTCTTTGAAAAAGCCATGAAGGATCATCCGGGCGTTCAGATGGTTATGGCCAGAAAAGAATTCTGCCTTGCCGGTCCGGTAAAAGTGCTTTCCGAAGGTGAATTCCCCACAAAGTTCAAGGGCGTTTACCTGACACCGGCTGAAACCCGCGCCGTCTTTGATAAGAGAGGCTGGGCCAACGTGGCCGCTCTCCAGCTCAGAAACCCCATGCACAGATCCCACGAGATCCTGGCCAAGATCGCCATCGATGTTTGTGACGGTGTTCTGATCCACTCTCTCATCGGGAACCTGAAACCCGGCGATATCCCGGCTGATGTCCGTATTGAGTGCATTGACGCCCTGATCAAAGGTTATTTTGTTCCTGAAAATATCCTCAACGCCGGGTATCCCCTGGACATGAGATATGCAGGCCCGAGAGAAGCCCTTTTGCACGCCACCTTCCGCCAGAACTACGGTGTGAACAAGATGATCATCGGCCGTGACCATGCCGGCGTCGGCGACTTCTACACCCTGTTTGAAGCCCAGGAAATCTTTGACACGATCCCGACCCCGTCAGCACCGGGCAAGGCCCTGCTGTGCGCACCCCTGAAAATCGACTGGACCTTCTACTGCTTCAAATGTGACGGCATGGCTTCCCTGAGAACCTGCCCCCACGCCAAAGAAGACCGGGTTGTTCTTTCCGGAACCAAGCTGCGCCATGCGCTTTCCAACGGGGAAGCTGTTGTGGATCATTTCGGCCGCGAAGAAGTTCTGGTGATCCTGAGGAAATACTATGCATCGCTGACGGAAAAAGTTGAGGTTAAACTCCAGAGCCATGCCCAGGGAACCAAGATGTAGTGTTGCCGTATAAACGGTAAGTTTATATTTGAAATAGAGAAAAGGGGTTGTCCGCCGTCCGGCAGGCAACCCCTTTTTATGTTCTACCGGGATATCCCTTCTTCCCCGGTTTTATCCGTGGCCGTCAACCGCCCTGTCCCATCATGTTCATGAGCATTTCTGGTTCAGCTTGAAGGATTCGTTAAAAATATCCAAGAGTTTGATATTCTGCTTGGCCATCATGACGCTGTTGCCGCTGATGGCGTAAAACAGGATGCTGAGCCGGGTTTTGGAGGAGTCATCCCGGATGCGTTTGATCTGGTTTTCGTTGTAATCATCCACCAGTTCTCTCAGGTAATGGAATTGCCCCACCGCATCCTGGCAGTCAATGATTTTTTTCTCCCTGAATGCGGTCTCAACAAGGAAGATGATATTTAAAAAGACCTTTCTGATTTCCTTAAGTTCTGCGATCTGAACCTCAAGAAGGGCTGAATGGCGGTTGCTTACATGCATGCTGGACCGGATGACCGTGTCCCTGTGGCCGTCGGACAGCTTCTGAAGCCGCCGGATAATCTGGTAATAATTATAGGAAATATGATGATCTTCTTTGGAAAGCAGCCGCAATACCTTAAAAATATTGGCCATGATGATATTGACGCTGTTCTGAAAGTGTTTGACGCGCAGCCGCTCCTGCCTTAAGGTCACAAGGTCTCCCTTGAAAAGAGAGTCAAAGGCGATGTCCAGGGATTCCCGGATGCCCTTTAAAAGAAAGGCGAGGTGATCAAAGGTCTGGGAAACGGCTTCCTGAAGGTTTTCAATCTTATCCAGGTTATAGATGGTCATCTCGTTTTTATTTTTCTCCTGGGCCTTGTGTTTATGATGGTTGGCCCAGATCATATACCCCGCGATGACCAGTGTAAGGATCATTCCAGGAAGTTTAAAATAAAACAGGATATAGGTGAAGATAAAGGATACGGCAAAGGCGATAAAGGCCGTTAAAAACCATCCGCCGATGACGGCCAGAACCCCGGTCACTCTGAATACCGCGCTCTCTCTTCCCCAGGCCTGGTCTGAAAGGCTGGTTCCCATGGCCACCATAAAGGTGACATAGGTTGTGGACAGGGGTAGTTTCAGGGAGGTGCCCATGGAGACAACGGCGCTGGCCACCATGAGGTTTACCGATGCCCGGACCAGGTCAAAGGCGGGTTTTCCGGTAGGCCCCAATTTTGGATCTCCGCCGGAAAGGGGTTTCATACGGTTTTTGACGGCCTTTTGGATGGCCTCGGGGGCAATGCCCTGAAGGGAGCTGAACAGGGAATCAAACAGGTTGACGATCTTTCTGGACAGCCAGATGGATTCGTATTTTTCCATTCCTTCGTCCTGGCGGCCGAGGCTGATTTCCGTTTCCGTGACGGTTCTGGCTTTTTTTGACATCCACAGGGCCGCCACCATGATGGCCCCGGAGGCCAGCATCATATAAGTGGGGGTATGGATTTTTTTGCTCAGGGCCGTCATCAGCGTATTCATGGGTTCATTTGAGGCAAGGGCGCTTTGGAATGCATTGAGGCCTGCCAGGGGAACACCGATGAAATTGACCAGGTCATTGGCTGCAAAGGCCATGGACAGGGCAAAGGTTCCGATCAGAACCACGGGTTTCAGGATATTGATTTTAAAAAAGACCAGCAGGAGCTGAAACAGGATGGCCGCAATACCAAAGATCCCCAGCATGAGCGGCGCGGAATGGGCTTTGATCCAGGATGCCGTCTCTTCGGTCATGAAGGTGGCGCCTGAGGCTCCCTGCACAAGGATGAAATAGGCGATGATCATCATGGATGCGCCTCCCCAGAGGGCCCCGTAGCGCGGGAGTTTTTTCTGATAATCAAAGGTGAAAATCAGCCGGGACAGAAACTGCGCCACAGCCCCGGAGAAAAAGGCGACCACAATGGAGAGCAGGATGCTGCCGACAATGGCCATGGCCTTGGCCGTATTGATATAATCCCACAGGGCCATGGCCCCGCCGTTTCCCGATGTGATCTTGATGACGGCCAGGGCCACCGCAGCGCCTAAAAGATCGAAAACAATGGACACTGTGGTGGAGGTCGGCAGTCCATAGGTGTTGAACAGGTCAAGCAGGAGGACGTCGGTAATCATGACCGCAAGAAAGATGGTGAGCAGTTCGGGCATGGTAAAGAACTGGGGGTGGAAGATGCCTTTTCTGGCCACCTCCATCATGCCGCCGGAAAAGGTGACGCCGGCCAGGATGCCGAGACTGGCAATGATCATGATGATAAAGAAGGGCGCGGCCTTTGATCCGATGGCGGAATTTAAAAAATTCACGGCATCGTTGGCAACACCGACAACAAGGTCAAACGCGGCAAAGACGATCAGCAATCCGATAATCATATAGCAAAGTTGAAGGGTCATTAGATTTTCTCTTAATTCCTTGTTTGGTTTGGCTTCCCCAAAGCCTTTGCAGCTAGGGGGAGATTCTTGCGTTTAAATGAAAAACTCATAAAATCCTAATCATTCTCTTTGTTTTGTCGGGATATTTAGACTATTTCCCTAAATTTTACAACCAATTACAATTAGTCTAACATAATCCTAACAATGGAAGGATGCGGGTTAAGAAAAACGGCCGGGGAAAGAATCTCACCAGCCGGAAAGGATCTGGCCGGGCTCCGTCCGCGGAAAATAGAAAGAGCGGGTCAGCGGCCGGGTCCGGATGGGCTGAGTTTGAGGATCATGTCATAGATCCGTTTTTTGGGAAGCCCGGTTTTTTCCGCAATCTGCCTTGATAATTCCGATGTGGCCAGATCGGTTGCTGCGAGCCGGTCAAGAATGATTTTTTCAAGAGTTTCTTCATCTATCCTGACCTCGCCGGGCCCGCATCCCTGGACAAAGAGAGAACATTCTCCCTTAATGACTTCTTTCCCATCCAGGATTTCTAGAATTTCAGAAAGGTTTCCCCTCAGGTATTCTTCATGGATTTTGGACACCTCCCGGGTCAGGCAGGCCTGGCGGTCTCCAAGAATCTGAATCAGGGTCTGGATAAGAATTTTTATCCGTCTGGGAGATTCATAAAAGATAAGGGTGGCTTTCTGATCTTTCAGGGATTCCAGAGCCTGTTTCAGTTTACCGGTTTTTTTGGGCGGGAACCCGGAAAAATAAAAAGTGTCTGTCGGCAGTCCGGACACGCTTAAACCTGCAATGACGGCGCTGCATCCGGGGATGGGAAGGACGGGAATGCTTTCTTTTGCCGCGGCTCTGACAAGAGGGTATCCCGGGTCGGAGACGGTTGGCGTGCCGGCATCGGAGATCAGGGCAAGGCTGAGGCCGTTTTTTAAATGGGCGATGAACAAAGGAATTTTATCCGCCTCATTATGCTCGTGGCAGGAAATCATCCTGGTATCAATCCCGTAGTGATCCAGGAGCCTTTTCGAATGCCGGGTGTCTTCGGCTGCAATCAGATCCACCTGCTTTAATATGCTGACAGCCCTGAATGTCATATCTTCCAGGTTTCCGATGGGGGTAGCCACCACATACAGGGTTCCGTATGAAATCGGTGTATCCATTTTATCCGGCCTGGAATGCGCTTTGAATGAGGTTGAATTCAAACCGCCCTTCTTTTTCAAAGACCTCAATGACATCAAACCGAATCCTGGATTCAAGCAGCCTGTGTTTTTTCAGGTAAAAGGAGGCGCCCAGGATAATCTTGTTCTGCTTTGCCGGGGTGACCGATTCCTTGGGCAGGCCCTTTGTCATGCGGCTGCGGGTTTTGACCTCGATAAAGCAGAGGGTTTCATGGTCCTTTGCAATAATATCGATTTCTGCGGCCCGGGTCCGGAAATTGGTTTCCAGGATCTTAAATCCCCGGGCTTGAAGGAATTCCAGGGCTGCGGATTCCCCTTGCCGGCCAAGGGTTTTTCGGTCATCGGGCATGAAGGGCCTCTTTGACCCCGCTAAAGGTGAGCCGGTGAACAGGGCAGGGGCCGTGTTTTAAAATGGCGGCTTTGTGGGCCTTGGTGGGATACCCCTTGTGGCGGGCAAAATCATAGGCCGGGTAGATCCCGTGAAGCTCTTTCATGATGGTGTCCCTTGTCACCTTGGCAATGATGGAGGCCGCGGCAATGGACATGCTCTTTGAATCGCCTTTGATGATGGCTGACTGGGGAAGATCCATATCCAGGGTGAATTTGCCGTCTATCAGGAGAAAGTCCGGAGCAGGGGAGCCGGGAAGGGAAGAAAGATTCTCCACGGCCCGTTTCATGGAAAGAAGGGAGGCCCTTAAAATATTGATGTCATCGATCTCTTGGTGGGAGGCAAGACCGGTGGAAACTGCAATGGCCTTTTCCATGATCCTGGGGAAAAGGGCATCCCGTTTTTTTCAGACAATTTTTTGGAATCATTCACCCCTTCACAGAAAAAATCACGGGGCAGGATGACGGCCGCGGACACGACAGGGCCGGCAAGGGGTCCCCTGCCGGCCTCGTCAATACCTGCAATCATGTCATATCCCAAGGTTTTTGCTTTGTGCTCAAAATGCCACATCAGCATACCCCTGCGGGTTTCAGGCAGACCGTTTTTCTTTGATTCTGGCGGCTTTGCCCCGAAGGTTTCTAAGGTAGTAGAGCTTGGATCTTCTGACCTTTCCCTTGGTGATGACTTCTATTTTGTCAATGGAAGGAGAATAAAGGGGAAATATCCTTTCAACGCCGACGCCGCTGGAGATTTTTCTGACGGTAAACCGGGCGCTTGAAAACCCTCCGGTCTTTTTGATGACAACGCCCTGGAACATCTGGATGCGTTCTTTTTCACCTTCACTGATTTTTACATGGACATTGATGGTATCCCCTGATTTAAAATCCGGGATGTCAAGACGCATCTGTTCTCTTTCCAATTTTTCGATTACATTCTTCATTGATTTCCTCCTGGTATCCTTCCTTTGGGCAGACGGGATAAAAATCTCATCTGCCGTTCGTAATCCGGTCTAAATATATTGATACGGCAGATCTGACGGAAAGGTGATTGTAGCCTGATTTCCCCAAAATAGGGGCCAGGGTGTAATCACAGGTATCAAGCAGTTCATCTGCCAATCCCCATGCCGTTCCAAACACAAGGGCATGGGATACTCTATTCTCAAGTTTCTGTCTCAGCATTTCAGCCGTTATTGAACCGGGGATGGCGCTTGCGCTGGTGCCTATGGTCACCACCGGTTCCTTTCTTTCCTGTTCCATCTCCATGAGGGCCTCCTCAAAGGTGCGGGTCACCCGGATCAGTTCGAGGGCGCTCTTTCTGAACGGATTAAGGGTTCCGCCAACCCCCTTTGTCCAGTGGTCAATCACCTGGCCGGCAAGGACGGCCTGGTCCTCATAGGGGGTGACCACATAAAACCCCTTGACGCCAAAGGTGATGGAAGCCCTGGCAATGTCATGCATATCAATGGTCGTCAGAGCCGAGCCAATGGGCAATCCCGTTTTGCTTTTCACGGGAAAATGGATCAGCACCACATAAAGGTTACTCTCGGGCAAGGGTTTCAAGCTCCCGGCACCATTGCCTGACAATTTGCTTTTCCTCGGCGCTCAGCGCTGTTTTTTCAAACAGGTCCGGCCGTTTTAAAAAAGTCCGCTGTAGCGAGGACTTTTTCCGCCACAGCCGTATCTTCTCATGGTTTCCGGATAACAGGATATCCGGTATCTTCTGTCCCTCAAATTCTTCCGGCCGGGTATAGTGTGCATACTCCAGCCGCCCGTCCATAAAAGAATCCGATTGAAAGGATTCCGTACTGCCGAGAACCCCCGGGATCAGCCGGGCGACGGCGTCTATCAAGACCATGGCTCCCAGCTCTCCGCCGGTCATCACATAATCCCCGATGGAGATTTCTTCATCCGCCAGGAGGTTGTGCGCCCGCTCATCAATGCCTTCATACCGTCCGCAGACCAGGATCAATCCCTTGTTTTGGGCGGCAAGCGCAAGGGCCTTGTCCTGGTTGAACCGGTTTCCCTGGGGCGTTAACAGGATTACCCTGGATTCAGGCGCCCGGTTTTTGCACATAAGACCGCAGACTGCAACGGTTCCGGCTTCATGACCATGCCGCTGCCGCCGCCATAGGGCCGGTCATCCACGGTTTTGTGGCGGTCTGTTGAAAAATCCCTGATATTGATGCACTTCCCCGAGATCAGTTTGTTTTCGATGCCCCTGGCAATCATGCCGTGTTGAAAAAAGGCGCTGATCAGTTCGGGAAACAGGGTCAATACCGTGAAATCCATTAATAATCCTCAGGCAGGGTGGTTTTGACCGTTTGCGCGTCCATGTCCACGGATTCAACAAAATACCTGTGCATGGGCACCAAGGTTTCCCTGTCCTTGTCCGTTATGACCAGGACATCATTGCCCCGGTCCGGAACAAATGGGTGATTTGCCCAGATACCCTTTATATGGTCCACCACATCCAGGCCCATGAGATCCTGCCAGTACCAGGCACCC
>JAAUSZ010000194.1 GCA_012031875.1 Desulfobacula sp.
ACATCAAATCCCTGGAAAATACCTGGGGCCCCCGGTTTTCAAACATGAAAACAGATGTCCGGGGTGGGTGTGGTCACGGGCCTGGCCTAGACCCAGCTCGGCGGGGCCACCCTTCCCATTGAAGCGGTGCGGGTCCATGACAAATCCGCCGGTGTCAAGCTCACCGGAAAGCTGGGCGATGTCATGCAGGAGTCTGCCGGCATCGCTTACAGCTTTGTCCGGGCCAATCTTGCGGAATTCAAGATCAGTAAAAATTATTTTGACAAGGCCTTTATCCACATCCACGTGCCCGAAGGCGCCACCCCCAAGGATGGCCCCAGCGCCGGGGTGACCATGGCCACGGCCATTGTTTCCCTTGCCACCAAAAAAATCATCACCCGTCCTTTGGCCATGACCGGAGAGATTACCCTGACCGGGGAGGTGCTGCCTGTGGGCGGGATCAAGGAGAAAATCATTGCGGCCCGCCGTTCCGGCATTAACGAGATCATCCTGCCCGAAGGCTGCAAGCCTGAGTTCAAGATGCTCCCGGAACATATCAAGGAAGGCATCACCTTCCATTTTGCGGAAAAATACAAGGATGTGTTCAAGGTGGTGTTTAACGGGCGGAACGGGTCCTAGGAACGGGTTTTTTGCAGCCTCGGAAACCGGGGGTGCCCTGCCTCAGATCAGTTTTCTAATCCTGACCCAGGCGTCTTCCGGGATCTGGGCGCCCATGACCTGACATACCTCATAGCCGCAGGCCGAGGCGATCCGCCCGCCATTTTTCAACGGGGGAATCCGTGGGCCAGGCCAAAGAGGAAGCCTGCGGCCCAGAGGTCCCGGCGCCGGTGGTGTCAACGGGAGGAAGCCCTTTATGGGCTGGGATTCTGGTAATCTTGTGCTGATGGGAGATATAGCTGCCCTTGGCTCCCACCTTCAGGACGGCATAGGTCACATCCCGGGACAGGGCTTCAACGGCTTTTTTTTCATTTTTATATCCGGTATAGGCCCTGGCCTCATCTTCATTGGCAATGAGGATATCGACATAGTCCCGGACCAGATCGGACAGGACATCCTTTGAGGCATTCACCACTTCAAAACTGGCAAGATCCAGGGCGATGAGGGAACCGGCCGCCTTTGCCGCCTTCAGGGCCGCCGACATCAAGGTCCGGTTAAACAGAAGATATCCCTCGATCATGGAAATGGCGGTTTTTTGAAACAGGCCCGGCGTGATGGATTCAGGGTCCAGTTCCGTGGAAGCGCCGAGGAAGGTGAACATGGACCGCTGGGCGTCGGGCGTGATCACGGACAGAACTTTGCCGGTGGGAGAGCCGGATACGGAAAGATAGGGCTCAACCCGGGATGTGATGAGCTGTTTTTCAAAGCCCGTTCCATAGGCGTCGTTCCCCCTCGGCCGATGAACCTGGCCTCGCCGCCAAGGCGGGCCACGCCTGCGATGGTATTGCAGGCCGCGCCGCCGGGAACCACAAGGGGAGAGCCCTGATGCAGGGACAGGATATGGCTGATGTCCCCATCATCAACCAGGGTCATGCCTCCTTTTTCCTTATGAAGGGCCTTTAAAAACCCGTCGGATTCGTTGATGAGGATATCCACCAGGGCCGAACCGATCCCGGTAATTCTGGTGCGTTTTGTTGGGGGCATGGTGTCTCCAGGAAGAGGTAAATGGTTATGGTAAACCCTATCAAAAGATAAAATTCCGGAAAAATTGTCAAGCAAATTATCATGCCGGGAATAAAATTGCGATTCAGTTTGGGGAGAAGATTGACAAAAACGAAATAAAAAACTATGAATAGCTATCTTAAATCAACATATATTGATTATTAATTGTAGTATTTCATATATAAGGAGTTTTCAGAATGCCAGAAAAACAATCGTTCATGTTTACATCCGAATCCGTAACCGAAGGCCATCCCGATAAGGTTGCCGATGCTATTTCCGACAGTATTCTCGATGCCATTATGACCGAGGATAAAAAATGCAGGGTGGCCTGCGAGACCCTGGTCACCACAGGGCTTGCCCTGGTGGCGGGGGAGATCACCACGGATTGCTACGTGGATATCCCCAGCGTGGTCAGAAACACCATCAAGGAGATCGGATATAATTCTTCAACCATGGGGTTTGACTGGCAGACCTGTTCCGTTATCACCAGTATTGACCAGCAGTCCGCAGATATTGCCGTGGGTGTGAACGAGGGGTCGGGTCTCTATAAAGAACAGGGCGCGGGGGACCAGGGCCTGATGTTCGGGTTCGCTTCCAATGAGACCCCGGAACTCATGCCCATGCCCATTGTCTATGCCCACAGCCTGACCAAACGGCTGGCCCAGGTCAGGAAAAACGGGGCCCTGGATTTTATCCGGCCCGACGGCAAATCCCAGGTGACCATTGAGTATGTGGACGGAAAGCCCAAACGGGTGGATACGGTGGTGGTGTCCACCCAGCATTCCCCGGATGTGTCCTATGATGATTTAAAGGTCGCCATCATTAAAGAGGTCATCAAAAAAGTCATTCCCGAAGACATGATGGACGGGGACACCAAATTTTTCATCAACCCCACGGGCCGGTTTGTCATCGGTGGTCCCATGGGAGACTGCGGGGTTACGGGCCGCAAGATCATAGTGGACACCTATGGCGGCCAGGGCAGCCACGGCGGCGGATGTTTCTCCGGCAAGGACCCCTCAAAGGTGGACCGGAGCGCCTCCTATATGGGCCGGTATGTGGCGAAAAACCTGGTGGCCTCCGGCATAGCAGACAAATGCGAGGTCCAGGTGGCCTATGCCATCGGCGTTGCCCAGCCGGTTTCCCTTCTGGTGGATTTCATGGGAACCGGGAAGATCCCGGAATCAAAGGCGGTGGAGATTGTCCGGGAAGTCTTTGACCTGAGACCGGCAGCCATTATCCAGACCCTCAACCTCCTGCGCCCGATATACCGGAAGACTTCCGCCTATGGCCATTTTGGAAGAAAGGACCCGGATTTCTACTGGGAAAGAACCGACCGGGCCGATACCATCCGGGATCTGGCCGGGTTATAGGCTTTTCTCCCTGGATCAGACCCATACACCGGCCGGACGCAGATTTTTTTCGTCCGGCCGGTTTTTTATTGACTTTGGCCCGGGCCCCCTGTATTTTGTTTAAAACAACATATCAACATATTTTGATATAATCAATCCCATAAGGAGTTTTCGTAATGACAACCGCAGAAAAAAATCATCGTTTTATAGATCTTGACCTTGACCTGAAATACAAGATCAAGGATATCTCCTTGGCTGAAGAGGGCCACAAAGACATGCAGCTTTCGGAAAAAGAGATGCCGGGCCTCATGGCCATCCGGGAAAAATACGGGCCGGAAAAGCCGCTGAAAGGCTTGAAAATCACCGGCAGCCTGCACATGACCATCCAGACCGCCATGCTCATCGATACCTTGTACGAACTGGGAGCGGACATCCGGTGGGCTTCCTGCAATATTTTTTCCACCCAGGACCATGCCGCCGCCGCCATTGCCGACAAAGGAAGCGCCGCCGTCTTTGCCTGGAAGGGGGAAACCCTGGAGGAATTCTGGTGGTGTACGGAACAGGCCCTGATCTGGCCCGACGGGTCCGGCCCGGACCTGATTGTGGATGACGGTGGGGACGCCACCCTGTATGTCCACCAGGGGGTCAAAGTGGAAAAAGACCCCTCACTGCTGGAAAAGCCTACCCACAGCATAGATGAAAAATGCCTCATGGACCGGATACGGATGGATTACGAACAAGATCCCCGGAAATGGACCCGCATTGCCAAAAAAATCCGCGGGGTATCGGAGGAGACCACCACCGGGGTTCACCGGCTTTACCAACTGGCTGAAAAAAAGGAATTGCTTTTCCCGGCCATCAATGTCAACGATTCCGTGACCAAATCCAAATTTGATAATCTTTACGGCTGCCGGGAATCCCTTGCCGACGGCATTAAAAGAGCTACCGACATCATGCTGGCCGGAAAGACCGTGGTGATCGCCGGATATGGGGATGTGGGCAAGGGCTGCGCCGCCTCCATGAGGGGCTATGGCGCCATTGTCTGGGTCACGGAAATCGACCCCATCTGTGCCCTCCAGGCCGCCATGGAAGGATTCCGGGTGGTCACCATGGAAGAGGCCGCCCCCCATGGGGATGTCTTTGTGACCGCCACCGGCAGTTACCGGGTCATCCGGGGCGAGCATATCGAACAGATGAAGAACGAATCCATTATCTGCAATATCGGCCATTTTGATAATGAAATCGAAATGAGCTATCTGAACCAGCATCCCCAGGCCGTGAAAATCAATATCCGGCCCCAGGTGGACAAATGGATCCTGCCGTCGGGCAAGGCCGTTGTTGTCCTGGCCGAAGGCCGGCTGGTGAACCTGGGATGCGCCACAGGGCATCCCAGTTTTGTCATGAGCAACAGCTTTTCAAACCAGACCCTGGCCCAGATCAAGCTGGCCAAGGAAAACCTTGAGGTCAAGGTCTATACCCTGCCCAAGGAGCTGGATGAGGAAGTGGCCCGGCTTCACCTGAAAAATCTTTCCGTCACCTTGACCCGACTGACCCAGGAACAGGCGGACTATCTCGGGGTCCCCGTCAACGGGCCCTATAAGCCTGAACATTATCGGTATTGATGCTTTCGAAAAGAGCCGGGCAGGGAAATGAATTCCCCGGCCCGGCTCTTTTTTGAATTTCTCATGGGTGCGGTTCAAAATTTTGAACCCTCATTTTTTATGGATAAAAATATAATTATTTCAGCGTATTATAACAAATCATAATCCAAAACCCCTCTTTGTGGTTCAGAATTTTGAACTTTTCCAGCATGTCAATCCCGCCGGCCTTTCATGGCCGGGGGCTTTAAAAACTAAAAAATTCTATTAAATCAGAATATTAAAAAAAATTCGGGGTTTAACCGGGGATATGGCACAGGGTTTGCTATAAATACCATCAACATACAAAAAGATTATTTTTTCATCCTTTTTTCCTTTTCTTAATAAAGGCTGCTTTGACAAAGCAGCCTTTTTAAGTTTACGGCCCCGGCAAAGAAAATTTCCCGGAATCACCGGACACTCCCTTCCCGTTTTTTAAGGTTGAAAAAAACCTCGACTTCCCGTTGATTTTGTTTTAATTCAAAAAAGCCGGATCATCAATTTTAAAAGGAGGCTTGGCCATGAAATTTCATATGCCGTCAAAACTGTATTTCGGATCAGGGGAAATCAAAAACCTGGGTTCCATCATCACTGAGGATCTGAAGGCAAAGAACCCGGTCCTGGTAACCGATGCAGGGATAGCAAGATCCGGGCTCCTTGAAAAAGTCCTGCCCCAGCTTCCCGGTATCCAGGTCTTTGACCAAATTGAGGCCAACCCGAAATCCGATACCATCAACAGGATCGCCGAAGAAATGCGGTCCCTGGCCCCGGACCTTGTCATCGGCCTTGGCGGCGGAAGCCCCCTGGATGCCGGAAAGGCCCTGGCCCTGTTGTGCACCAATGGGGGCAGGATCGAGGCCTATGAAGGAAGGGAAAAATACAGCCAGGCTCCCCTGCCGTTTCTGGCCATCCCCACGACCTGCGGCACGGGAAGCGAAGTCACCTGGGTTTCGGTCATCACCGATGTGAACCGGAAATTTAAAATGAGCATCAAGGGGCCGAAGATGTATCCGGCCGTGTCCATTGTGGACCCGGACCTGATCCGGACCCTGCCGCCTTCCATTATTGCCTCCACAGGCCTTGACGCCCTGACCCATGCCGTGGAAGCCTATCTGTCAAAACCGGCCACCCTGATCACGGACACCCAAGCCGTCAAAGCCGTGGACCTGATCCTGGGGTCCATTGAAGGGGCCTATACAGATATCAAAAACAACCGCCAGGACCGGGAAAACCTGATGTTCGGCTCCACCATGGCCGGGTTTGCCTTCGGCAATTCCGATGTCACCGCCGTCCATTGCATTTCCGAGTCCATCGGGGCCCTGTACGATATTCCCCACGGCATTGCCAATTCCGTTTTCCTTCCCCCGGTACTCTCCTATAACCTGCCGGCATGCCGTGAAAAGATGGCAGGGCTGGCAAGGCTTTCCGGAATCAGGGAAATTGATGATACGGCTGCGTCCGAGGCCTTCATCGAAATGATCAAAAACCTGTCAACAAGGCTGTCCATCCCCCGGTTTAAGGATCTGGGCATCACAAAAGACAAATTTGACCAAATCGCCGCCATGTCCTTTGAAAACAATTCAACACCTTCAAACCCAAGGCCGATGGTGAAGCAGGATTATCTGAATATCCTTGAAAATGCCTACGGGCAATAGGGGCCCGCCATGAAATCCTGGAGGACAAAAACCGGCACCCGGATTTACCGGATTCTAAACCGAAGATGCAATTCTTACCTGGTTTCAAAGGATAATCGATTCCTGCTGGTGGATTCAGGCACAAAAAGGGATTGGAACCGTTTGAACAAGGGCCTGGAGGGATTTGGGGCAACTCATGCCTCCCTGGTCGCCCTGGTATTGACCCATTGCCATTTTGATCATGCTGAAAATGCGGCAAAGCTGAAACAGACCCATGGGACGCCCATCTGGGTGCACAGAAGCGAAGGGGCCTGTCTGAGAAAGGGGGAAAATCCCGTCATCCAGGGATCGATCCCCGTCACAAAGCTGATGATCAAAATATTGAACCGGACCCGGGGCCTTGGGCGTCTAAACTATGCCCCGGTGGAGTATGATGGGCTGGTGGATGAGCGATTGGATCTGAATTCATTCGGGTTTCCCGGATATATTCTCCATACGCCGGGCCACACTCCCGGCTCCCTGAGTGTGATCATTGAAAATGACATCGCCCTGGTCGGCGACACCCTGTTCGGGATCTTCAGAGGATCTGTGTTTCCGCCCTTTGCCGACGACCCAAAACTCATGGTCCAGAGCTGGAAAAAACTTCTGGATACCGGCTGCACCACTTTTTTACCGGCCCACGGGTTTCAAAGGAACAAAGCGGTTTTGAAACGACAATATGATAAGTATAAAAGTCATTACAAAATCAGATGAAGATGTTATAACCTTGATTCAGTGAAGTAATATGATATCACAGGGTTTACTTAATGATGTATGATTTTGATGATTCAACGACCGATGTTTTATTCCTTAAAGAAGATGAAGCCATTTATAGGGCAAGGTGTTCAGAGGAAAAACCAAAGCATGAGTGCATTTATCGGCTGATTGACTTATTTTCCGGTGCCGGGGGTATGTCTCTGGGATTTTCAAAAGAATTCGGACACCCGTTTCAGTCGGTATGGGCCAATGATTTTAATGGGTTTTGCGTGAATACCTATAATAAGAATTTCGGGCCCCATTGTGTTCAAGGAGACATCGTTGAAATCCTGGAAAACGGCGGATTTCTGATTCCACAGGCGGATGTGGTGATTGGTGGACCTCCTTGCCAGGGATTCAGCTTGTTGAATCGGGACCGGGATAATGACCCGAGAAAAAAATTATGGAAACCATTTCTGGATGTGGTCGCCCGGAGTGGAGCCACTGTTTTTGTGATGGAGAATGTTCCCCAGCTTCTGGGAACCCTGGAACATTCCGAAATCGTTAAAGAAGCCGAAAAATTGGGGTTTAAGGTTCGTCAGGACAAACTGCTTGCTGCCGACTATGGTGTTCCCCAGACGCGGACCAGGGCATTTATCATTGGATGCCGCTTTATGGACCCATCCGTTCTTTTCCCACCGCGAAAAACCCATTTCAAGGATATGGGCAAACCTTTGCAATTGCAGTTGCCGTTCGATGAAACCAAATATCTTCCCGGACCTCAAAAATGGAGAACCGTCAGGGATGCTGTGGGAAATTTGCCGCCACCCATTGGAACGGAAATCAGAAAAGTACCACCCCCTCTTGATCTCCATTTTGGTAGGAATCCCACCGACTTGAGCAAAAAACGATACCTGGCAATACCGGAAGAGGGGATGAATCGGTTTGATTTACAGCGGCAAACACCGGAGCTGACGCCCCCCTGCTGGATAAAAAAGAAAACCGGCGGGACCGACCTTTTCGGCCGGTTGTGGTGGGATAGGCCCGCGTTCACGATCAGGACCGAATTTTTCAAACCGGAAAAAGGCCGATACCTTCATCCTGAGCAGCACAGACCGATTACACATAGGGAAGCCGCCCGGTTTCAGAGTTTTCCGGATACATTTCAATTCACAGGGTCCAAAATAGAAATTGCCAAGCAGATCGGGAATGCGGTGCCGCCCTTATTGGCCGCCAGGGTTGCAGATGTGGTCAGATTGATGCTGGATCGGAATTATGGAAAATGGATGTCTTCTCAAAGGAAAAAAGAAGTCGGATTATGTCGCGCATAGGCGGCAAAGACACAAAACCCGAATTGCTTGTAAGGTCTCTTCTCCATAGTATGGGATACCGATTCAGAATCCAGAGAAAGGATTTGCCGGGGAACCCCGATATCATTCTGCCGAAATATAAAAAAGTGATATTTGTTCACGGATGTTTCTGGCACGGACATGCCGGGTGTTCCCGCTCAAAGCGACCGGATACCAATATGGAGTTCTGGAACAAAAAAATCGATGGGAACATGGAGAGGGATAAATATAATATCCAACGATTAGAAGATTCGGGCTGGATGACTTTGACGCTATGGACCTGCGAAATAAAGGATCAAGAAGCACTCAAGAACAGGCTGCTTTCTTTTTTGGAAACAGATCAACATAAACAGGAAACCCTGAACTGATGAAATCCGAGAAAATACGTAAAAAACTTCAGGAATTGATTGTCAATTTTGAACATGAACTCGGGTCCGATGATCTAAGGGGAAAGGTTCTTGCCCTGGTTCCCTGTTTCAGGCATCTCAGGGAGCTTGGAAAATCTTTAATCCCTGCGGAAGTCGTCAAAAGTGCGCGTGACAGGATTTTGCATTATTTTTTAAAATATCCCCGAGTCATCCTCAGCGGGAACGAATTGCTTGTGGTATCCGGTATCCAGGAATATGCAAGGCGGGTCCGAGAACTGAAAGTCCAATTTGGGTGGTCCATTGTAAGCGGGGTCACGGCAAAAGAAATGGCGGCGGAAAACGAATTCCTTTTAAAAGATGTTGATTTTGAATCCATGGAACCCTCGGACTATATATTGATTTCAGAAAAACAAGATCGGGATGCGGCATTCCATGGCAGCTCGCAAATGATATTCGAAAAAGAAAAAAATAGGGGTGCGTGATAAAATATTGAAGTATTTCAGGAAAAATGTAGGCAAAGAAATTACGGGA
>JAAUSZ010000195.1 GCA_012031875.1 Desulfobacula sp.
GAATATCCTTGGAAACATCCCGCACGGCATGGACCTTGCCGAATGTCTTGTTGATCCCCTGAAGACTTAAACCGTTCATACGCCGTTGTCATATTCCTTATATTAAAAATTATAAAAAACCAGCGGAACACCATAGCAGAATTATTTTATTTCTGAAAGTTTTTTCATGATGATTTTTCCGTGAAAATGAAATCCCGCCAGGGGTTTGGCTATACCGGGGAACCGCAGCTCCCGCCGTTCCCGGACCGGGTTGCCGAAAAGGATGACGGCCTTATTTCAGGAATCGGGTTTTTATTCTGCTTTTAGATTTTTCAGGATTTTTCTTGCCAAAAGCTCTTTGATTTCGTTGTGCCGGGGAACCGCTTCTATTGAGCCATCCTTTGGATTCATCCAGAGTGAATGCGCAGCTCCTTCCCGTTTCAGATAGCAGCCTGCTATCCTTAATTTCCTTTCCAAATCGATTCGTTTCATCCAATTGTCACTTTTTCCTGGATAGCATCTTCAGGTAGCCCTCGAAGAATATCGGCCCTGCGATCCTCAAAAATCAGCTCGATGGCCTCCCTCAAATTTATCTTGGCTTCTTCTACTGTTTCTCCTTGTCCGTTAGCACCGGGCACTTCAGGGCAAATTGCCCAAAATCCGCCTTCCGGTGCTTTTTCTATAACTGCGGTAAACTCTGCTTTCATATTTATCTCCTGTTGTTTTTTATTGAATCGAACATCAGCTTAACCTGCGAGGGTCCTTGTGCCCGAGTCAGGTTGAAGCGTTTGGCCGAGTTACTCATTATCGTATTCGCGCATGTTGGCTGCAAGATATTCTTCTATGTGGTATGGTAGATCATCCGGCTCGATTAGCCCATAGTATTCACTCGGCGTAAAGGTTGTTCGTCTGGTGTAATGCCCACCTAAACCACACACCTCTAGTTCTGCATATCCTTCAAGTTTCAATTGACATGCAGAACAAGCAAAGAAATTCGGAGATACAGCCTGTCTTACAGCTATATCTCCATTTTGATCCGAAACGATCTCTTTACCAAAGGCATTTCCCTTAACAATAGCAGTTCCTCCGCAGGCAGGGCATTTAACACGATGGTAGCCCTGATATGCTAATCCGTTTGCTTCTTTGTCTGCTACAGCAAGTGCCAGTTCTCTTTCTGGCTCAGGTTTTGATTCGAATACAGATTTATGTGAAGATATTTTTGTCAATACTCGTTGTTTGGTGTCGTTTCTGTCACCTTCAAGAGCTGATTTTGCCACCTTTGCCTCATCCTCACCGAATAAGCTCTCCATGGTTTCACCTATTGAGGCGCAGAGTGACTCACATGCACTGTAAAACCCAGCTATCCAAAGATTTGTAGGATAAGCGGCAAACGCTGCTGCTCCTGTATGCAGTTCTTCATTTCGTCGGTTAACAAGGGCAAGACACACAGTGAGATTTTCTTTGGTAAAGGATTCTATAAGCTCATGACATAGATTTATTACGCGTGCGGTATCTATTGACTTGCGTGCAACACGGTTTGAACCTCGACCAATAGCATGAAGGAGGTACTTATGTTCTTTATCAGGTTCGGCCAAAAGAACTGGACTAATGTTCGCTATCGCTGCGCGAGCCAAAATCTCAAGTCCAAATGAGCACCAAAGACCGAAAGAAGGATCATCCCTTTGAAACTCAATAGCTTTCTCAATAAATAGGCGTGCCTTCGCCCACAGTGGATCACGCTCCCAGCTCATTATTTACCTCACATATAATCGTTCTATAACGCGCTCACCCTCATTGTCTGGCTGAGCCCCTCTACCATGCAGAGTAGTCCAATTAAGAATTATTGCTGCCGTATTATCATTCCAGTTCAGATTGTGAGTATCCGCTCTGCTAACTAATTCTCTCAATCTGGGAGCAATCTGTTTTGCGGAAATATTAGCAGGATGCATCAAATCCACATCAAGTCGCCAGCCTTTAGAGTCGCCACAGTAAAATATAGGTGAGCAATAGAATTGGTTTTTTCCAGTGCGCACACGCCAAATAGATTTTCTGAACAGAGACATGAAATGATCGTCACAGTCACTAAAAAGATCTTCGAAGGTTAAAACAGTTGTCGGTCTTCGAGTGTCACCGTACCCCCTTAACAAGACGTACTTAATCGGAGTTGCCCAAAACACAGTATCGCTATGCAATGGAAATCTTCCTGTTCCATATAATGCGCTTTGGCTTTCTGGTTGCGCTTGCGCTGCTGAGAAGCGGCGGATCTCTTTCACGTACTCCCCATTGGGGGTAAGTACCGGAGTTCCAATCGTGCGTCCAAGTTCAAAAAGGTCTTCCTTTGATGAAATGTCATCAACAGTTACCCATCCTCTTTCATTTAGTTCGGAAATATTAATCATAATGTTAGTCCTCTTTTTGACAGCCAAGTGGAAGTTGATGGGCCGGACTACTTGAACCCAGAACCTCAGGTAAAAATTTTTTATTTTGTTAAACCAAATAGTTCCGAAAAGCCGCGCAGTAATCCCGGTTCCTTTTTATCGTTTCATTTGCGCTTCCTTTCAAATTAGCCTGCGGTTTTGCTAAAACGCAAACTTAGTGTGCAAATTCTTTTGGCTGGATTTGCCCTATACATTACCTCGCTGTTAATGCTCTTTGTCTTTCGGTGGATTGGGATCGTTTCCAGGAGGAATAGTATCCTTACTTCTAATTCGACCATTACGGCCATGTGTATTCAGCTCACCGCCACCTTGGTTTTGCAGCATCTCTTTCGCTCGTTTTACCGCCTCTTTTTGTGTGTCGTGAATGCTTGAAGGTCTACCGGCATCATGCCTTTTGTTCACCCACTTGCCATCGTCTCTTTGATAAACATTACGATCTTGATCTTTGCTCATAACATCCTCCTTTCTTACGCTAACACCCGCCTTCAGCCACGGCGCTGGGGCAGGGACGTCGACTGGAAGGCATGGTGGGCAGCATTACTGCCTGTTGATCACTTCGCTCACTGCTTTGTACCACCGTGAATTGTGAATGAGTCGAGCTTCCTCTATGTTCTCTTGGAGAATCTCGCGCTTGCTCAAACGAGAAACCGTTTCCCAATCATTTCTAAAGATGTAGGTGGCGTTGCCGGTATTCGGGCTTTCAAGAACATAGCGGCGGCGACCTATAAAGCCAAAGACGACATAGTCACTGAACCCACCGAGGCCGACTGCAATAAAGTCTGGACTGTGACGGGTGATAGCTCTGATTCTCTCTGTGGCCGTTGCCCTGTTGTCCTCCGATAGCTTCTGAAGGTAGTCTTCCAGTGCCTGCCGGGCACGTTCAAATGGATACTGGCCTTGGGGCAGGATTTTCCAGGCAAGTTTTCTAACCTTTGTGGGTTTTGTTAAATCTGGCTGTACGATCTCAAAGGAGGGAAAGCATTCGAGGAAGACATTGAGGAGGTGGACAATGTCTGCTTCTGTCTCGTCGCATTCGATAATGCGTGATGCGGCAACAACGTGTCCGTCTTTGCGCATGGCGGTAACAAATTCCTCAGGCGGAGGAATCAGCTCCCGCGGATACGCCTCATAGTTACGAGTTTGAATTCCATAATGCGTTTGCCCGTGCCAGTCCTGCCAAGATGTATGAATCATCCTTGAACGGGTCTCTATTGGAAGATCCCGCCTGATAATTTCCTTGCCGTGCGCATTGAATCCAGTTGCTGGACCATTTGCTACCGGAAGAATGGAGTCGCCCTCACTGGGAATGCCGTCAAAGCCAACCTTTCCAGCAAGCTGCTCCATGAGCGGAGGGCTTACAAGTCTGAACTCTGCGAGTCGCTCAATGATTTTTCTGTAGATGGAAAGTGTGCGAAGCTGCTTTGGCATGCCTAAGCCTCCTTTTTAATCCTTGATGCCCAACCATTTATTATCTTATTATCAGGTCAATTTTTCTTGATAACCTGAAAGCCACACGTAAGCCGGAAAAAGCTGTTATCAAGTCAAAACCATTGTCTGTTTCAAACCGGCGGTTTTCAGATCCAATGAGACGGCCTCCGGTATTGGAATGCCATATCAGCATTTTTAGGGTGTGTAAAGGGCTTTGAGAATAATAATTTTGTAAAAATCCAAGGGGTTCCCGGCTCGGCGGCCTCGGCAGGGACCGGTCCCGCCCGAGGCAGCTCAAATTTTTATTTACCCTTGACAGGAAAAGGTTTTTAATGGATGTATGATTTTTTTTGGCTGAGAGAGCCAAAAGCTTAATGTGTAAGGAATACAAAATGGATATACATACTGTCGCCATGCAGTGCAAAGAGGCGGCCATCCTCATGTCGGCCCTTTCGGGCCCCGTCAAGGATGCGGCCCTGAAAAACATCATCCGGCTCCTTGCAGACCATTCGGATCAAATTTTTGAGGCCAATGCCCGGGACCGTGAGCAGGCGGAAAAAGACAAACTGGAAGCCCCGCTCATGAAGCGGCTGAAATTCGACGGGGAGAAACTGGCCGAGGTCTGCGAGGGGATTGAAAGCCTCATCAGGCTGGAAGACCCCGTGGGAAAGACCCTGAGCGCAAGGGAGCTGGACAAGGGGCTGAGGCTCTACAAGGTCTCCCGGCCCATCGGGGTCATCGGGGTGATTTTTGAATCCCGGCCCGATGCCCTGGTCCAGATTGCGGCCCTCTGCCTGAAAAGCGGGAATGCCGTGCTTTTGAAAGGGGGGAGGGAGGCCCTTCGCACCAACCAGGTGCTGTCTTCTTTGATTCTGAAGGCGGGCCGGGAATCCGGGCTGCCGGAGGGGTGGCTGGGCCTGCTGGAAACAAGGGACCACGTGGACCAGATGCTGAAGCTGGAAAAGGCGGTGGATCTCATCATCCCCAGGGGCAGCAATGCCTTTGTCCGGTATATCATGGACCATACCCATATCCCGGTCCTGGGCCATGCCAACGGCATCTGCCATCTCTATATGGACCGGTTCGCGGACCCGGCCATGGCTGTTCAGCTTGCCGTTGACTCCAAATGCCAGTATGTGGCGGTGTGCAATGCCGTTGAAACCCTGCTGGTGCATGAGGCCGTGGCCGGAGAAATCCTGCCGGCCCTGAAACAGGCCCTGGAAGCAAAGGGGGTGGAGATGGTGGGGTGTGAAAAAACCCGGGAGATCATCAAGGTCGGCGCGGCCACGGAAGAGGACTGGAAAACCGAATACCTGGATCTGAAGGTGTCCGTCCGGGTGGTGCCTTCCTTGAAGGCGGCCGTGGACCATATCAACCGTTACGGCTCGGGCCATACCGACGGGATTGTCACCCGGGATAAGAAAAGGGCCCTGTATTTCATGGACCATACCGATACGGCCGACGCCTTCTGGAATTGCAGCACACGGTTCAGCGACGGGTTCAGGTTCGGCCTGGGCGCGGAAGTCGGGGTCAGCACCCAAAAAATTCATGCCCGCGGGCCCGTGGGCCTTGAGGGCCTCATGAGCTACCAGTGGCGGCTTCTGGGGGACGGCCACTGTGTCCGGGACTATGCCGGTGATAAGGCCAGACCCTTTACCCATCAAACACTTGAAACGGATTTTAACCAGGAATAAGACATGCCGGAACAATTTTTAAACCATGCCAAACGGGTTGTCGTCAAGATCGGCAGCAATGTCATTACCGCCAGAAACGGACTGGATCTGGAGGTCATTGACGCGATTTCCGGCCAGATCAGCACCCTTATGGACAGGGGCATGGAGGTCATCCTGGTGTCTTCCGGGGCCCAGGCCGCGGGGCTCAGGAAAATGGGCATGACGTCCCGTCCCGGTGAAATGCCCAAACGCCAGGCCATTGCCGCCATGGGCCAGATCGGATTGATGATGGCCTATGAAAACAGTTTTGCCCGGAGGGAGAAGAAGGTGGCCCAGATCCTTCTGACCGCGGAAGATCTCAACAACCGGAAACGCTATCTGAATGCCAGGAACACCCTGAACACCCTCATGGAATGGAAGGTGGTTCCCGTCATCAATGAAAACGACACCATCATGGTGGAGGAAATCAAGCTGGGGGACAATGACAATCTTTCCGCCATGATTGCGCTTTTAATGGATGCGGATTTCCTGTTTATCCTCACCGATATTGAAGGCCTGTACGATAAGGACCCCAGACGGTTCACGGACGCCCGGCTCATCTCCGAGGTCACCTCATTTAAAAAAGAGATTGAAGCCTATGCCGGCGATATCCCCGGCACCCTGGGCACCGGGGGCATGCTCAGCAAGATCAAGGCCGCCAAAAAAGTGACCTCGGCCGGAATCCCCATGATCGTGGCCCGGGGAAATGCCAAAAATGTTCTGCTGGAACTTTTTGAGGGACGACCCCAGGGCACCTATTTTGTGCCGAAAAATAAGAAACTGGCCAGCCGGAAATGCTGGATCGCCCATACCCTGGCCCCCAAGGGGAGCCTTGTCATTGATGACGGCGCGGTCCGGGCCCTCCGGGAAAACGGGAAAAGCCTCTTGCCCATCGGTGTGGTCAAGGTCGAAGGCGAGTTTGAAGAAGGGTCTCCCGTGGCCTTTAAAACGGCAGGCAATGAGATCATCGGAATCGGGCTGGTCAATTACCGGTCTTCCGACGTTGAACTCATCAAAGGGCTGAAAACTTTCCAGATCGAAGCCTGCCTCGGCAGCAAACACTATGATGAAATCATTCACCGGAACAATATGGTGTTAAAGGATGTTTTCTGATAAAAACTTCTGCTTTGGATTTTGTGATATTGACAAAAGAAACTTCAGACTTTATTCTCAAGAAAATTTTTTGATGAATTAGGGGTTAAGGAAAGATCTGATGGCAAAAAAGAGACTGACAATACAGGATGCACTTGAAGAATTTGAACTCTATGACCTTTACAATGATATTATCGAATCCTATGGCGAGGAACTGGAAGATCCGAGCCTTGTCTCCGATTTATATGACCTGATCGATGAATATGAGGAAAAATATGATTTTTTCCCTGATCCGGACGGGGAATATACCGAAAGTTTTGAAAGAAACCTGAGGGACGCCATCACCACCATTGTTGAAGAAAACGAAGAACTGTCCTTTGTGGATGATGATTTTGCCGATGAGGACATCCCTGAGATCTTTGATGAAGACTTTGACGATGAAAAGGATTTTGAGCTTGACATGGATGAAGAGGAAGAGGATGAAGAACCCGAAGACTTCTGAATTATCCCTGTCTTGGAGTTTGGCCCTCAGATTTTGACAAATCCCGGCAGCCCTTGATGAAATTCTGCCCCAGACTGTAGGTATAGGCCCCCTGACAGGGGATCATAAGGCAGTCTCCCCGCTCAATACCCTCGCCGAAATAGGCATAGCCAAAGACATCATGGGGGGTGCACAGGGACCCCAGGATATGGCAGGGCCTTTCCACAAGTCCGCTCCTGCTTAAATTCAGCACCGGAAAATAATCGGTTTCAAACCGCTCCCAGCCGATGATATTGGTCCCCGCGTCGGTGATGACCAGATCATGGCTTTTCTTGTCAATGACGGACAGGAGAAGGTGCATGGCGCTGTGGCAGATCCACCGGCCGGGTTCAAAGCAGATCCGGCAGTCTGCAAAGGGGAAAATATGGGTTTGGACGGCATGGGAAAGGGCTTTTGCAAACATTTCAATGGGCGTTCCCGGAATCCGGTAGTGGGGCCTCACCCTGTCCAAAGGGATGGAATTTTCTTGGGGTAAGGCGCCTTGCTGCGGTTCCGGGGAATGAAGCCATTCTCCCTCTTCAGGCCAGTATCCGCCGCCCATGTCGATGAATTCAATGCTGCGGTTGAAATCCCCAGGCATCCGGGCAAGGGTTTGGCCCAAAAGGGCGATGAATTCCACCTGGCGGTCCGGGGTCAGGTTCCAACTGGAATGAAATTGAAGGCCGGCAAAGCGGATAGGGGGCAGGGCGGCTATTTTTTTCCAGAATTCAGGCAGCATTTCCAGGGTGATGCCGAATTTTCGCCACAGCCCCTGGGGATTGGTGGTCAGGCGGATCCCCACCCTGACGGGAGAAGCCTGATCCGAGCCGGGCAGCAGCGCGCAAAGCCGGTCCAGTTCGCTGAAACCGTCCAGAAGAAGGGTGACCCGGTCTTTGTGCCGGAGGGCAAGCCTTAGTTCCTCATCGGTTTTTCCCGGCCCGCTGAAGACAATGTCCCCTGCATTCAGGTCTAAGGCGGTGTTGAGTTCAATGCCGCTGGAGACATCCAGGCCGAACCCGGACTCAAGAAGGGTGGCGGCCACCTCCGGGCAATTATTGCTTTTCACGGCAAAATAATAGGCGGTCTGGTCAAAGCAGGCGTTAAAGGCCTGGGAAAAACGCCGGGCCTTGGCTTTTAAAACCCCGGAGTCAAGGACCCACAGGGGGGACCCGTGCTTTTGGGCAAGGGCGAGGTAGCGTTCCTGCCGGTCCAGATAGGCGCGGACAAATGTTTCAAGGCTGTCTTTTTCAAGAAGCAGGGGAGCGGGGTGTTCAGACATCAGCGCGGTTCTCCCGGCTTTTCCCCGTCAATGGAAACCTCTATCTTTTTTAATATGGCAAGGGCTTCCGATTCCGGGTGTTGCGTCTCAAGGGGCGTCATGATCACATGGCCCAGGAGCCATGAATCATAATCCCCGGGCGGCAGGTGGATCCTGTGGCCCGGTTTTTGAGTCAGGTGGATGGATTTGATCCGGGGGTCCCCGGCAAGTTTTCGGCAATCGATAGTTCGCAGTATCCCTTCCTTTTCTGCATGGATCCGTATGGCCATACAGGGGGAAACCCCCTTGGTATCGGGCAGGGCCAGGGGGAGTCCCGCGGCGAAATCCAGACCTGTTTTCAGCATGTCCAGGCCCGTGCATTCTTTCAGCATATGGGGCAGGCAATCCCCTCCGGGTCTCGGGGTCATTTCGATGAGCCTTATATTTTCATTGGAAACGATAAAATCCACCATGCAAAGCCCTCGTTTAATGCCCAGGGCCGATGCGCCCCTGAGCAGGGTGTCGTGAAGGCTGTGATCACCAACGCTCCGGGGCAGGACGCCGGGCAAAATATACCCCTGGATGGTGCCAAAGGGCATGACAGAGGATTTTATTTTTTTGGCCAGCCGGATCACCCGGACTGTCCCGTTTTCAACCGTGAAATCGCAACTGTATTCGGGACCTTCCACATATTCTTCGGCCAGCATGAGATGAGGATGGGAAGAGGTCTGTTTGAACAGGGGGGTTCTCATTTCTCAGGTCCAGGCCTGTTTTGATGGTTTCAAAGGCTGACCCGCACCCGGATTCGGTTTGACACA
>JAAUSZ010000196.1 GCA_012031875.1 Desulfobacula sp.
CCCGGAACTGAAAGAATAAACCCGCCCATAGCCCCCCACCTCCGGCGGTCCTGCGCCGGAAGGGTGGGTCTTCCAGCCGCCCTTGTTCCCTCAATGCCTGCTCACTATTTTCTTTACTCTGAATCCATCTCCTGATAGAAAACTCCTAAGATCAATGACGGTTGTTGCGGATCGGATAGAATTCAAAAGGGAATGAGATCCGGACCCGCACATTAACTTGTTGGCGAAGGAAGGAAACATGTATGCCTGCAATAAAGGAAGTAACATGCTCTAGTGCTGAAGAATTTTTACATCTTTTAGGAAGGGGCAATAAATTATGGGATGGAACGAGGCAGTTCTGGATGTTCCGTGGGCATTCAAATGACGATAAATACAGACTCAGACCTAGCGCCCTCCGTGAAGATCCCAAACCGGTGTTAGGTTATAGCTTCTCACCCCAAGAAGGCATACAGCCAACAAACCAGGAACAGAAGGATGCCGAATTTAAAAGAATACATGAATTTTACTGGGCAATCGATGCTCAAGGACTCAATGTACCAGGCGACAGTAATCTGCTTCGCACACCAAGCGGTTGGAAAACTCTTGATGACAAGATAAAGGACAAGGGGTGGCCTGTTGATGACTTGCTCCCACTTTTGGCCTTAGCGCAACATTATGGGGTGCCAACACGTCTTTTAGATTGGACTGAAAACCTTTAGTAGCCGCATACTTCGCGGCGATAGGGGCAGTAAAAGATAATACAAAAGACTTGCTAAGTATATGGAGTCTCAATTTCGATTGGATTATAAACATTGCTTTTCCAAGTAACATAGACATGTCTGTTTATGTCGTCACTGCTCCCCGATTTTCAAATCCAAATTTACATGCACAAGGCGGCATTTTTACGACTGAAATATTAACAAGCGAAAAGCTATTGAAAAAGGTATCAGTTGACCCTGTTGATGTAATAGTTGAAAATCAATGGAAAAAATTAAACCATACTGTTCCAGTTATGGGGCATTTTACTTTGCCTCGTTCAGAATCAAAAAAATTATTGAGGCTATTGCACCAAGAAGGTATTAGTGCTGCAACAATATATCCGGGATACCAAGGAGTTGTTATGTCGCTGAAAGAGCGAGAATTATGGGATATTCCTGAGCGAGCAATCTATTGGATGAAACAAAAAGATTAAAACATCGGCCAACAATGCTTTTGCAACCAAACACAAACAGAGCGCGTCCGTTGAAAATCGGCGTTAGAGCAATTAAAAAATGACATCAAAATCACTACAAACTTTTGAGCATATAATTCAAGATCCGATTGATTTGCTAAATCATTTTGATTCACTAAACAATAAACCACCTCCTCCTGAAGCAGAAGTTCTTAAACGTGCGGGTCTTGTAATGGCTTTATCTGCATTGGAAACATACATCGAGGATAGAATTTTAGAGGCAGTTGACACTGTAACAGGCATTGGCAATGAAACGTCTTTGCTCGCAAAATTTTACAAATCTTCTCTTGAAAACGACTTAAAATATTTCCATACGCCAAGCACAGAAAAGGTTAAAAATATTTTCCAAAAATTCTTAGATATTGATGTAACTGAAGGTTGGTTATGGAATAATTACGATCCTATTCGTGCTCGAAAAGAACTCAACTTGATAGTAAAAAAACGTGGGGATATTGCTCACCGATCTTGGAGACCTGTTGTTGGTCAAACTGCCCCACACGCAGTCACACGAGAAGATTTACGTAAACAAATCCGCTTTATATCAGATTTAGTTAAGGCAACAGATATTTATATTAATAATAAACTCTAACGCCCAGCTTCACTCGAACCCGGCAAACAGCGCCGGTCCGGTGAGCAGCATCGACGGTAAAGGATACACCAAACAATGAATGCCGCAAATCTCATCGATAAAGAGCTTTCGACACTCAGCCCCCTTGAAAAAGCACGGCTCATTGATAAGCTGATTTCCAGTCTTGATAAACCGGATAAAGAAATTGACAGGTTATGGACCAAGGAAGTTGAAGACAGGATCGATGCCTATGATAAAGGAAAACTCAATTCCATCGCTTTTGAAGAACTCATTCACAAATACAGATCGAACTAAAGGATACAGGAGCCTTTTCGCATATGACCATCCCACAGATCATCAGTTCCGACGGATATGTCCATGATATCACCAAAAAGAAAAAAGATGCGGAAACCGCCAAGGCCCGGTTTTATTTCCCCCATGTGTCGGATTATATCCTGGGGGCTTTGAGGGAGAAAAAGCCCTTTATTTTTTCCGCCCGGAGCGGGAACGCCCAGATCGGGATCAAGACCGGCCTGGCCCACGGCGGGGAAGGCCCGGTGATCGAAAATTCCGGTGTGTTTCTCCAGGGCCTGATCCAGAACCTGAACCCGCTTTTGACCAATGTGCTGGACCTGTTTAAAAAAGGGGATGAGATCGGGCGCATCGCCGTCCTGGACCCGGAACTGAGGATCAATGACGTCCGGCACTATCTGCACAAGCGGCTCTTTGTGGGGAGAAAGGCCGAGACCGGCTATTATGAAGGCTTTGACATCAACGAGGAAACCGATCCGGCCACGGGAAAGACCTGCGACTATATTTCCGTCCGGCTGGAGCCCTACCAGTATCAGTTCGAGCCCCCCGCCATCAATACCTCCAGCCTCAATTCCATCATCAAACGGGGCCGGAGCGCCCTGAACAAGATCCGGTCACGGGTTCCCATTGACCTGAAAACACAAACCCTGGGCCCCGGAGAGCTGTTTATCGGGGCCGTTAAAATTTCCCTGGGGGATATCATCGGCATTGTGGATACGGTGGTGGAGCCGGAGGACCAGGGCATAGAGCATCTGCCGGCCTGCATCCTGGACCCCTTCCGGACCTTCCGGGACCGCCAGGTGGAGCTGTATAATTCCGGGGACCGGGGCATCTGCCTGGACCGGATCAAGGTCAGGATCCGGTTTTTCCGGTCAAAGAACCCCCTGGCCGTGCCCCTGGACAAAACCCGGGTCAAAAACGGCTACCGGCTTTACGATCTTCTGACCACTTCCGAGATTCACAATCTTTTCTCGGCCATTGAGCCGGATTCCATGGGGCTGATCCTGAACAAGGGGCGTTTCACCCGGATCCCCAAGGCCTGGGAGCCCAACGGCGAGGCCCAGCTTGAAATCATCAAGCAGGCCATATTTGAAAGCACCTCCAGAAAACCCCTCCTCCACCCGGACCGGAGCAGTGATAATGAATGCCGGGACCCCCTGGAAAAGCTGTTTGCCCTGGGCGGGGTCAACAGCCGGATCTTCATGGGCCGCCGTTTCCCGGAGCCTGAAATCATTGACGCCTTCCGGAGAAGCGGGCTCAGAACCTTTCTGATTGAATCGGAAAATCCCGTTTTTGAGGATGCCTATATCAAGAAGATGATTGACCTGACCCATGCCGAGCATTCGGACTGCGAGTTTCTGCGGTATGAGGTCAATCTGGATAAACTCTACACCTTTTATCACGGCTGTTTCATGGAACCGGACGACAAGCCCCGGTTTGACCGGGTCCGCTACTGGTTCGCCTTTTACGGCTCCCATACCCGGGAGGCGGACAACCGGCTGATGATCAGCCTCCTGAAGCTCTTGGCCGAAACCTTCGGCAATGAAATGGGGGTGGTCCACGGCGGGGGGCCGGGCCTGATGAAGGAGGCCAACGACCTGGCCCGGCAGTATAATATCATGAGCATCGGCGTGGCCATTGACCTGGAAGGAGAAAACCAGGCCCCGCTCACCACCTGCGACGGCCTGATCAAATATGCCGAAGGGCTCCGCCTTTCCCGCCAGGATCATATCCAGAAGCTCAGCAATCTTCCCATCATCAATACCGGGGGTTACGGCAGCGCCGAAGAGCTGTCCATCTCCATCACCTCCATGAAGCTCCATGAAAACCCCCTCACGCCCTTGATCCTGCTGGACCCCAACGGGTTGTGGGAGGATGCCCGGAGGCAGATCATCAAGATCTCGCAGAACAAATACGGGCCCGGATTCATTCCGGGGCTGGTGAAACCCTGTAAGGATGAGAATGAGGCCCTCCGGGAGCTGTCCCAGTTCCTGGGCGACCCGGACCAATGGTACCGGACAAACGGCATCCCCCGGAAAGCGTGGCCCTGGCCCGGCAGAAATCGGTCCGCATCAGGGCCTGCAGCCTGAGGCAGAAAACCGTGGAGGTGTTTGACCGGCCGGCCGGGGCATGGGCATGAATCAGATCTGTGATGCTTGTCAGGACACTTTTTTGAACAGCTCCATATTGATATATTTCAGGTAGAGCTTGTCTGTTTCATCCATGAACAGGTCGAAAAGGTCGGGGTCAAAGGATTTCCCCCGTTCTTCGTGCATGATCCGGATGGCTTTGTCAATGGGGATGGCCCTGCGGTAAGGGCGGTCCGAGGTAATGGCGTCCCAGACATCGGCGATGGCGGCGATCCTGGCTTCAATGGGAATCTCTTCCCTGCTGATTCCCCGGGGATAGCCTGTCCCGTCCCATTTTTCCTGATGGTTATAGGCAATACTGACGGCAACGGGCGCTATCTCCAGCTTGGACAGCAGGTTTCTCCCGATGGCAGGATGCTCCTTGATATGTTCAAACTCTTCGTCGGTGAGCTTGCCCGGTTTATTGAGTACCTCATCCTTGATTCCGATTTTCCCGACATCATGGACAATGGTGCCCATATAAATATCTTTGACATGATCCTCGGTCAGGCTGGCTTTCCGGGCAAGGTCCCGTGCAAAATTGGCAACCCGTTCCACGTGGCCGCCGGTATATTGATCCTTTGATTCAATGGCCGAGGCCAGTACCATGAGAAAAACCTCCAATTGTTCTGTTCTTGTCTTTTCTCTTTCAAGTTTATGAACGCTGATCACGTTTTTAACCCTGGCCTGGAGTTCCAGGTGATGAAAGGGCTTGGTTAAAAAATCATCGGCTCCCATCTGAAGGGATTTTATCCTGTCTTCCTGTTCCGTCAGGGAGGTGATGATAATAACGGGAATATGGGTGGTGGCTTTATGGAGCCGGATGTTCTCCAGAAGTGAATAGCCGTCCATGATGGGCATCATGATATCGGAAATCACCAGATCCGGCTGGGTGTGCTGGATGGCCTCCCAGGCCACCTGGCCATTGGGGGCCATGAGCAGGGTATAGCCTTTGAGGGCCCTGCCCAGAAATTCCTGGATTCCGGGGTTATCTTCGGCAATAACGATGCAGGCCGTGGAATTTTGAGACTCGATTCTTTTGACATGGCCGGATGAGGCAAGGGTTTTGTCAAAAGCCGCTATTCTAATGATGTCCCTTCCGCGGATCCCGGCCAGGTCCGTATCCCGCCTGTCTTTTTTCCGGCGCTCATTGAACCTGTAATCTTCGCAAGATGCCCTTCTTTCCTTTGTTCTTCTTTCCTCAATGCAGCCGGGTTCGAGAATTTCGAGGTTTGCCGGAATTTCCACGGTAAAGCAGGTCCATTCATTTTCAATACTTTGGGCGAATATGCGGCCGTGCATCATTTCAACGGATTCCTTGACAATGGCAAGACCCAAGCCTGTTCCCTCGTACTGCCGGGTCTTGGACCCGTCCCCCTGCTGAAATCTCTGGAAGGCTTTTTGAATCAGTTCTCGGGACATCCCAATGCCCGTATCCCTGACCCTGATGACGATCATGCCGCCCCGGATGGACGCGGTAATGTCGATGCGGCCGCTTTCGGTGAACTTATAGGCATTCCGGATCAGGTTGTTTAAAATATCCCGAAGTTTTTCCCTGTCGATAAAGATATCCTTTATTTCCGATTCACAGGCATAATGAAGGGCGATGCCGTTCCGGTCCGTCAGTTCCCTGAAGCTGGACACGATCTGGAAGATATATTCATCAATATTGATCCTGTAGAGGGAAAGCTTTCCCATGCCGGCATCAAATTTGGAAATTTTGAGCAGCTCATTGATTTTTCCATCAGGTGAATGGTCTGGAGACTGATCTTATCAATGGCCTCCAGAAAATTATCAGGCACCTTCCCCAATTCTCCGCTGACAATATAGTCGGTCCAGCCCCGGATCAGGGTCAGGGGGGTCCGGAGTTCATGGGTGATATTGGCGATAAAGTCTTTTTTAACGTTGGCGGCCTCCTCCAGGGCCTGAACATAGGTTTTAAGCTGCAAGGTCTTTTGCGCCACCCGTTTTTCAAGGGTCAGGTTCAGGGTCATGAAATGACAGAGGATAAAGACCATGACACTGGAGGTGATGAAGAAGACCCCGAAGGGATAGAGCCGGATATTGAATTTCTCAACCAGAAAGGGGTAATTCAGAAGGAAGTCGACCCCGGAAAAACTGAAGATATTGATGGCCAAGAGAAAAAAGAGCACTTGGATTTTTTTCTGCCTGTCGGCTTCTTTCCGGTATACGCTGAAAAGGACTAAAGCATTTCTGACGGCAAGAGAGGCCACCATGACCAGATAGGCCACATGGAGAATGCCGGCTTTGGGATAATAGCCAAAGGCATAGAGGTGGGTTCCTTGGATAAACAGATCCGTGGTCCAGAGGCTGATGAGAAATCCGAAGCAGAGGAGGTAAAGAACCCGGATGTGTTTGTGGGGAAGTTTCAGGTAATGGATGATGGTCTCATACCCGCTCAGGGGAAGAAAGATGATGCCGGAATAGCCGATCCGGCAGATGAGGTCCGAATATTCCCGGCTGTTCAGCAGGAAAAGAACTACCCAGGAAAACTGCCAGTAGAAGGTGAAAAAGCAGAACTTTAAAAAAACCGTGCGCAGGCGGCCCTTGGACAGGAAAAAAACCGTGACGCCCAGGCATAAAAACAGGATTCCGGAAAAAAGAGGCAGGACCGCGCTCAGATGCTGCATCTTTTCCTATTCCTTAATTTCCTGGTAAAAATCCAGGATATCCATAAAATTGGAGGGGATCCGAACCACCTTTCCCCTGGAACCGACGATGCATATCCTTTGGAATCCCTTTCCCACCAGCTCTCCTGTCCCCTTGTTCCTGAATGTGATATTGAGCCTGCAGGTGGCCGCCTTGATTTCCGATGTGGTGAGTTCGGCCAGCAGGCGGTCACCGAAATAGGAATTGCTCACGTATTTGTTATAGACTTCCACTGTCACCAGCCGGATACTGTTTCCGGCCAACATTTCATGGAGATCCGGAACGGTTGACAGCAGCAGCTTTTCCCTGACCACCCCCTGGTATTCGATGAAATTGCTGAAATAGACATTGCCAAAGGCATTGGTATCCTTCAGGGTGACCACGATTTCCGTTTTAAACACTCTCTGGTCCCCGAACCGTTCCAGGGACTTGATCTGCTTTTCCACATACTGCTCGAAAAGCGCTTCTTTCCTGTCTTCAACCTCCAGCACCCTGAACCCGACGCCGGAATCATCCCGCCACTGGGGTTCGCATTTTATTTTCAGGGTTTTATAGGCGCTGATTTTCAGCTCAATATGAAAAGGCTCTTTGGGGATGTCCTGGTCTGATTTTAAAAACCCCCCTGAAGCTGAAATATTTTCAATGACGCCTGTACCTCCGTCCAAAACAGCCCTGATCTTTTTTTTGACACGGGGTTCTCTATGCATATTCATTTTTAGAGGCCTGTTCTTCCCTTTTCATGTATCAGCCAACCGTTAATGCCCTCAATGAGTGTTACACCTATTCGAATTTATTTAAAAAGTAAATAAGAGGATAAAATTTTACATAAAAATTTTTCAGATTTAGGCGGATTCGGCATAAAATATTGACAAATGGCCTTTTCCCGTTTAAATTTTGATACAAAAATACAATCACTGCTTTTATTGAATCCATCATTCGATTGCCAATGGGAACCACGCGCATCATGTTGAATAAAGCCATGATCCTGTCTGTTTTGCTATGGACCCTGGTATTGCTGTGTCCGGGTATGGCCCGGGCTGAAACCGGCATGACAATCGCCTATCCCGAGTTTTACCCGTTTTTTTCAAAGACCGGGAAAGGAGCGGTGGAGGGATTTTTTTACGAAATCATCACCGAGGCCCTGGATCACCGGATGGGCATCCGGACAACCTGGACCGAGATGCCCTGGAAAAGATGCCAGGAGCAAGTCTATTCAGGCCGGTACGACGCCATGATAACCGTCCCGACCCAAGAGCGGGGCATATACTGTGATACTCACCCGGACCCTTTTTACTTAAAAGAAATCAAGGTGTTTACCTATCTGGGACACGCGGGGCTGGCCCGGATCAATGCCCTTAAAACCATGGCCGATATCAAAGCCGGGGGGTTTTCGGTAATCACCTACAGTGGTAACGGCTGGCATGAAAAAAATATTTCCAGCCTCGGCATCCCCACCCATGAAACCTCCCTGGTCCCCAATGTCTGGAAGATGCTCGCCGCCAGACGGGGGGATCTTGTCATTGAATGGCCCACAGGGGCCGCGGCCAATATAAGATTGGCAGGGGTGGCCGATAAAATTATTGAAACCGGTGTCTCTTTGGAATCCATGCCCTTTCACCTGCTGATCAGCAAGAAATCACAATTCAATCCCGTTCTTGCCGGGTTCAACGAGGTCATCAAGGGGATGTTTAACGACGGGACCATGAAGCGGATTCTTTCAGCATATGATTGATCTTTTTGCCCATGGGCCGACTCCGATATTTCCGGACAAAGGACAGGATATGGAAACCCGTGTCAAATTCATATTCATAATCATCGTGATGGTTTTCACGACAGCCTTTTTGCTGTTTTTTAATTTTCACCGGAAATACAGTTATCAAAGCGCCGGGGACAGGCTTCAAACCCATGCCCGGGTCATCGCAGACTCTTTGTGGCGATATGAAAAAGGAGAGCCCGTCGCCTATTTACACCTGGCCGCCCAATCCAATAATTATAAAAGAGTGGTGGTGGTGGACGAGTTCGGCAATGAATTTGCTTCCGTCATAAACCGGGAAGCCGGCCGGGCCGATCACCTGATGACGGCCCTGGGTCTTTTACCGGTCCGTTTCCTTGAAACCGATATCCGTCACAATGGGGCCGCCATTGGAAAAATCATGGCGGATTGGCAGAGCAGGGCTGTTTTTATATATTTTTATATCACCATCTGCTTGGTTTTTTTTCTCATCGGCGTCTGGTTTTTCCTCAATCTGGTTGTGGCCAAAAAGACCTGGAATCCAGGGTGATAGAGCGGACATCGGATTTGGAAGAAAGCCGGGGAAGACTCCAGCAG
>JAAUSZ010000004.1 GCA_012031875.1 Desulfobacula sp.
AGCGGATTTCAACTCTATTTTATTTTTTACCTGGCCCTTGCCGGTGTTGCGGCAAGCTTTGCCCTGGTGGGCTATGCACTTTTTTCCGGTAAGCGGATATCGTGAGGCATTGACATGAGATATTTCGAACTTTTAAACGCCCAGCAGGTTGCAGCCCTGATCATTATCGCCGTCATTTTTTTAATTCTTTTCGGCGTGACCCTGTGGGTCCTCCCCCTGTCCGGACCCAGGGCCAGGGCCCTGAACATTAAAGCCATCCAGCAGTTTGCCGACGGCATTGAAAAGGGAGACGGCCCCTTTCCGCTGATCCTGGCCCTGATCATTGCCGGCACGATTTTGTGGGCCCTGTTTTATATCCTGTTTTACGGCTTTTCGGAGGTAATTTTATAACCCATGAACACGCTGAAAATGAAAGAATCCATCCTGCGCACCTGGCTGTGGATCATTGCCCTGGTCGGTATCATCCTCGGTGTCGGATATTTCACCTTTATTGTGGTATCGGACAAGGGAAGACCCCCCTGGGATTACCGGCCGGTGAAAAGCATCCCTTCGGAATCCCCCTATGCAACCTATCCGAAAAACCCCCAGGGTCAGCATGTCAACGAAAAGGAGGGCCGGAACCCATGAAACAGGCGCTCTTTCTTGCCGTTTTTGCATTGATCGCCGGAACAGGCGTCTATGCGGTCATCACCCTGGTTGACACCAATCTGAAAGCCGGACGGATGTACCAGACCCCCGTGGTCCGGCCCCATGAGGAGCCGGAGCTGCTCATGGACCAGCGGGCCGTTTCACAAAAAAGCGAGGCCCGGACCAGGGAAAACCTGGCCAACCATATCCTGCCCCCGGCCCTGCCATGGCCTGAAGACCTCATCCTGGCAACGGGGAAAAAAGAGTATACCGCCTTCTGCGCCCATTGCCACGGGCCCAACCTGGACGGCCTGGGAACCGTGGGGCAGAGTTTTTTTCCCCTGCCCACGGACCTCACCGGAGAAAAGGCGGCAAGGCTGACGGATAAAGAATTGTTCACCGTCATCAGTTACGGCAGCAAAAAAAACCCCGGCCCTTGCCAGCTCCATGTCCGTTGAAAGCCGTGAGGCCGTTATCCAATATCTCCGGTTCATGCAGAAAACCGGCCGTTGATCCGATGCCGGGCCATGCAACATACCCCTGCCTGAAGGGCCGGCAATGAAAACCATCTTGCCCTGTACGCTTTGCGGCCTTCCCGTCAAAACCCAGGCAGACCCGGCCAAGGATGTATTCTGCTGCAACGGCTGCAAAATGGTCCATGCCATGCTCATGGAATCCCGGCAATGCAAAGACGCAACGGATTTCAAGGACACCGCCCTTTACAAACAATGTGTGGCCGCAGGCGTCATCCCGGACACCACGGGGCAGGAATGGTCTCCGGAAGCGCCGGCCGTGGCCGGGAAGGGCGAACCCGATCCGGCAACCCCCTTTGATTCCGATACCCTCCTGACCTTCCATTTCCAGGTCAAGAATATGTGGTGCCCGGCCTGTGCCTGGGTCCTTGAAAACGCCCTCACCCGCTCTAACGGGGTGACGACAGCCTCCTGCAATTTTTCCAGCGACAGGGGAACCGTCCGGTATGATCCCATCCGAACATCTCCGGACAAAATTTTTACCACCATTGAAAAACTGGGATATAAACCGGCCTTCCTTGATCAAAGGTCCAGGACGGACACAAGGGAATTTATCCGCCTCTTTGCCACCCTGTTTTTAACCATGAATGTCATGATGCTGAGCTGGGCCGTCTATTCCGGATTTTTCACGGACCTGTCGGCCCGTTCCGTTCAATTGCTGGCATGGCCTGCGGCCCTCATGGCCTCCGTTGTCGTGTTCTGGGGCGGTTATCCCATACACAGGCGGACCCTCAGCGGCATCAGATCCGGCTGGACCGGCATGGAAACCCTGATTTCCACCGGTTCATTATCCACCTATGGCTACAGCCTGTTTCAACTTTCCAGGGGCAGCCTCCATCTTTATTTTGATGCCTCATCCATGCTGATCCTCCTGATCCTGACCGGCAAAATGCTGGAACAAAATGCAAGAAACAGGATCAGCCAGGGCCTGGGAGCCTTTTTCTCCCTGGTTCCCCAAAAGGTCAGGATCTGCACCGACCCATTCCCCAATGGGCGCTATGTTTCCATCCGGCAATTGTCCAAAGGGGATCTTTTCATGGCTGAAGAGGGGGAAATCCTGGCGGCCGACGGCGTGGTCACCCGGGGCGAGGCCCTCATTGACGAGTCCTCCGTCACCGGAGAGGCGAAACCGCTACGGGCCGGGCTTGACCACAAGGTCAAAAGCGGGACCCGGGTAATTTCGGGAAAGATTCAGGTCAAAGCCAAGGAAGTGGGCGAAACATCCATTCTCGGCCGCATGCTCAAATCATGGAGACCAGCCTTTCAAGCAAAACCGCCCGGACCAGACGGTTTGAAACCCTTTTAAAATATTTTGTCCCTACGGTCATGGGCCTTGCCGCAGCCACCTGTTTTTTCTGGATGCTCTTGGGACTGCCGCCCCATGAAGCCTTCAATCGGGGAATTTCCGTCCTGGTGATTTCATGTCCCTGCGCCCTGGGCATCGCCATTCCCCTGGCCCTGACGGCCGGCGTCTCCGCCGCCGGAAAAAGGGGCATCCTGGTCAGGGATTTTGAGGCCTTTGAGCGGGTTGAAGGCCTGGACACCCTTGTTTTTGACAAAACCGGGACCCTGACGACGGGCAGGCTTGAAGTGCTGGGCATGGAGACGGAAAACGGATTCCCTGAAAAAAAGGCCTGGCAGATGATTTTGGCCATGGAACAGGCCTCGGACCATTATATTGCCCACACCATCAGGGCTTACGGCATGGCCAGGGGCATTGAGCCCCTTGAATTGGAAAACCTCACCCAGCATCCCAACGGGATCAGTTGCCGTTTCCGGAATCAAGCCTATCGCTTCGGCAGCATGGATTTCGTCCAAAAAGAAAACAGCGCCACACCCCCATCCCCCGCCGAACAGGGGGCCCAGATCATATCAACGGTGTTTTTATCCGCAGAGGATAAAATCCTGGACGGCCGTCCACCTGGGCGATTCCATGAAACCCGGCGTCGCATCCCTGGTGGCAGATCTCCATAACATGGGGTTCACCAGTTTTCTGGTTTCAGGAGATGCGGAAAAAGCCACCCTGGCCGCCGGGGCCTTTGTGAACATCCCGGCCCAACGCACCCGCGGCGGATTGCTTCCCCATGAAAAAGCCGGTTTTATCCAGGAACTGAAACAATCCGGCAAGAAAACCGCCATGGTGGGAGACGGCGTAAACGATGCCCCGGCCATGGCCCAATCGGATCTTGCCGTGGCCGTTCATTCAGGCCTCAATCCAAGTGAAGGCGTTGCCGCCATTACCCTCATGCAGGAGACCCCGGTCCAGCTCCTTGAATTTCTATCCCTTGCCAAACGCGTGAACCAGAAGGTCCGGCAAAACCTCTGGTTTGCATTTGCCTATAATGTCATCACCATCCCGGTGGCCGCCGCCGGCCTGCTGAACCCCATCATCGCCGCAACCGCCATGCTTCTCAGCAGCCTTTCCGTGACATTCAACACCCTGCTGCTGGTAAAAAGGGAATCGAAAAACAAAATCTCCGATTGAATTACCGCCCTGTCTCATCCCAAAAATTTCCCAGGGAAATCACTTTTGGCCTTGACCGGTTCAAGCTCAAATTTTTCTTGTCTCTTCATATTTTCCATGTTATCGGATACAAACATCGGGATACGGATAATTCAACGCAGGATTTTCCGGATTTGTCGGCTTATTTCCGCCATAGATGGAAATTTTTCTATTGTATATAGGCAATATATAGAAAACTTTCCATCTATTTAAACTGTTATGGTTTCGAAGAACTGAAAATATTGGTTAAGGGAACAATTATGACTTTGAGCCATGGAGGAATACTGTTCGTCATATTGGGTACGATATGCCTGGCTTTCGCAGTCAAGATCGAGAACAAATACACTCTTTCTGCAAGAAGCAAAGAGGATAAGAAATATTGGAAAAACATCGTAAAGAGAGCAGAGGACGGTTCGTACCGTGAACCAACTATCGTCTATATTGACAAGATGCTTTTCAATGTGGGGCTCGTTTGTGTAGCAATAGGAAGTTTAATGCAGTGGTAAAGATAGTAAGAAGTAGAAAAATCCATAACAACGCAGTCCAGTGGACATCCAGGGCCAGCGCATTTTTAAAAGTTTGTCTGAAGTTGGAATTAATCGTTTTTTAACAAGTTCAGTGGAAGCCCTGGCTGCTCACTGACCGCGGGCGTTATGCGCTCATCAGAGAGTCAAGAAATCGGACACTCAAAGGCATCGTGGAATGATTCTATCAAACATTCTGTATCGAACCTACTTCATCAAGGCCGAGCAGTATGGAACTGCTTTCGCACTAGATGTAGATGGTGTGGAGTATGTTGTAACAGCGCGCCACCTTCTGGATGCATCGAAGAATGGCTTCTTGCTGAAATTGTTCCTAAAGGAGCAGTGGCATGATTTACCAGCGATAGTTGTCGGCCACGGTCGGGGTGAAATTGACATATCCGTTCTGAAGATCCCCATTGCCCTCGCCGGGCCAACGGTCCCGGTTAATCCGACCGTAGCCGAACTAATATTGGGCCAAGATATGTATTTCCTGGGGTTCCCATACAAGATGTGGAGTGATGGCTGCGGCATTATGGGAGGCCGTCCGATCGCTTTTGCAAAGAAAGGCACCGCATCATCAATTGGCTTTGGTGATCCTCAGGTCATTCATGTCGACGCCATAAACAATGAAGGATTCTCTGGAGGGCCACTGTTCTTCTATCCGGCAGGAAAGCCAACCGAGGTTCGTGTAGCCGGAGTCGTGTCAAAGTATCGTATAGAGAACGAAATCGTAGTTGATGGCAAGGGGAACAGGACCGATATGTCTGTGCCGTACAACACCGGATTTCTTATCGCTTACGGAATCAAGCACGCAATTGACATTATCAAGCGGAGTGTGAGCACATAACCATTCGCTGCAGGTGCGATGGCCCTGACGGGGCCGAGGCCTGAGCTCAAACGTTCGGCATAGAAATTATGTATGTTGATAAACTATACAAATATCTCCCATTTGATGGTGACCTTAATGAAAAGGCTCACCAGAAAAGGAAAATTGGATTTGAAAAAGGTGAAATTTGGTACTCAAAGTCGAGAAATTTAAATGATCCTTATGATTGCAGGCCTGTTATTACAATAAACAATAAAAGCATATCGGAAATAATTGGTTTGCTCTCAAAAGAAGAAACTGAATTTTTGAGGACCAAGATAAAATTCGATAAAATAGAAACGTTAATTTCAAAAATTTCAAACCCTCAGAAAATCAAATATGGAAATAGTATTATTGAACAATATATGATTCGCCATGCATTCACATCTTGGATTTATTACCTTCAATCATCTAAATTGGCGAATATCGGGATTTTAAGTCTAACAACTAAAAATAATAGTATTTTAATGTGGTCTCATTATGCAAAAAATCATTCAGGTATTTGCATAGGGTTTGAAAGGAATAAAGAAAATCCCCTTGGATCTAACAGGACAAGGAAAGTCAGGTATTTAAAAAATAGACCCAAACTTTCACTCTTAGAAACCATGCACGAAAAATTCGGAAAAGCTGATTTGATGTTATTCAGGAAATCCTATCACTGGAAAGAAGAAAACGAATGGCGTATTTGCCAACCAGAAGGAAACAAGACATATCCATATCCTGGTGAGTTATCCGAGATAATATTTGGTGCAAATTTTCCTCCTAAAAATATGAAAATTGTAAAACAAATATTTGGAGGTCGAGTTAAGTATTTTATGGCTGAATTAGGCAATGATTATGAAATAATAATCAAATCAGTGCCGAACGATGTCCTACACTTGGACGGGAATTTCGCTACGCTCCATTCCCGCCGGTGAGGGCTGCGTTAAAAACCCCACAATATGCCAATAACCAGTCGCCATTGTCCCGGAAAACTCACCAAACACTGGCGTTTCAACTGTCGGGATCGGGAAGGACCCCCCTTCGGATTTACCGGTAAATATGTTCAACCCGATACATAGCCTCTGTGCCGCTGCCTTTTCCAAGATACCGCTGCGTATTGGGAAGATCCGGTTCGGCAGTATTTTTGATAAAATTGAATAGGCTTTTGAGAAGGGAATGATTGCCGGCGAAATTTTCATGATGATACCCTCCTTTAAAAAAGCGGAAATTTATCCTGGCAGATCAGAACTAGGGTATTATAAAATCTTCCACGAAGACAGCCAGGGGGTTCTTCGGGGTCACCCATAGGAGAGGGATTTGCATTCGCCATTTTTCAAAATCTGGAAATAATGTATATTGTTTTTTATTTTACAGTTTAAAGGTAAAGGGGAATAATGACGGACGGACAGAACAGGGCGCATATCAAACCAGGACAAACCGTTTCCATTGTATTGAAAAAAGACCAGAAATCAGGCGTGTTGACCCAAGGCAGGGTAAAAACCATTTTAACAAATTCGCCTTTCCATCCGCATGGCATAAAGGTCCGATTGGAAAATGGCCTGGTCGGAAGGGTTAAGATTATTCATATTTAAAAATTCAGGTCCGTCATGTATTTCAAAATCACACATTCGGCTATTTACAACTGGAAAGGCTCCGGGACCGAGCGAGAGCGTAATGATCCGAGCCTGATGGATTCTTTTTGCCATTTGATAATCGCCCATGAAGCTACCACAGAAGACAGTTGGGTGCTTTTAATAGACCAGGGGGATGATACCGGAATATCGGCAACCAACTGTATTGAATACATCATCCCCAGAATTTGTGAAGAATTCTCTTTGGAGATATCTAATTTAAGGGCTTTTGAAGTTTGGCCACATCACAAGTACGACCCAAAACTAAAATACACCGAAATTGTGATATCCGATGTAAAATTTGATGCCGATGGCGACCGGGGTCTCCGAAATTCCTGGAAGCCTGTGGAGAAGCAAGATGCCGGTATTTTGGAGCAATCATTGAAACGGTGGGGGATAAAGTGATCCGGGAGGAATTATAATGGGCCTCTCCGGTATCTTTCCAGCGCGGAAATTGAAAGTGGAAAAGGATGTGCTTAACTAAAATTTTTCCTAAGTTCAATTTTTTTTAGAATTGACCGGAAAATGCCTGGGCCACGGTAGGGAGCACTTGGTCTGGTATTAAAAGCAAATGTATGGGTTACACCAGCGCCCCGAACATGGCCATCATCTTTTCCTGCATGGCCTGGGTGACGGCGGCGCGGTCATGGTTTTTCAGCCGTTCTCTCAGTTGCTGACCGGCTCTTACAGCCGAATCGATAACTTCTTTTTGCTTGCAGACATCGGGAATCATATCTTCTGTGATTTTGACGCCTTCCCCGTGTATCATCAGAGGGATCCCCACCTGACAGGTCTCACCGTATCCACAGCGATAACAGGACGCCGCTCCCTGGCCAGTAACTTTGGCAATGGTTTCTACAAAATTATAGAGGAACATTTTTTCGATTTCATCCGCCGGAAAGCTGCCGGTGGTACCACCGACCCCCACCGCTACAGCCAGTTTTCCCCACAGCAAATCTCCGGTCTGATGGCGGAACTGGAAAAAGCGTTCCATGACCGCATGGGCATTGGCATTCATTGTGCAATAATAATTCGGAGCGCCGAAGACAATAGCATCAGCTTCAATGAATTTTTCTCTCATTGGCCCAAAGTCATCCTGGACGACACAAACATTGTCCTTGACACATCCCAAGCAGGCAATACATCCATTTATGGTTTTATTTTTTAAAGAAATCAATTCATATTCATAACCCGTATTTTTCAGCACGGTTTCCACCAATGTGAAAACACCTGATTTCTCATTTTTTCTCGGGCTGCCGGAAATGCCTAAAATCTTCATAACATTCTCCTTTAAAGACTATTTTTAATTCATCGAGATGAAAATATAAAATAGACAAAAATTTTTATCTGTAGCAGGTGTTACAAAAGTCAAAAAATTATAAAGCTGGTAAAATTAAAAATTTATCTTTTAGCAGAGTCCGGCCAGAATGATCCTCCCCCGGTCTGGTCCGGCTATTTTCAGGCGAGCCGATTTTTAATGAATCGAATTGATGATAACGGCGGAAAAAAGCCGCCCCATCTCCGTTGCAACCGGGAATGGGGCGGATGGGATCACGATATATCAAAGCGGTTGCGGTTTACACACATTTTCTGCTTTTGCGGCGCTGCGTCCACAGCCTTCGCAGTAATGGGTGGCCGGTTTGATAAGTGCGATATAGGCCTTTGGATCTTTGACCTGCAGCTCTTCTTCCACATGGGCGCATAATGTTTTCTGTTTTTCATCACTCATGGCTTATCCCTCCGTTTCGGGTTAAGGAATTCATCCGTGTTTGTGCCGCCTGAATAAGGATATGAAATCATATTGATCTATGCGGCAGCAATAACAATAGATTAGACATGATGCCGTCCATGTCAAGCGACCTGTCATGGCTGTGGTCATGGCGGAACCGGCTTTATACAGGAGCCGGCGCTTTTTGAACCACCTGCAAAAGCCTATTCCGGTGCCGACCCGCAACTGATGGGGGATGATATTGTCAAGGGGTATCATCCCCCTGACCGAACAAGTCACTGAACAAGTCACTGAACAAGTCACTGAACAAGTCACTGAGCAAGTCACTGAGCAAGTGACCGGGCAAGCAAAAAAACTCCGCAAGATAACAGACTTTTGCAAAACACCCGGATCGGCCGCTGAAATCATGGAATACCTGGGATTGAAACAGAGGGAACATTTCCGGTCTAAAGCTCTTCAGCTCTATAGAATCTATATTTGAAACTGCTCTGAAATTTAATTATTGATACTTTTTCAAATCATATTTTTCAGCCAGTTTGATCCGTTCCCCGGCCGGCAGAGAGGTGATATATTTTCTCCAACCCGGGCACCATCTGCATGCCACCTCCATATCCGTCCCAAAAACGATGCCGGATGGTTGTCATACTTCGCCCTGAACGCACAGTTGCTGCAATTGTGTTTTGCCATTGGTGTTCTCCCTTTCTTTTCCCATATTCCAGGATTGAATCAGATAATCCGGTTGTGTCATTTCAATCAAATTCAAAGCAAGGGCCGGTTCAAGATACATCCGGGTAAAATTCACCCGATCTTTTAATTGTAAGGCCTGCATGAGCTGTGATCGACTCATTTCACCTTCATTTTTTTCAATACCCGGGTTACTTGCCGGGTTAACCTATTTATCTCAACATGTACCTGTTCTGCCGGATATACAATAAACCTCACTCTCATTCCCAATTCTGCAATCTGCGGCTATATATAGTCTGTTATGACTTCTCAGGTGCCGCCCATTTCATTTGAAACTCAATCTCCTCGTTATCTCCCTCTCTTTCATGCTCAATATTAAAAACAGCATCCGGAGGAACTGAAATTCTTTCGCCGGCAATTTGTATCCGGAATCTTTTATTCTGTTCAATAGAATCCGCAAGCCGTCTTAATTTGGCCACGAAATCTTTTTGGGGATAAACTTTTTCCAGATCTCTTTCGGATTTAATTTTCTTTTTTCTCATTCTTTTAGTTTCCTTTGGATTTAACACCATTGCTATTTCAAAACTTATTATTGTCTTTTTTTGCCCCATCTTTAATTTTCTGAATCTTGAGATTTTCAGTTTCCTCAAAGTCAACTTGCCCAAAATCAGTATGCATATAATTTAATAAAATCGCTGCTGAACTTATATTCATTTCTATTCTATTTTTATTCTCTGTTATCCATTCCGTTGTTGAATAGAAAAGCCTTTTCCCCTTGCTTCTTGGTTTTCCATACTTTTCTGAAATCATTGATTCTATTTCGTTTGCCAACTTTGTATCATTGGTATTTGGGTTTGACCATTGAATGGTTACAGTATGCAGTTTTTTAGAGGATGGTGTAAAAGCTAACTCCACTTTTGCAAAATGACCAAGCAGTTTTGTATTATAATAAAAGTCGGTTGCGTCGGAATATTTCCTAACCTGGGGATGGAACCGTTTATTCACTGTTATTATCCCTGATTTATGCAGCGGGACATCATTTTTTTCAGCGATATCAATTGCCTTGTTCACGGTTATTCCAAAAGGCCAGATATCAAATTGGAAGGAGGATTCTTCTTCCTTTGAAAATTCAACATGATCGACTTTATTCTTTGATATCCCAACAGTTGCCCCGTAAACCGTGTACATATAATAACCATCTTTTTCCCAAACCGTTTCAGAGATTATGGTTTTTCCATCTTTGAGGTACAAAGTATCTGCAAAACAAATCTCAGCTATTATAAAAATGGACAAAAAATTCAAAAAAATTATTTTATATGTCATTTTCCCGGGCCAATCGTCAAAAGAAGTCCTCCAAGACTCACGCTGTTCTGTAGATGGTTTTCATTTCATATCTCCCCCCGTTCTCTCTGACTTGCTTCTGAATGGGGCAGGCTCAACGGAATATCCGGAAATCCTGCAAGCATTATCATATCAGCCTGATAATTCACAAAACCTTCAAAAATATATTCATTCCAAAAATGTTTATTCTTCCCATATTTCATAAAGGATTCATACGCTTTGATTTTGTCTTTTTCCCCTGTTGTTTTTAAATTCCGATCAAAGAACACTTCCCAATCAACTCGTTTTGCTGAAGATCCCGGATGGCCATTCAGGTCAACTATAATATATGGGGTTGTCAAAACAACAGAGTATCCATAGTTCAATTCCGGAAAGGGTTCCGGCATCACCCGGGCATACCATATCTCATTTCTTTTTCCATGATAACCGCTTGGCACAATAGCTTTGATTTCTTTACCGGTAACCAGTTCCTCTAAAATGACATATCTATCCGATTGTCCGTTATGGATAAAAATTCCCATCCTGGAATCCTGCATACATTCAACAATTTTGATCAATCCGGGATCACTTTTTAAATATTTCAACAGGTCAAGAATGACTGTTCCAAAGGATTCTCTTTTTATCCCCACGCAAAGATCAAAGAATCCCCAGCATGTAAAATAAGACTGTGTATGTGGGCTTTTTGGAGGGTATGACGGCAGATAAATATCATCCGCCTTGGAAAGAGTATCTGTCAGTTTTGATAAAGCGGGTAATTCGGATAATTGCTCAACAAGGACTGAAACCTTGTTTTGTGCATAAATATAAACCGCATGGAGAGGGTCATATTTTGATAGGCTGTCCTTTGAAATAACTGTTTTATCAAGGTGTTGTGCATATGCGTTTGCTTCTCTGATTTCTGAAAAATTTATTATTTTTCGATTCTTTGCCTTTTTTAACCCATCTATTACCTTTTTTGATATCGGTCCCATTTTCAATTCCCGTTGTTTCCCTGATAATGGTTTATTGCACTTGGAAAAGGGAATTTCAAGAATTTTTGAATTGTGATGTATTTATCAAAATGTGAGATGCAAGAAAACGACGGCAAACAGCTATTGATGAATGCAATAATGAATCTTAGGATAGAGTGATACCTAATTAATACCGGATGCCCTTGATGACAAAATAGATGCCCACGCCCACCATGATGACGGAACCGGCTTTATAGAGGAGCTGCCGTTTTTTGAACCACCCGGCCCCGGCCGGCATGCCCACGGCAAAGAGCGCAGGGATGGTGCCGATGCCGAAGGCCAGCATCAGGACCATGCCTTTTAGAAAGCCGCTGTATCCATCGGGCGCTTCCATGCCCGCCCGGGCCGAGGCAATCAGAACCGTGTATACCGGGCCGCAGGGCAGGAGGCCCAGGACCAGGCCCAGGGGGAAATAGGCCAGGGTCGGCTTTAAGCCCGTAAGCGACCCATATGCTTTGGCGAAAAACGTCTGAACGCCCATTCCGTTCTGAAAACAGGAGAGCTTTGTCAGGCGGCCGCTCATGAGCAGGCCCATGAAAATGATGAGAATACCGGAAAAGATGAGCACCCCTTTTTGAATGGAGGCGATGCCGGAGGTCACCATGGCAAAGGAGCCGGTCACCCCCATGACGCCGCCCAGAAGGGAATAGGTGGTCACCCGCCCGATATGATACAATACCTGGGGCCAGACCGTATTTCCGGCCGTGAGGTTCAGAGACATGGAGATGACGATGGGGCCGCACATGCCGATACAGTGGCCGAACCCCACCGTAAATCCGGTGGTCAGGAAAACAAGGATCAGTGTATCGGAGGAAAGATCCATCACCGGGCCTTAGTCATAGACGACATCGAAAACAAAGTCCGCATCGCCTATCCCCGGGAGATGAACCGTTGCCTGCCACAGGGTTCTGCCGCTGGGACACCGGACAATGATCCCGGTTCCCTGGTAAAGTCCGGCACCGGTCATTTTCAGTTTAACCTGGTTGGGTCCCATTTTCATCCCCGGCATGCCCAGATCGATGACCGGCGGCCCGGACAGCTCCACGCCCTCCGCCTTCACCTCAAAGGTCAGGTCTGCCATGGCTTTAACCGGTTTGGGCCGGATATCAAAGGTGATGCTGCCGCCTGACACCTGCCGGATGCAGGGCTGGTTCTGGATGTCACAATTGATGATGCCTTCTGCTTTGCCGTCCGAGGCAAAGGCGGCGGCCGCGCAACTGCCGAAAACATCAGGACGAAAAGACTTGACATGAAACGGGTGCTGACCTTCATAACATAGCTCCTTTACAGAAATAAGGCGATTAATACCACGCACAACAGAAAAAAAGGATAATAGCTGGCCTTGTTGAACAGATTCATGGCCGCCGGGTTTGCTCCGGTTTTCATAAGCTTCCATGCCGGCAGGATCAAAAGAAACAGGGACCCTGCCCCGAAAAGCAGATATAACCATCCGAAATAAACCGGCGAGATAACGAACAAGACGGTCATGATGAAAAAAGAGACGGACAAAAGGCCCATGATCGAGGAACAGGATATGCTCCGGCCGAACACCAGGGGAAAGGTTTTTGCATTGACGAGCCGGTCATCATCCATGTCCGTATAATCATTGGGGATATTCTGCCCTCCGGCCTCCCAGAGAAAAAAGAAGGCAAATAGTAAACATAAAAACAGGGCATCCGGGGTGCCGTCCACGGCAAAGACCGCTGCCACCGGGCCTGCCGACTTTACAAACCCGTTGACGATGACCCTCAGATAACTGATTTTCAACAAAAAGCAGTAAACAATTTCAAGCAGGGCGCCGGATAGGAAGATCAGGATGCAGACCGGATTGAGATAAAAGGCCCCCAGCAGGGCCGCAACGGACCAGAACCCGGTCCACAGGGCCGCGGATTTAAGGCTGATGACGCCCTGGGCCAGGGGATGCCGGATGAGAATGGAATCCAGGTCGGTGCCTGTTTTGGCGGCCGGGAGGATATTTTTTTTATCATCCCTGTACCCGGCAAGGTCATTCAGGGCATAAACGGCGGTATATCCGGCAAAGACCGTGATTATCCCCACCACGACAACGGCCGGGTCGGGAAACCGCCCGAGATACAGCAGGGCGGCGAATACAGGGGCCATCATATCCAGTACGCCGTGATGGGTTCTGGAAAGGGCAAAAAAGAAATGGAGTTTCTCCGGAATCACCGAGTCATAAAGGGCCATTACATATTTCAATCATCCATCTCCCGAAAAAAAAGCAGCGCCCGAACCTCATGCATCCTTAAGATTAGGGTTGTCGACAACCGGATCTTTTAGTAAAAGATTACACGCTATCAATATCAAGGAACCGACACCGCTATGTTCAGCCATGGGAAAAACTATAAACAGATCGGGCAAAAACTTCAAGAACTTATTCTGACCGGGGACAAGGTTATTTTATGCATCAGATGAAAGACAATGTCTCTTTCCGGGAAATTGAAAAATTCAATCAGTTTTCAGGGGACTGGTGGGATGCGACCGGCAGGATGAAATCCCTTCACGATATCAATCCCTTAAGGCTTTCCTATATCATGAAAAAAACCGGCCTGAAAGGGAAACGGGTCCTGGATGTGGGGTGCGGGGGCGGCATCCTGACGGAAAGCATTGCCCGGCAGGGGGCCGTCACCTCCGGCATCGACGCATCGGCCGATATGATCGCCGTTGCCAAAGCCCACGCAGAACAGTCCCGTCTTGACATCCGGTATCTCCACACGGACATCGAACACATGGCCCGGTCCGGGGGCAAGGGGTTTGACGTGATTCTCTGCATGGAACTGCTGGAACATGTGCCCAGCTATGAATCGGTCATCCTGGCCTGCAAAAAGGTCCTGAATCCGGGGGGCATGGTCATCTTTGCCACCATCAACCGCAATCCCGCGGCCTATATTTTGATTGTCCTGTGTGCGGAATACATACTGGGGCTTCTGCCCAAAGGAACCCATGAATACGGGTCCCTGATCAAACCGGGGGAATTGATCCGGGCCTGTGCCAACGCGGGATTGGAACATGTTGATATCACCGGGTTTTCATATAACCCCTGGACCCGCACCTATTATTTCTGCAAAAACGCCATGGTCAACTATCTGGCAAGTTTCAAACCGGCTTGACCGCTTCTTTGGCAGATCCGCCGGATGCCGGCGGATCTCTCCCAGCCCGTTTTCAACTTCAAGCCGCCCGGCCCCGTCCTTATATTTTCATTTGTCTTGCGTCACAATATATATTATTGTCCTTTTATTGAAGCCGACCACAATACTGAAAACATCTCGATGAGGTCATCGCTACCGGCGGAAAGGAAAATTTTTAAATATGGTAATTTCTGAATATTGCTCTGCCGTTGTCCTGCCGGAGATTGAAAAGCCCTACCCGTCCATCCTGGATTTCTTAACAAACCGGTTTCCCGACATTGACAAAGAAACCTGGGAGTCCAGGATCTCTTCCGGAAAGGTATTGACCAGTGAAGGAGAGCCGATCTCTTTTGGCCTGTCCTATGCCCCCTTGAAAAGACTGCATTATTTCAGAGAGGTGGAAACTGAACCAGTCATTCCCTTTACCGAAAAAATTATCTTCTGCAACAATGACCTGCTGGTGGCCTGTAAACCCCATTTTCTTCCCGTGACACCCGGTGGACCCTATGTCAATGAATGTCTGCTTCACCGTTTAAAAAAAAGAACGGGAAACCGGGAACTCTCGCCCATCAACCGGATTGACCGGGAAACCGCAGGACTTGTCCTGTTTTCAATGAACCCGAAAACCCGGGGCTGCTACCAGGAACTGTTTATGAACGGGATGGTGGAAAAAACCTATGATGCCGTCACAGACTATCCCTTTACCCCGGAGAAAAGCGCATGGACCGTTGAAAACAGGATGGTAAAGGGAGACCCCTGGTTCAGAATGAAAGCAGCCCCGGGCAAGCCCAATGCCGTTTCACACATATCCCTTGTGGGGTCAAGGGGAAACCGGGCTTTTTTCCAATTGCGCCCGGTCACCGGCAAAAAGCATCAACTGCGGCTGCATCTCAGCGGACTGGGATTTCCCATTCTTAACGACCGGTATTACCCTGTACTCCTGCCGGAAGAAAAAATGAATTTTTCCGCCCCGCTTCAGCTTCTTGCCCGAAAGATCCGCTTTCGTGATCCTGTGTCGGGCAGGCAGGTCAGCTATGAATCGGAACGCAGGCTGTTACAGGCGCGGCCTGGCACGGCACAGGACAGGGAAATATGACACCGGAACCAAAGGAAAATCACGAGCTGAAACTGGCCCGGGACTTTGTTCAATACACGGGCCGGCATATTTTTTTAACGGGAAAGGCAGGCACCGGGAAGACCACATTTCTGCATCAACTGAAAGCCGGCACGGAAAAACGGATGGTCATCACGGCCCCCACCGGGGTTGCCGCCGTTAATGCCGGCGGTGTCACCCTTCATTCCTTTTTCCAGCTCCCCTTTGGGCCTTTCATCCCGGGCAGTGACGCGCATGAAGCGAACCGCCGGCGCATGTTCAGATTCAGCCGGGAGAAAAAACAGACCATCCAAAGCCTTGATCTTCTGGTCATCGACGAGATCAGTATGGTGAGGGCCGACCTCCTCGACAGCGTGGATGCGGTCTTAAGGCAGCAGCGCCGCAATGATGAGCCCTTTGGTGGGGTGCAGGTCCTTATGATCGGGGATCTTCATCAGCTTTCTCCAGTGGCAAAGCCGGAAGAATGGCAGCTTTTGAAACCGCATTATGAATCGGTTTATTTTTTTCCAGCCATGCTCTCAGCCGGACAAAGCTGATCACCATTGAACTGAACCATATTTACCGCCAGTCCGATGCAAGATTTATCTGGATGCTCAACCAGGTCCGGGATAACCGGATGGATGCAACGGCCATGGCAGAGCTGAACCAGCGATATATGGCGAATTTCACCCCTGAAGAAGACCAGGGATATATCACCATGACCACCCACAACCACAGTGCCGACACCATCAACCGGACAAGGCTGGATGCGCTGGCCGGCGAAGAATACCGGTTTGATGCCGGGGTGTCCGGAGAATTTCCCGACCATGCCTTTCCTGCCCCGGAAACCCTGATCCTCAAGAAGGGGGCCCAGGTCATGTTTCTGAGGAATGATGCCTCTCCTGAAAAACGCTATTACAACGGCAAGATCGGAAAGATCACCCGTATCTCCGGTGAACGGATTCATGTCACCTGCCCGGATGATCCGGATGAAATACAGGTTGAGCCCGTGGTTTGGGACAATATCAAATATACCTTGAACCCGGAAACGATGGAGATCCGGGAAGAGATCATCGGCCGGTTCCAGCAGTTTCCCTTAAAACCGGCCTGGGCCATCACCATCCATAAAAGCCAGGGTTTGACCTTTGACAAAGCCCTCATTGATGTGAAGTCCGCTTTTGCCCACGGCCAAGTATATGTGGCCCTGAGCCGGTGTAAAACCCTTGAGGGACTGGTCCTCAGCTCTCCCATCCCGTCGCAGGGCATTGAAACCGATGGAGCGGTCCTGAATTTTGTTGAAACCGCGAGGCAAACCCCGCCCTCTGAAAGCCGGCTTGAGGAGGCCAAAATCAATTTTCAGCAGCAATTGTTGCTGACCTGTTTTGACTTTCAGTTGCTCCAGAACCGCCTCACTTATCTCACCCGGCTCCTGAAGGAGAATGCGAACCTGGTCCGGATTTTTGGTGTCCCTGGTATGGATGGGCTTATAGAAACGGCCCGGGACCAGATTTTTTCGGTCAGTGAAAAATTCAGGCAGCAATTGCGCGGTCTTTTTGGCGCCCAAACCCTGCCCGAGTCGGATGCCCATATCCAGGAGAGGGCGCGCAAAGCATCACAATGGTTCAGGGACAAATTTTCCCTGGTTTTCAAGGAGTCCGTTCAAAAGCTGCGGGTGGAAACCGATAACAAGGAACTGGGAAAAAGGATATCCAATGCTTTGAACCTGTTAAACCGGGAAATTGCCGTAAAGCTTGCCGGAATCATGTCCTGTGAAAACGGATTTTCCCCGTCACGCTATCTGCGCTCCCTGTCCAGGGCCGAGATTGATTTTACCCCCGGAAAAGAAAAAAAATCCCGGGAACCTGCCAGCAGCGAATCCGACATCGAGCATGGGGAATTATTCAGGCAGCTTAAAAACTGGCGGTCCCAAAAAGCCGGGGAAAAAAGCCTGGCCCATTTTCAGATCCTCCACCAGCAGGTATTGGTCCGGATTTCAATCAGCCTGCCCGACAATCCGGCCGATTTAAAAAAAATCAAAGGCATGGGCCCAAAAACCGTTGAAAAATATGGTGACGAATTATTGGAAATGGTCAGGGCTTACCTGAGGCACCCGGCAGCAAAAAAGGAAATAGATGATTGAGGATAGCATGAAGCCCAAATATTTAATGATGTTTTTGATCGGCCTGCTGGGCCTTTGCCTTTATCTGTTTTATATGATTTATTCCGGGGCAAAGGAAAACGCCATCACGGAGCTGAACAAGATGCAAAGGATTCATGCCGGGCAGGCCCAAAGGGGCATTGAATTTTTTTTCAACGATTTGATGACCTATCTCACCAAAATTTCCCGGTCGGATCATATCATCCGTCTTGACGAACAGGGAAAAAATGAACTGGATTTCAGTTTAAACCTTTACCCGGAGATCATAACATCTATTGGCCGTATGGATGCAACCGGAAGGATCGTCTTTACCACACCCCATAACACCTCTCTTCTCGGCCAGGATATCTCGGGTCAGAGCCATGTAAAAAAAATCCTGGAAACGCACCAGCCTGTTATCAGCGATGTTTTTGACGCTGTCCAGGGATACCGCGCCATTGCCCTGCATGTACCGGTATTCAGGGCCGATGAATTTTTGGGGACCATCGGGGTTCTGATCAATTTTTCAGCCATTCCCGAGCGGTTCCTCCAGGACATCCGGCTGGGTGAAACCGGTTACGCCTGGATGGCGGGCAAAGACGGCATCGAAATCTACTGTCCTGTTCCGGGGCATACGGGAAAATCCGTTTTTGAAAACAGCCGGGATTTTCCCGGTATGATTTCCATGGCCAACCGCATGAAGGCCGGAGAAGAGGGCGTGGCCCATTACCTGTTCAGCCCTGACAAGGATGGGCGCCGGAAACCGGAAAAATACCATGCCGTGTATCTGCCCGTTACCATCATTGACAGCTTCTGGACCATCGTGGTGGTTTCCAGCGAGGACGAGGTATTGGCAAGCCTCATCAGCCTCAAGAACAAGCTGATCCTGGTGGTCTGCCTGCTCTTGTTCGTCAGTTCCCTTTTTTCCTATTCCGGCATGAAGGCCCGGGCCATTGTCCGGGAAGCGGCAAAACGGGAAAAATCGAAAAGGCGCTTGCGGAAAGCGAACTAAAATACAGGAATATTTTTGAAAATGCAGTGGAAGGTATTTTTCAGAGTACCGCGGAAGGACGGTTTATCACCGTTAACCCGTCCTTTGCGAAAATGTTCGGGTATGCATCGCCGGAAGAGCTCATCGACAGCATTTCAGACATCTCAACCCAGTATTACGTAAACCCCGAAGACCGGGCCCGGTACCGGCAAATCCTCCGGGAAAAAGGAATTATCGAACATTTCGAGTTCAAGGCCCGGCGCAAGGGAGGCTCCCATATCTGGGTGTCCAACAGCACCCGGGCCTGTTTTGATGAAGCAGGGACGCTCATCCGGTATGAGGGAACCGTCCAGGATATCACCGCCCGCAAGCAGGCAGAAAATGAACGGCTCATGGCCCAGAAAGAGGCCGATGAACAAGGAAAACAAGCCCTCGTGGGCCGGATTGCCGGGAAAATGGCCCATGATTTTAATAATATCCTGGGCATCATCATGGGCAATACCGAACTTTCCCTGATTGACTGCGCAGATGAGAAGATGAAGACCACCCTTGAGCTGATCTACCAGCAAACCATCCGGGGCAAAAATCTCACCAAAAACCTGGTGGCCTTTGCCAAGGACCAGGAGCCCAAACAGGAATTCTTCCCCATCGATGAAAAGATGGACCTGGTCATCAATCTTCTGAGAAAGGATCTGGAAGGGATCACCGTCACCCGGGAATACGGACGGGGCATACCGCACCTCCTGGCCGACCCGGGCATGATGGAGCATGCCATGGTCAACCTGATCCAGAATTCAATCCACGCCGTCAGCCTGACTCCCCTGCCGGAGATCATCATCCGGACCCATTGCCGGGACGAGATGATTTTTATTGAAATTGAGGACAACGGCTGCGGCATTCCCCCGGAATCCCTGGGGGACATTTTTGAGCCCTCCTTCACCCTTAAGGGCACCAGGGATAAGGCCGGCATGTACAAACCCGGCATCAGGGGAACCGGTTACGGCATGTCCAATGTGAAAAAATATATCGACCAGCACAAGGGGCATATCGAGATTCATTCCGAGCCGAAAAAAGGGACACGGGTGACCATATCCCTGCCCGTCGTCAGAAAGGCATTAACCGAAGACGAAATCAAAGAAGTGAAAAAAGAAAACCTCTGTTCCGGGAAATATATCCTGCTGGTGGAGGACGAACAGGCCATCTCCGATGTCCAGTACCGGATCCTGACCCAGGCCCCCCTGAACCACAGGGTGGATATTGCCGGGAACGGCCGGATCGCCATGGATCTGCTGGACAGGAATACCTATGACGTCATCAGCTTGGATTATCTTCTTCCCGGCCAACTCACCGGCATGGATGTCTATCACCATATCCGGAAAACAAACAAAACCATTCCCGTTCTTTTTATCTCCGGCAATATCGAATTTTTAGAATCCGTCAAGGCCCTGAAGCAACAGGACCCCCATACGGATCATCTCTCAAAACCGTGTAAACACATGGATTATATCAACGGCATCAATAAGCTACTGGGAACTGTGGCAATTTGATGTTCGGCCTTCTTTTTTTAAAATTCAGTTTTTTCCTGATTGCTTTCCCGTCAAAAACCGAATAAAGATATGGAAAAAAATTGATCTGCTATTACTATGGTTCTCCCAAAAAGAAAGTCTCAAAGAAGGATGAAAAGAAATGAATACCGACGAATTTTGGCAAATCATCGATTCGGTCCATAGTGACTCAGGTGGTGATATGGATCGGAAGTGTGAGCTACTGAAAATTCGACTTGGCAAATTGAATGAGCAGGATTTAAAAGACTTTATCGGTCATTTTGATGATGCCGATGCCAAAGCTTACACTTGGCCATTGTGGGGCGCCGCATATATTATGCACGGGGGGTGTTCCGATGATTCTTTCTCTGATTTCAGAGCGACTTTGATTTCTCATGGACATCATATCTACAAGGCAGCCTTGTCTGATCCTGACTCGCTGTCGGATCTTATTTTTCGAGATGAGGAGGATATATGCTACGAAGGGTTCCAGTATGTGAAAACCGATGTTGCTAAAGAAAAATTTGGTAAAATTCCTGAAAGAGGGACCCCTTTTCCGGATAAACCGTCAGGTGAGGGGTGGGATGAGGACAGCGTATATGATCTTTATCCCCGGCTATCCGCTAAGTATTCCTTCACTAATGAAAAAAATCATGGTAGAGAGCTTAAAAAACCGTGGTGGAAATTTTGGCAATAGCCAAGGGATAATCTGCTGCACTGGAGCACAAATAGCCTTGCCCTGTGAGCAATACATTAGGCGTCATTGACATGGGCTACTCAATATCCTGGGTCGCAGTAAAAAAGAAAACTCCCGAACGCTTGCTCCAAGAGATGGGGCTTTCACCTACAGGCGCAATGGCCGATTACGGGCGAGAGCCCTTTACGGGTCGAACGTTGCCGAGCGGGTGGTTTCTTTTGGTGTTTAATAAGTGCGAACACAAATTCATAAGGCCCGATTCGCTGACTTCATTGTCAAGTAACTGTGATCTTGTTGCCGCTTCCGCTGAAGAGCACGTGATGGTGAGCACATCGGAGTTCTGGCGCAACGGCCGACAAATTTGGCGCATAGAGCACGACGCTCAAGAAAGTATCGACCACCTCCGCACCTCCGGCGTTTTGCCGGATAGCTACACCGCAATTCAAAGACAGTGTGCCGAGGAGCAAGAACAAGCAGGCGGTAAGAATGCCGATGCCGATTATTTTTTTGACATACCTCTACAAACAGCAAAAAGCATAGTTGGGTTCAAGCACGACGATGATGATGGACTCGAAGACGACGGCTTTGAGGTGTTCAAAACCTATGCCTCTTCATCGCGAACAAAACCGTGGTGGAAGGTGTGGTGACGCCCAACGAATAACAAATGTCATTGTCCTTATAAGGAGAATTGAATGAACTGCCCGACTCAGTCAAATATGACACGCTTATCAATAATAATGAAAACCATCCTCTTTTCCGTGATTCTGGTGACATTTTCCAGCTCAACCGGTCATTGCGCGGACATGGTGCTGCACCATCTGACCGGAGCACTCTATGTTGCCGAGGATTCATATTACGCAAAGGAAAATTCGGTTGTCTATGTCGGCAGCCGGGGAGTGACCGTCATCGGCGCCACATGGACGCCTGAAACCGCTAAGCATCTTGATGATGAAATTAAAAAAGTCACAGATAAGCCGATCACTGAGGTCGTCAACACCAATTATCACCCGGACCGTGCCGGCGGAAACGAATACTGGAAGAGTATTCATGCCGAGATTGTTTCAACCCGGTTGACCTATGATCTTCTTAAAAGCGACTGGTCAAGCGTGGTTGAATGGACCCGGAGCGGAATCCCAAGCTATCCGGACATACCCCTGGTTCTTCCGACGGTGATCTATCAAGGCGACTTCGAACTCCAGGAAGGCCGGGTTAAAGCCTTATACCTGGGATCCTCCCACACCCGGGACGGCATTTTCATCTATTTCCCGGAAGAAAAGGTTCTCTATGGCGGCTGTATTCTTAAGGAACAGCTTGGCAATCTCACGTTTGCCGATATTGCCGAATACCCGAGAACCCTTGAAAAGCTTCAGGATATGAAACTGGAGATCAGGACCGTTGTGCGGGGCATTGGTCTGCGGTGCATGGGCCGGAACTCATCCACCAGTATTTGGAACTGCTGAAAAACAACAGGTGAACGTGTCCCGGCAGAAAAACGCTCAAAGCAGGCCCGCCTTTAAGAGCAGCCTTAGTTTCCCTTTCCGCTGATGACAAACCCGCTCGGCGTAAGGCCGGTGGCGGACGGGGTCCCGGCGATATTGGAAAGATAGGCGCTGCCCAGGGTTTCAATATGGCCGTGGATATTGTCAAAATAATTATAATGGATCTGTTCCTCGTCAATGACGGACTCGAAAAGTTTTACGCTGGTGCTGTCGCCGTTTTCCCGGCACACCAGGAGAAACTGGTTGTAGGACGCAATCGTATCATCCTCCAGTTCGGCATCAAAAGAGAAAATCGTCTCTATTTTCTGGCCTTTCTGGACCTTGCCGCCGGATTCCGAACTGGGTTCGCCGCCCAGTTCCTTGATACGTTCGGCAAACATTTCAGCATGGCGCATTTCATCAATGGCAATGAGCTTGACCTTGCCGGCCAGTTCTCCATAATCCATATCGTCTATATTGTAATGCTGGTTCATGTACTGGGTGATGGCCAGCAATTCCATGGACCGGGCCTTGTTCAGCACCTCGATGACCTTCTTTTTTTTTTGTTCTTTTGCTTTTTTATCCATTTTTCTTCTCCTTTTGCAAAGATAGCTCATTTAACGGTTACACACCTGACGCACGGCACCACCAAAACCGGCATGGGCAGAGAATAACAAATATCTTGCAAAAACCCCAGGGGTGCGATAAAAATTTATTACCGATGCATGCGATACGATTACCGTATATAAAAAAATTACCGTGTTCAAAACCAAAAATTTGTTGTCGTGGAATAGCGCCATGAAATCACCCATGTCCATCCGCCTCTACCTGTCCCTCAAATTCGGCATTGTGGCCATATTACCGGTTCTCATCATTGCCGTGGTCATCTGGCAGTTTCAAATCCCCCAGATGCGGACCCGGACGGAAATTCAGCAAAAGGGCATGGCCCGGGCCATTGCCGGCCAGATATCGGCCCATCTCATGGGAGGGCAGCGCCAATTGTCGGCTTTGGCTGATTATCTGAAACAGCAGGATCATTCCCAGTCGTCCCGGTTCTTTTCTCTGCTGGATTCACAATGCGGAGAGGGGAACCTCTTTGAGGCCATTTATATTACCGACTCCCAGGGCAACGGCATCACCGCCATCGGCCTGTCCGGCAGCAACCGTTCCAAGCGGGAGGACCTGATGGGATTGGATCTGTCAGGCCGGAGCTTTATTCATCAGACCCGGGCCCCGGAAACTCCCCTCTGGTCGGAAACCTTTCTGTCCACCACCACCAGCCGACTGGCCGTGGCCCTGGTCGTTCCGCTGGCCCACGACCTGATCATCGGTGAAATCACCCTGGACAAACTCTCCGAATTGATCCGTCTTTTGCCGGTGGAAGCAGGGCTGACCGTTCTGGTGCTGGACGGGCAGAACCGTGTGGTGGCGGATTCACAGCAGATCCGCCTGGGCCGGCAGGTGAATTTAAACCTTCTTCCCCGGACGGATGCCCCGGAAAAGACCAGCTTTGCCGCAGGCTCATTGGATCTGGAGGGCAAGCCCTTTTTAGGAACGGTGGCGGATATTCAGGGGCTGGGCTGGAAAGTCCTGGTGGCCCAGTCCATTGAGGATGCCTATAAACCGATACGCTTTGCTTTTATCATGAGTGTTCTGGTATTGAGCGTGTCCCTGGCCTTGGCTTTGGCGGCAGCCGCCTTCCAGGCCGGCAACCTCTCCAGACTTCTCCGGTTTTATACCCAACAGGCCCAGGCCATTTCCCAGGGTAAATATGATTTGCAATGGCCCCCTTCTAAAACCGCCGAACTGATGAACCTGGGGCAAAGCTTTGACCGCATGGCCCAAGGCATCAGCCGGCGTGAAAAGGCCCTGGTGGAAAATGAAACCCGCATGCGGATTACCCTGGATTCCATTGGTGATGCCGTGATTACCACCGATGATCACGGCCGGATCACCCGGATGAATCCCATGGCTGAAAAATTAACGGGCCGGCCTTTGACTGAAGCCGCGGGCCGGCCCTTGCCCGAGGTATTCCGGATCATCAACGCCCACACCCGGGGACCGGTTGCCAATCCGGTTACAAAGGTTCTGGCCGAGGGAAAAATCATCGGTCTGGCCAACCATACCCTCCTCGTCTCCGGAGACGGGAACGAATACCAGATCGCGGACAGCGGAGCCCCCATACGGGATACGGACGGGCAAATCGTCGGTGTGGTCCTGGTCTTCCGGGATGTCACCGAAACCTATGCCAGGGAAGAAAAAATACGGGAGAGTGAAAAACTGCTGAAAAACATCACCGCCAATGTTCCGGGCGTGGTCTATCAACTGAAGGTTCAGACCGGTTCCAAGCCCTCGTATACAGTGAATTATGTAAGTCCGAGGGCATTGGAAATATTCGGCATTGAGGCCTGCCCGGAAACTTTTTTCAATGATTTTCTCCACTGCCTGCCCCCCCTTGACAAGGAAGGGTTTCTCAGTTCCGTCACCGCTGCGGTTGACGGCCTCAGACCCTGGCGCTATGAAGGCCGGTTCGTTAAACCCCCGGGAGTACGCGTGTGGTTCTCGGGCCATGCCGGTGTCCGGAAAACCGGGAGGGATGTGGTATTGAACGGGGTCTTGATGGACATTACGGAGCGCCGCCGGATGGAAGAGGACCTCCGCATGACCCGGTTCAGCTTTGAAAAGGCCTCCGTCGGTATCTACCGCATCGGGTCCGATGCCCGGATCGTGGACGCAAACGAATCCGCGGCCCGGATCCTGGGGTATACCCGGGAGGAGATGAAATCCCTGACCCTCTACGATATCGACCCCCATATCAAAGCCGAGGACCTGCCCTTGATATGGGAAAGACTCTGCACTCACAAAGTGGACCGGTTTGAAACGGTTCACCGCAAAAAGGACGGGGCAGAGATACCGGTGGAGATCACATCCAATCTGCTTGAATACGACGGCCGGAAATTCTCGATTTCCTTTGCCCTGGACATCTCCCACCGGCGGCAAGCGGAAAAGGAGGCCAAACGGTTGCAGGAGGCCCTGTCCCAGTCCCAGAAAATGGAGGCCGTGGGTACCCTGGCAGGCGGGATCGCCCATGATTTCAACAATATCCTTTCGGCCATGATCGGTTTTTCAGAGCTGGCCCTGGCCCGGACAGAGGCAGGCTCCCCCGTCCACACCCATTTACAAAAAATCCTCACGGCCGGTCTGCGCGCCAGGGACCTGGTCAGGCAAATCCTTATTTTCAGCCGCCAGGACGAACTCACGCTAAGGCCTTTAAAGGTCGGCCCCCTGGTGAAAGAAACCCTCAAGCTGCTGCGTTCGTCCATACCCGCCACCATTGACATCTCCCATGACATCCGGGAAGATATGGACCCGGTCATGGCTGATCCGACCCAGGTCCATCAAATCATCATGAATCTTTGCACCAACGCGGCCCACAGCATGGAAACCCAAGGGGGCCGGTTAACCGTCACCCTGTCCCGGGAGGCCCTTTCCAAGCAGGACAGCCGGTTGTATCCGGGCCTTTTGCCGGGCGATTATGCAAAACTCACGGTCCAGGATACCGGCAAGGGGATTCCTCCGGAACTCCTGGGGAAGATATTTGATCCCTATTTTACCACCAAGGAAAAGGAAAAGGGAACAGGACTGGGTCTGGCCGTTGTGGACGGCATTGTCCGAAGCTATGGAGGGGCTGTATATGTCTACAGCGAACCGGACAGGGGAACCACATTCAATGTCTTTCTTCCCATGGTAAAAGCAAAAATGACCGCTGAAAAAAATGAAATCCCCGAGCTGCCCACAGGAGATGAGCATATTTTATTGGTCGATGACGAACCCGCCCTGCTGGACGTGGGACAACAATTACTGGAACACCTGGGCTACCGGGTCTCAGCCGCCGTGAACGGCCAGGCAGCCTTGGATCTGTTCTGCCGGGCGCCGGGCCATTGATCTGGTCATCACCGATATGACCATGCCTGAAATGACCGGGGATAAACTGGCCGTGGAACTCTTGAAGATCCGGCCGGACCTGCCCATCGTCCTGAACACGGGATACAGCATGGCCATATCCACTGAAAGGGCTATGGAAATAGGGGTCAAGGCCTTTATCTATAAACCCGTTGTCGAGGCTGAATTGGCCGGGACCGTCAGGGCCGTCCTGGACGAGGCCCGGCAGAAATAACCATAGGCTTTAAACAGAGGCCTCAAGAAGACAGGGAGACCCGGATGGGCAACATCATCCAGCAGGTTGATATCGCACGGATCAAAAATAATATAAAAACCCTGACCCGGGACAGTATCATTGACGAAGATATTCTGGACATTCATATCAACGGAAAAAAAACCTTTCAGATGGTGTTTTCCATGACCCATACCCCGGCCCTGGCCGCAGGATTTTTATTCACCCAGGGCATTGTCCGGGAAAAAGCCGACATCCTGGACCTGGTTTTCATTGAAGAGACAAAACAGTGCCGGGTCATCCTAAGGGATTCCGCCCTGAAACGGCTGGATGAATTTAAAACCATGGGGTCCATCCGGGGTTCTTCCGGCGGGGCATTGCTTCAGAATCCGGGCCGGATATCCATCCCGGAGCGGACCCGGGACTTTTCGATCACCTATGACCAGGTATCTGCGTTGATCCGGATGCATGGGGATCATTCGGAGCTGTTTCACAAAACCGGCGCCGTCCACAGCGCAGGGCTGTGTGACCCCCTCCATATCCTGGCCTATTATGAAGACATCGGACGGCACAACGCCCTGGACAAACTGGCCGGGGAAGTCCTGCTCAAAGGTCTCTTCACCGGGGACAAGGTCGCCACCCTGAGTTGCCGGATGTCCCTTGAAATCATCGGCAAAATCATCCGGACCGGCATCCCCGTCGTCATCTCCAATGCAGCCCCTACCCTTTCCGCGGTCAGGCTGGCCGACCGGGCCGGCCTGACCCTCATCGGCTTTGCCCGGGACAGCCGGTTTAATATTTACAGTCATGACGAAAGAATCCGTCCCGGCATTGTGTAAACCAGCATCAAAAACCGGGGGTTCCGCCCGGCCATGCCGCTGTTGGCCGGGGCCGTCATAACATTGAAGCGAGGCGCATCCATGAAAGCTTACCTCATCATGACCGGATTCATTCTCTCCTGGCTGGTTTCCCCGGAATCCCTGGCCATATCCGGCCGGATGGCCGGGCTCTCCGGCCGGATGGCCCTGGTTCCCCTTGCCGCGGCCCTGGGGCTGGCCGCTCTTTGCACCGCCCTGATCCATGACCGCAGATCGCCGGAAGGGCGGAATGAATTGGCCTCCCTCTCTCCGGCCTACGGCAGGACCGCAGCCTCAGCCATGGTGATGACCGGCAGAATTCCCGTCCTGCTCTTTGCCTCCACGGCCATGCTGGTGTCGGCGGGGTTTGCCTTTAATGAAATCTTTGTCTACTGGTTTCCCAATTTTCTTTTTGCTTCCCTTTTGCTGGCCCTCGTCTGCGGCCTCCCCCTTTTCCATGAAAAGGCCGTATTATGGGGCCAGACCCTTTTTACCGGCATAGCCGTCCTCGGACTTCTGATCCTGATGGTCATGGGAATGGGCCGGGAAGGGCCGGAGGCGGCCGGTCCTGCTCCCTCCCTTTCCCGGCACCTTTTCGGCATGGCCTTCCTGCTCTTTCTCGGCTTTGATTTTTACCGGCCCGGAAACCAGAGGATGCCGGCAGTCTACATCACTTTTGTCCCGGCCTTTGCATTGACGGCCGGATGGGTCCTGCTGGCCGTCGCACTTGTCCCCCTGCCCCGGCTTGCCGGATCTTCCCTCCCCCATCTTCTGGTCGCCCGGGCCGCCGGAGGCGATACCGGAGGCTATGTGATCGGCGCCGTCATCATCAGCGGCGCCTTAAGCGGGGTGAACGGGCTCCTTTTGGCCCTTCGAAGAACCCTTTCAGACCTTGCCGGGAAGCGGCTTCTCCCCAAAACCCTTGCTCAGGAGCGGCCTCCGGCGATTCTGGCCTTTATCCTGATCGAAACCATGATGATGGCGGGGGTGGCCGGCAATGAGAGGATTGATGCCATGGTCCGGGCCTCTCTCATTCTCTGGATGATATATCTGGGCCTGCGCTGTTTTGCCGCCCGGATCCAGGGGCAGGAATTCAGCCTCCCTGAAAAATGCTGCGGCAGCCTTGCCGCCGGATTGATTCTTTTTCTGGCAGGGGCGTTGATCATGGGCGACAGTGACTTTGGATACATTCTGCGGTTTCAGGTATCCGCCATCTCCTTTTTTTAGTATTTTCATTGGTGTGGGCAAAAACCCATGAAAGAATCTTTTCACAAAAAAATAAACAGGAGGAATGAACCATGAAAAAACTTTTGGCAGGTTTGATTTTTGCCGTATTGATGATTTCCGGTACGGCATCGGGCGATGAGGTCAGACTCCTTAACAAGGATGAACTCAAGGCCATGCTGGGAAACCCCGATCTTGTCGTGCTGGATGTCAGGGCGGGCAAGGACTGGAGTTCCAGTGAATTTAAAATCAAAGGCGCGGTCCGGCTGACCAATGACACCACGGAGGCGGTCATGAAAGACATTTCAAAGGACAAAACCCTGGTTTTTTATTGCGCCTGACCCAATGAAGGCACCAGTGTCCGTGAGGCACGGAAATTCCTGGATCAGGGCTATAAAAACGTGTATGCATTAAAAGGCGGGTGGCGGGAATGGTTCCGCAGCAAATACCCCCATGAAGAAAAATCCTGATCCGGCCTAGGCCCTGGATCAGGAAAATCCTTTTTCATTTCTATACCGCGAAGGGGGGATTGAGTCCCGGCGGGACTCAATCCCGTGTCGGGATCAGGCAGACAGGGCCTTCTGGTCTTCCAGTTGCTTTAATTCAAAGCGCTTGACCTTGCCGGTGGCTGTTTTAGGCAGGTCCTCCACAAAATACACCCATCTGGGGAATTTATAATGGGCCAGTTCCTTTTTCACATAGTCCTTGATTTGTTTTTCAAGCAGGTCCGAGGGTGAATACCCCTTGTTCAGGACAACATAGGCGCAGGGCTTGACCAGGTCTTCATCGTCCCGGCCCGGCACGACCGCGCATTCCAGCACGGCCGGGTGCCCGATGAGACAGGCCTCCACTTCTATGGGAGACACCCAGATCCCGCCCACCTTGAGCATATCGTTGGACCGCCCCACATAGTAGAAGAATCCTTCCTCATCTATGAAGAATTTATCATCCGTATTAAACCATTCGCCGATCATGGACTGTTTGGTTTTGGCATGCTTGTTCCAGTAACAGGCCGCGATGCTGTCCCCCTTGATCCAGACCGTGCCGATCTCTCCTTTGGGAACCTCATTCAATTTATCATCCACGATTTTGGCCTCATAGCCGGGCACAAGCTTGCCCGTGCTGCCGGGCCGGATATCCTCCTGGCGGTTGGAAATATAGATATGGACGATTTCCGTGGACCCGATGCCGTCCAGGATATCCAGGTTAAACCGTTTTTTCCACCGAAGGAAGATATCTGCGGGCAGGGCCTCCCCTGCCGATACGCAGAGCCTGACCCCGTCCATCTTTCCCTCATCGGCCGCCAGCATGGCGCCGTAGAGGGTGGGCACACCGAAATACAGGGTGGGCCGGTGCCGGGCAACGGTCCTGTAAACGGATTCCGGGGTGGGGCGTTCCGGCATCAACACCGCGGTGGCGCCGACGCCGAAGGGAAAATACATCCCGTTGCCCAGGCCGTAAGCAAAAAAGAGTTTGGCCGCGGAAAAGCAGACATCCTCCTCCCGGACTTTCAGCACCTGTTTCCCATAGGTTTCCAGGCTGAAGAGCATATCATGCTGCAAGTGGACCGTACCCTTGGGCTTTCCCGTGGAACCGGAACTGTAGAGCCAGAAACAGGCATCATCGGGACTGGTGGGGGCGGGGTCAAGGTCTTCGGAAAAAGAGGCGGCAAACTCCCCATAGGTCTTGGTCCCCGGCCGCGCACCATTGATCAGGACAATCTGCTCCAGGAATTTTAATTCATCTTTGATTTCTTCGATATTGGCGTACAGGCTCTCATCCACCACCAGTATCCTGGCCCGGCTGTCGTTGAGAAAATACAGGTAATCCTTGGGCCGCATCAGGGTGTTCAGACAGATGGGAACGGCGCCGGCCTTGATGGAGCCGAAGAACACCACGGGATAATACTCCATGTCCGGCATGAGCATGGCCAACCGGTCCCCCATCCGCATCCCGAAGGATAACAGGGCGTTGCCGAACCGGTTGACCTCCTTGGCCAGTTTCCCATAGGTCATTTTCCGGTCCTCGCACAGGACAGCGATCTTGTTTTCCCGTCCCTCACGGATATGGCGGTCCACAAAATAATCGGCCGCGTTAAAATATTCTGATTCCATAATATCCAGTTTCATGATTGATCTCCTCTTGATGATTTATCTGCTTAGAATCGGGTGGAAAAAGAACCCGAGACTTTTTTCTTCTGTTTTACCGGGTGAGGTCAGGAAGGACCCCACAAAGAAAACAACCCCGGAAGCGATGAGCGAAGCCAGGAATCCGTTCAACTGGAACAGAGATTCCTGGGGAAAAAGGACCATATTCTTGCCGCCCGCGATAAAAAACGCAATATTCGATATCACCCCGACAAGGGTGGACAGGATGGCCCCGGCGGCCGTGGCCCGTTTCCAGTAATAGGCCCCCCAGAGGGCGAAAAAGGTCACGGCCACGGTGCCAAAGGCAATGACGGAAAGTTCCGCCACAGGGGTCTTGGGATCCCAGGCAATGACCACGCAGACCGCCATGATCAGGGCCACCCAGATCCGGGCCAGGAAAATCAGCTCCAGGGGCTTGGTTTCCGGCCTCAGGGTTTTGATGATATCCACGGAAATATTGGTGGCGTTTCCGAAAACAAGGCCGTTCACCGTGGACATGGCTGCGGTGAACCCGCCGGATACGGCCAGGGCCGCCAGCCAGTCCGGCATGGTGGCAGACGCCACCAGCCCGAAGATCTTATCCGCCTCCACCCCCTTCAGCCCGGGAACAATGAGGGTGCCGGCAATGCCGATGATGGTGGGCAGGGTGATGACCACCAGGCAGATCCCGCCAAAGGACAGGAACATGGCTTTGAGCCCGCGCACGGACCGGCTGGCATAGGCGTGCATATAGGGCTGGGGAAAACAGACACAGCCCAGGCACATGGCCGAGGCCATACCGAAAATCATGGGATAACTCCAGACCTTGCCCCCGGACCAGCCGAGCTGGAACAAATTGGGATGCTTGGCCAGGACCTGGTCCATGGTGGCGGCAAAACCGCCGTTTTTCATCATGACAAAAAAGAAGAGGACAAAGACCATGAGGGAAAAAAAGACCCCCTGGGCGGCATTGACCCAGGCCGCGCCTTTCATCCCGCCCATCATCAGATATAAGGCGATGAACAGGGGAACGAAGAACAGGCCCACATGATAGGTAATCAGGCCTTCACTCATGGTTTCCAACATGACCCCGATTCCCTGGATCTGGGCCACCAGATAGGGAATGGAGGCCACCAGGACCACCAGGACCAGGATGATTTTCATGGGGGTGCCGTACCGCTCGCCAAAGGGCGCACCCATGGACATCCATTTTCTGGCCCGTCCCAGGAGAAAGGTTTTTTTGTGCATATAATACCATAAAAAGCCCAGGGGCACCAGGTTGGCGGTCAGCACATAGAGACTGCCGAACCCCAGGCGGTATCCGAACCCGGCCATGCCGAACATGGAAAAGGCGCTCAAAAAAGAGGCCAGGAGGCTGAAAATGAGAATAAAATAGCCAAGGCTGGAGCCGGCCGTAAAATAATCATCTGCATTTTTTGTAAATCCCTTGCTAAAGGCCAGATAACTGATAAACACCGATACCAGACAGATCCCGGTAATAATGACGGCAGCCAGCATATTATTTCCCCTCCTTAACGGTTTCCTGCGAATTTGTTTTTAAAAGTTCGTCCATGATGGGTTGAAGGTCTTCGTCATAAAGCGCCAGGTCTGAAAAAAACAGAAACCCCCATTCGATCAAGAAAAGAGCCGCCCCGATCAGCAGCAGGATAAAGGCCCAGGAGGGCATTGACATGATCAGACCGACTTCCCCGTAGCTTCCATACCCGACGGGGGACCAGCAGAGCACCGTGAGAACCAGAAACACGCATAAAAAGACCGCATTTTTCATTTTGCTTGCATTCGACGCCATTGACTTTCTCCTTTTGTGTTAAAAAATCAAATTTACCGACTCATTGACCCATGAAGCTTCTTCCTTTTATTGGGCTTATTACAGAGCAATTCCCGTGCCGGGGATCGCACAGGGGAAAATCACGGGGCCATGGCCGGAAAAATGCGGCTTTACGATTTTTAAAACCCTCAGGAAGAGAAAATTCGCCTGAAAGTTTCTTTCAGGACTGAAAAGATTCTTTCATTTTTCAGGCGGTGAAAGATGATATCTCAGGATTTTTTTTCTCAGGGTGGGCAAAGAGATCTTTAAAATTTCCGCGGCCCTTGTCCGGTTCCATTTTACCGATTCAAGAATATTGAAGATGTGCCGGGTTTCAACCCCGGAAAGTGATCCGTCAAGGACAAGGCCTTCGGTTTCAACCGGGTAAAGGGATAAGACGGATTCCAGGGTATCCAGATGGATCATACTCCCCCGGGACCGGACGGCCGCGGCCACGATGATATTTTCCAGCTCCCTGACATTCCCGGTCCAGGGGTGGCCTTTGAGTCTTTCCAGGGCCCCCTCCTGGAGGGTCATCGGTTTCACCCCAAGGTCGTGGGCCGCTTTTTCGATAAAATGGGCGGCCAGATCGTCAATGTCGGAGAGGCGCTGCCTCAGGGGCGGCATCAGGATGGTCACCACCTTGAGGCGGTAATACAGATCCGATCTGAAAGTTTTTTCCCTGACCATGTGGGCCAGGTCCCGGTTGGTGGCGGCAATGATCCGGCACCGGGACTGCTGAAGGGTTTCTCCCCCCACCTGCATATATTGTTTGCGTTCCAGGAATCCCAGGAGCTTTCCCTGGAGGTTCAGGGGCAATTCCCCGATTTCGTCCAGAAACAGGGTCCCGTCCCGGGCCAGTTCGATCTTGCCCGGCCGTGAACTGACGGCCCCGGTAAAGGCTCCCTTGGTATGGCCGAACAATTCGCTTTCAAGAAGGGTGTCCACCACGGCCGAACAGTCAAAGGTGACAAAGGGCTTTTTACAAAAGGGGCTGCTCAGGTGGATCCGCCTTGCGGCCAGCTCCTTCCCGGTCCCGGTCTCGCCGGTGATCAATACCGCGGCCCGGTTCTGGCAGACCATGCCGATCATCTTATAAACCTCTTTCATGGCCCGGCTTTTTCCCACAATCCCGGCGTCTGAATAGGAAGGCCGGCCATGGTCCTTTTCCATGGTCCTGAAATCCTCATGAAAGCTGTCAACGGCATCCGTGACGGTCTTTTCAAGCTCATCCGCATCCAGGGGCTTATGAATATAATCATAGGCCCCCCGTTTCATGGCCTCAATGGTGGTTTCCATATCCTGGAAGGCCGTGATCATGATGATTTTGGATAAGGGATAAACCGACCGCATCCCGGCCAGGGCGTCCAGGCCGCTGCCGTCGGGAAGCCGGATATCCAGGATCACCACAGGCGGCCTCAATGATTCAAAGGCCGCAAGGGAGGCCGCGACCGTGGCGGCCGTATGGATATGGTGCCCTTTTTCAGACAGGAACATGGCAATGGACTCCCGGATGGCCTGTTCGTCATCCACCACAAGAATATCAACCATTTATTTCTCCCAGGGGCAGAAACACTTCAAAGGCCGCGCCCCGGCCTTTTGAATCCGCCACCCTGACGCTTCCTTTGTGGGCCGTGGCGATCTGCTTCACATTGGAAAGCCCGAGGCCGGTGCCCGTTGTCTTGGTGGTATAAAAGGGTTCAAAAATCTGGGGTAGCAATTCCTTGGATATGCCTTTGCCGTCATCCTCAACCCGGATCACGGCATATCTTTCCCCTTTCTGGCTTCTTTTTTTGGTCGAGATCCGGATATGGCCTTCATCCTCAATGGAATCCAGCGCGTTCAGCAGGAGATTGATCACCACCTGTTCGATCTTGCCCTTGTCCGCGGGAAAACAGGGCAGGGCCTTGTCCACATCAATATCGCACTGAATCTGCCGCTTGTTGAATTTAACCTCCAGGAGATCCGCGCAGGAATAGATGATCTCGTTGATGTCAATGCCGGAAAGTTGCAAAGACACCGGCTTGGCAAAATCCAGAAGCTCCTGGAGAATGCCTTCCAGCCGCTTGATTTCCCGTTCCGAAATATCCAGGCGCTTTTTGTCGTTGCCCTGGAAGATATGGTTCTTGCCCAGGATCTGGAGGTTCATTTTAACCGAGGACAAAGGGTTTCTTATCTCATGGGAAAGGGAGGCGGTCAATTTCCCGATATAGGCCATGCGTTCTATTTCCCGGCTCTTTTTTTCCATTTCCACCCGCTTGGTGATATCCCTGACAATACACAGATTATTCTCCCGGCCTTCAAACCGGGAGGGCCGGAAATTGATTTCCGTGGGCAGGCTTTCCCCGGTCCGGTCAGCCGGAGATATTCAAAGGCTTCGGGTTCGGTCTCCTTTTCAATGGCCAGGGTCAGGATGCTCCTGACTTTTTCCCTGTCTTTTTCAGCCACAAAAAACAAGAAAGAATCCGTGGGCACCTTTTCCAGGTACCCGTGCATCCTGCAGAAGGCCGGGTTGATAAAGGCGATCTTATCCTGGTACAGGACCAGATATCCGTCGCTGATGTCTTCCACCAGGGTCTTGTATTTGAGTTCGGATTCCTTGAGTTCCGAAGTTCTTTTGGCCACATCCTTTTCAAGCCGGCCGGCATAAGCTTTCAGATAGTGTTCGTGCATTTTCTGAAAATGATAGCTGAACCGATGGATGGTATAGGCCAGGCAGGTATTGAGGGCCTCGATATTCCTGCAGAGGAATTCTTTGGGTGATTCTTTCACCAGGATGGGGATGATGATCTGGCGGTAGAGTTCAAAGGCCTTTTGCACGTCCTGCAGGGCAAAGCCTTCTTTCAGCCTGATCCGGGTAATCTCGTTGATAAATTCGTTAATGGGGGCATAGTCATTTCCGGCAATCATACGGCAGAAGGAGTCACAGGCCTCGCCCGTGGTCATGGTCAACTCCTCCGGGGACCTGCGGGCATATTGCTCGGACACCTCCGCCTTCAGCCTGTCCCGCCACTCGGAAACGATCTCTTCCCTGTGCCGGGCCAGAAAAGGCTCCCAGTTAAAATTCTCAGCCGCCATGGGTCCGGATCAGTCCAAGGGCAAGGCAAGTCCCTGCATGACTTCTTTTTTCTTTTCATCGGAATAGAGAAGCGCCACCAGGGTCAGGGCGAATTCGCAGGCAACCCCCGCGCCCCGTCCGGTGATGCAGTTTTCATCCACCACCACCGCGGAAGAAAGGACCCGGCCCTGGTCTATTTGGTTTGAAAATCCGGGATGGCAGGTCACCCTGCCCGGAGTGACCAGGCCGTATGGGTGAAGAACCACTGCCGGGGAAGCGCAGATGGCGGCATAATATTTTTTCTCTCCTGCCTGGCGTTTTAAAAGCGCCTCAAGCTCCTTTGAGGCCCTGAGATTGTCTGCTCCCGGAATTCCGCCGGGCAGGACAATGAGATCGAACTCTTCCTCCATGCAGTCTTTGATGAGCCGGTCCGCCTTGAATTCAAGGCCCCGGGAGGCCTTGACGGCCATTGTATCCACCGATGCGGCAACCACCTCGGCCCCGGCCCTTCTCAGGACATCAATGATGGTGACGGCTTCCATTTCCTCAATGCCCTGGGCCACCGGTACAAGCACTCTTTTTGTCATGGTTCACCTCTTTTGTATTGATTCCATCATGAAGATACCCAAAGATATCAGGTGAACTTGCTGAAGTCAACCGGATGAAACAACCGGCATCGGGGATGGCCGGGCCCTGTTAAATCACCAGGGCATCCGATTTTTTCACCCAGCCCACCCGGTCCTTGGAAAATCGGACTTTCAGGTATCCTTCCCGTTGGTCCTCAACCCTGACCCTTGTCCCGGCATGGAGGCTGAACAATTCCGTGGCCGTATCCGCCATGCCCGACCGGACGGCCACTTCCTCCCGGACAAGGACGGCATGGACACGAACGGTATGTTGGCTGTATTGAATAACCGCCATGGCCGCCGCCACGGCAAAAACCGCGCACAGGGCCATGCCGGTGCCTGAAAAAACTTTCCTGTTTTGGACAACCCGGACCGAGGCCCAGGTAAAAAAAACAAAGGAAAACAGGATGGCGGCAATCTGAAGGTGCCTTGCCGGGAAAAGCCGGGACCAGAAAAACAGGACCTCTGAAATATCCGGGGAGGCTTCGGTTTTATCCTTTACCAGGCTCCGGGCGTATTCCAGGTTATAGGTCAGATCCGGATCATTGGGGAGAATTCTTTTGGCTCTTTCATACCATAAAACGGCCCGGCCCAGATCACCGGCCTTAAGATAGGCATTGCCCGTATTGTAATAAAGATGGGGATTTTTAACGGATTCTCCGGCAAGGGTTTCAAAGGATTTTGCGGCCTCACTGAACCGGCCGGCCTGATACTGCCGGACGGCATCGGCAAAATCCGCGGCCGGATCAGCCAGGGCCCTTTGCCCCGGAAAAGAAAGGAGGCCGAAACAAAGGAGGGCCAGGCAGAGCATCCGGATCACCCGGCCGGCCTCGAATAAAAGGCTTTTTCCTTCCGTCTCGTCTATGGCCCTTCCGCCGAACCTTGCCGATTCTATATTTTCCAGAAGACGGGCCACACTGTCCACGAGATCCTTATCCGCTCCGGTCCGGGTTAAAATGGCCCTTGCTTCGCCAAGGGTCAGGGTTTCCCCTTTTCTGCGGCCCCTGGAAAGGACACCAGCCACCAGGGAGGAATAAAGCCGGCTTAAAAACTCCCTGTCGCTGACCTTCATTTTCCCGGCTTCTTTCAAATCGCGCCTGGCCTTTTCCAGCATGGTCTTTTCAACGGGCTCCTCTTTTTTACGGACAGAGATAAGGACCCTGACCCCGGAAAACAAAAGGGCCGGGGCCAGAATCAGGACGGCAAAGGCAAGGGGGCCGATATCCCGGTAAGGGTTCAGGACCTCGGGTCCTTCTTTTATCTCAAGGATATCCCGGTTGATCAGGCCCACCTCTTCCTTGACCACCGGCGCATTTCCGGGGGAATGGGTTTCCGCCCTGTGAAGCTCTCCGGACGGGGTAACGGCCAGGGCGATCTCCCGGGTTGAAACCTCCTCATAGGCTTTTTTTTCCGTATCAAAATACACAAGGACAAGGGGAGGTATCCTGTAATTTCCCGGGTGGACCGGCACCAGGGCTTTTTTGAAAACCCTTTCCCCCTCATAGCCTTTTTCCGTCAGGGTCAGGGTCTCCGTCGGAGTATCATCATAGGTTTTGAAATTCCGGCCCAGGTCCATGGAAGGGAGTCCGGCATCCATGATATTGCCTGATCCGGATATGGTGAGGGTCAGGGTGGCCGATTCCCCGGCCTGAAGGCTTGTTTTATCCAGGTCCGCACGGATGTCAAACCGGCCCACCAGCCCCGAAAAGGGGGCCGGGCCGGAATAGGCAGGAAGGGGAAGGACCTCAATGTTAACCGGGTTGGACACCACCCGGACCGGCTTAAAGGCGTCCGATGAAAAAAACGGGTCATTGAAAATTGAAGGTCTCCCGGGATTCCGGTTGGACTGGACCATGACTTGGGCCGTAAGGACGGCCGGATCAAGGGTAAACACACCGGGGCCGGACGGGAAAAGGACATAATCCGCCTGGGTCACCTGGAAGGGGACGCCGGAAAGGGTTTGGGTATAGGTATGGTCCCTTTCAACAGGCTTGGCGGAAAAGCCCCTGAATTCAAGCGGGTTTTCAAACCCGAGGCCGGACAAGCGTTTTGAGGTGAAGATTTTCAGAGAATAGATGACCGGCTGCCCCATGAAGGGCTTTTCATCCGAAACCTCAGCCCTGGCAAAAAGGGATTTGACCTCTCCCTGGGCAGGCTTTTCCGTCGATACCGTGATGAGGATTTCCTCTGTAAAGACGGTTTCCCCCTCCCGCTCCGCTTTTATGGCAGGGATGCGGAGGGTCCCCTGCTTGAGGGGGATCAGGATAAACTGATAGGAAAAGGTGCTTTGGGATTTACCGTTGATAAACTGATAGGAAGAGGAGGTGCCCCTGGGCGTCACCTTGAAATCCGTGATCCCGGAAAGATCCGGATCAGCCTTGCCGCCGCTGATCTCAATCCGGAGCAGAACCGAATCCTCCGGTGTGATCATGTTCTTATCCACCCGGGCCGTGACCTCGAAACCTAGGCCAGGGGCCGGTATTGCCAGCAGCAATACCAGGGCTGCAAAAATGACGGAATTCAATTTCATGTGTCTACCAGTCTTTTTCAATGGCGCGCTCCTGCAAAAAAGGGATCAAGGCGCTGCCCGGCCTGTCTTCCAGCCGGTTCAGCATATTGTCAAGAGTTTCCCCGGCCTGCCGCTCCCGGCCGGAACCGGGTTGGGGCCGGTTTTCCTCATTCTGCCCGGGGTTTTCAGCCCCGGGTTCAGGGCCTTTGTCTTGTTGGGGATTTTCGCTGCCCGGCTCAGGAGGGGGCTCCGGTTTTCCCTGATTTTCCCCCTTATTCTGTTGATCCTGCTTTTCATCCAGGTCCCTGCCCTGGTTGTTGCCGGAATCCTTGTCCTGATCCTGTTTCTCTTTATCCTGTTTTCCTTTATCCTCCGGCTTTTTTTGCTCTTCCTGTTTCTTTTGCCGGGCCAGTTCCAGGTTTTCCCTTGCCTCCCGGTCATCGGGAAATTCCTTTAAAACCGCCTCATATTCCTTGATGGCCCCATCCATATCCCCCATCTGATAATGGGTATTGCCGAGGTTGAACCGGGCCTTGTGCCTCAGACCGGGGTCTTCCGCGTCCAGGGCCTTTCCGAATTGGCCGAGGGCCTCCTCATATTCTTTGTTCATATAGAGGGCCGTTCCGATATTATAATAGAGCCGTTTGTCGTCCGGGTTTTCAAGCTGGGCATCCACAAATTGTTTTTTGGCTTCTCCGTAATTTTTGGCCTCATAGGCCGTGATCCCCTTTCCCACGGAAGACGAAAAAATCCCGGCCTGGGCGGGACCCGGAGAAAACCCCCAGAGGGCCAGGCCCAGGGCCGGGATGAGAAAAAAACCCCTTAAGGATCTTCTTCCGGGTGACAGCATGGCTTCCGCCAAAAGCAGGATCAGGCCGGGAAGTAAAAACCATTGGAACCGGTTTTCCCAGACCTTTTGCTTCCCCGAGGTCAGGGTCTTTTTCTCCATTTGCCCCCGGATTTTGTCTTTATAAATCAGGTCCAGGTCCATATCCCCGGCCACGGACCGGACATAGGCCCCGTTGGTCAGGGCCGCCAGCTTTTCAAGGCCTTTTTCATCCACCCTTGAAAGGACGAGGTTGCCGGACCCGTCTTTTTTAAAACCGCCCTTTTCATCGGGTATGGGAGCACCCCCGGACCCGCCCACGCCGATGCAGAAAATCCTGATGCCGTCCCTGGCCAGAATTTTTGCCGTCTCCTCGGCGTCTCCCTCGGTATTTTCACCGTCTGTAATAAGAATCACGGCTTTTTCCGTGTCCGATTCTTTTTCAAAGCCGTCGTAAGCTGTTTTCAGGGCCTCAGAAAGGTTGGTGCCGCCCACGGGCAGAAATCCCGGGGTCAAGGCCTTGAGAAAAAGATGAAAAGCTTCATGGTCCAGGGTCAGGGGGCATTGGAGTACGGCCCTCCCGGAAAAGGCCACCAGCCCGGCCCGGTCGGATTTCATCATGTGAAGGAGATCCACAATCTCCCGTTTGGCCCGTTCCAGCCGGTCAGGCTCAATATCCGCGGCCAGCATGCTTTTGGAACAATCCAGGGCAATCATGAGATCCACCCCTTTTTCATTGACGGTTTCCCACCTGAACCCCCATTGGGGTCCGGCCAGGGCCACCACCGCGCATCCCGCGGCCAGGGTCGTGAGAACGGCCTTGATCCACCGGCGTCTGGGTCAGACCCCGGTATGATGGAAGAAAACATCCCCCCGCCGGCAAACCGGGACAGGACTTTCCTTCGCTCCAGGATGCCGTAGGCCATGATCCCGAAAAACGGGAGCAGCGCCCACAAGAGATTCAAAAGATAGGGATGGGTGAATTTCATATCAGGGTATCCTTAAAAACCGTGTATTGGAGAAAAGGATATAGAAAAAAAGAAAGCCCATCCCGGCCGCCAGGACCCCCGGATACAGCTCCTCATATTCCACCCATTTTTCAAGGTCCTTCTTTGTTTTTTCAAGGCTGTCGATCATGGCGTAAATTTTTTCAAGGGATTCCAGGTCCGCGGCTTCAAAAAAACTGCCCCGGGTTTCCCGGGCTATGGTTTTCAGCGCCTCCATATCCATCTCCACCCGTTTGTACACATACCGTTTGCCTAAAAATCCGTCCACCAGAAAGGGGGCTTCGCCGTCTGTTCCGATGCCGATGGTATGGATTTTTACCCCCCGGCCGGCCGCGATTTTGGCGGCATCCTGCCAGGCCAGCTCGCCTGAATTGCTTTTCCCGTCCGTTAAAAGGATGATGAGATTGGATTTGCTTTCAATATCTTCCAGGCGTTTCAGGGAAATGCCGATGGCATCGCCGATGGCGGTTCTGGGCCCGGCGGCCCCGATCTCCAGCCGGTCCAGGATAAAGGCAATGGTGTGGTAATCCCGGGTCAGGGGGAGCTGGGTAAAGGCGTTGGAGCCGAACACCACCATACCGATCCTGTCCCCTTCCCGTTTCAGGATAAAATCCCGGACCACGGATTTGACGGCCGCAAGCCGGGTCACCAGTTTGCCGTCCTGTTTAAAATCCAGGGCGCTCATGGACTCGGAAAGATCCAGGGCCAGGATGATGTTCACCCCTTCGGTGGTGACGTTGATTTTCCTGTCCCCCCACTGGGGCCGGGCCAGGGCCAGGATCAGGAGCATGAGAGCCAGGGTTTTGAAAAAGGGCAGGCCTTTTGAAATCCGGACCATGAAAGAGACGGGAGCCGCGTCAATGCCTTCAAGGGTGGCCACCCGGAGTTGATTCCCCTGTCTCCTCATGCTGAAAAAAGGACCAGGGGCGGGATCAAAAGCAGGAATAAAAATAAGGGAGAGGCAAACCTGAACACTAGGAGGCCTCCTTTGTCTCATTTTTTTCCTGCTCCCTTTTTTGTGCAAGGCCTTTTTCAATCTTTGAAACAAGATCCCGGACCAAGTCAAGGTCTTTGACCACCAGGGCCTTTTCAGGCGAAACCCCGGCATACTTAAAGGGGTCGGACAGGGCCTGGAACTGCGAGATTTCTTTTCCGGCCTCTTTTTCAAGGTCCAGCCGCCCAACCTCCCTGACAAATTCCTCAGAGGTCATTTCCACCGCGTTAAAGCCGAAGGAGCGGCCCAGATACCGCCGGAGCACCAGGGTCAGGTCAAAATAAAAAAGCCTGGGGTCGCCCATGGATCTCCGGGAAAGGGTGTCCAGCTCTTCCGTTGCTTCTTCAAAGGGGGAAAGCGGCAGGGCAAGGGCCTCGATTTCTTTTACCCCTTTTCTGTTTTTCCGCCGGTTCCGGATCAGAAAAAAAAGTATCCCGGCCAATACAAGGACCCCCAAAAGGATCAGGAAAATTTTCACCGTCAGGGGATCCATCCCCACAGGGACCGGCGGCCTTATCTCGTGGAATTCCTGCATCTACCTGATCCGCCTTTCCCTCTGCCTGAAATAGCCTTGCAGGGTATCGGAAACCGAGGCCCCGGTTTCAAGTTCGATAATATCGGTTCCGGCCTGGGAAAAAAGATCCAGGGTTTTCCTGCGGCCGGCCTCCATCGCGGCCCTGAACCTTTCTTTTGCTTCCCTGCTGAACCCGTCCAGGACCGCCTGCCGGGAGGTTTCAAAATCCGACAGGGTCAGGATGCCCTTGAAGGGCAACTCAAACCCGCCCTTGTCATAAATCATCACACCGATGGGCTCATGACGCCGCCGCACGGTTCGAAGGCTTTTCAGGTATCCCCCATCCAGAAAATCCGACAGGATAAAGACAAAGGACCGTTTCTTGGAAATTTTCGCCAGATAGTCCAGGGCCCCGGCAATATCCGTTCCCCTGCCCTGGGGTGAAAAGGTAAAAATCTCCTTGATCACCCGCCAGACATGGCTGCTGCCTTTTTTAGGCGGGATGTATTTTTCCACCCGGTCCGTAAAAAACACGGCCCCGACCTTGTCATTGTTCCGGATAGCATTAAAGGCCAGGACCGATGCGGTCTCGGCCACCCGCTCCAGGACCGGGCCGTGGAAGGTTCCGAATTTCAGGGAGGCGCTCATGTCAATGAGGAGCATGACCATGCGTTCCCGCTCTTCCCGGTAAAGCTTGACAAAGGGCTTTCCAAGCCTTGCCGAGACCTTCCAGTCAATGCTCTTGACCTCATCTCCGGGCGAGTATTCCCGGACCTCTTCAAACTCGATGCCCGAGCCCCGGAACACGGACCGGTACTGCCCTGCCATGATGGTATTGACCGTGCGGCCGGATTTGATGTGAATCCTTCGGATTTTTTTGATGATATGGGCCGGAATCATCCCTCACCTCTGCCTTAGGGTACCTGGACGGAATCGAAAAGGGTCCGGACGATCTCTTCGCAGGACACCTCTTCGGCCTCGGCTTCAAAGCTCAGAATGATCCGGTGCCGGAGGACGTCGGGGCCCACCTGCTTGATGTCCTGGGGCGTCACATAGCCCCGGCCCGACAAAAAGGCATGGACCCGGGCGGCCCGGGCCAGGAAGATGGAGGCCCTGGGCGAGGCCCCGTACCGGATATAACCGGCCGTATCCATGCCGAAGGCCTTGGGGTCCCGGGTGGCGGATACCAGATCCACAATATATTCCTTGAGTTTTTCATCCACATAGATCTGATCCATAAGTTCAGCCATGGCTGAGATTTCCTCACAGGTAATGACCGGCCGGATGGGTTCGGGATGGGAAAAACTGGTCTTTTTCAGAATCTCCAGTTCCTGGGCCCTGTCCGGATAATCCACGAGAACTTTCAGCATGAACCGGTCCACCTGGGCCTCGGGAAGGGGATAGGTGCCCTCCTGCTCAATGGGGTTCTGGGTGGCCAGGACCAAAAAAGGCGACGGCAGGGCAAAGGTTTCATCCCCGATGGTGACCTGCTTTTCCTCCATGGCCTCAAGCAGGGCGGACTGGACCTTGGAAGGGGCCCGGTTGATTTCATCGGCCAGGATGATATTATTAAACAGGGGTCCCTTGCGCGTGGCAAAATCCCCGGTTTTGGGCCGGTAGATTTCCGTGCCCGTGAGGTCTGCCGGCAGAAGATCCGGGGTGAACTGGATGCGCTTGAACCGGGCCTGAACCGCGGAGGCAAGGGCTTTTACCGCCCTTGTCTTGGCCAGTCCCGGCACCCCTTCGATGAGGACATGCCCCCCGGTTAAAAGCCCTGTCAAAAGGCTGTCCACCAGCGCATCCTGGCCCACGAGCTGCTTGGATATTTCTTTTCGGATGCTGCTGATGTGCAGGTGATGCTTTTCAATGGCTTCTTTGATCTGTTCCGTCATGATAAATGCCCCTCTCCTTTTCCTGATTCATGATGACACCCTCGCTCCTGGAATTTCTGTACAAAAATAGTAAGGATTTCAAGCCTGTCAAGAAAGGATAAGGATACGGGGAAACCCTTTTTCCTTCAGGGTTTGATCAATTGATCCGTATAAAGGGAAGCGGTCACCCTGACCAGTTTATGGATATGATCCCGGACGGCTTTTTTATTCTTCAGGGGATAATTTCTAAAGGTCATTAATATTCCGGCAAGGGAGGCGATGAAGGAATGGGCGTATAACCTGACCTTTCCTTCCCTGGCTCCGTTTCTGACCAGGAGCTGCTCAAAAAGATCGAAAAAAATCTTGGTCACGGAGTCAAACCTGCCCATGACCGGGTTTGTCAGATCGTTCTTCAGCATGAGATAGGTCATCATCTGAAAGGTGGTCTCATTTTCAATGAGAAGATCCACAAAGGCCAGGGCGAAATCTTCAATATCGGCCGGTTTTTCCTTTTGGAGCATGTCCTTGAAGGCCCTGCTGGCCGTGTCAATCTCCTGGATAAATGCCTCATGAAACAATTCTTCCTGGCTTGCAAAATACCGGTATATGGTTGCCGGCGAAATCCCGGCTTCTTCGGCAACATCCCTCATGCCCACTTCATAAAAAGGTTTTTGGGCAAAAAGGGTCAAGGCGGATTCAACAACAATCTGCTTTCTTGTTTCCTTTTCCTTTTCCTTTAACTCGGCAAACTTCGATTCAACCACGGTCTTCCACCCTTCCCTGTGCGTTTATGTATCCAGCCTGATTTTTCTGACTTACCACTTGTTTTTTCTTCTGACAAGGTAAAAAAATCAGGCCCCGGATTTTAAGAATCACACCTTGAAGGTCTGGACGATCCGTTTCAATTCCTCTGCCATGGCGCTCATGGTGCCGGCACTCTGCATGACAAGTCCGGAACTTTCCTTCATCCGGACCGCGGCCGCGTTAACCCCGCCGATTTCCCGGGTGATATTCCCTGCCGCTTCCGAGCCCTGGCTGACGTTTTCATTGGCTTCCCGGATCCCCTGGGAAAGACTTGTGATATTGCTGACAATTTCCTGGGTGGCCGCGGACTGCTCCGTCACGGCTGCGGCAATGGTGGATACGATGTCGTTGACATCCCGGATCACCCCGGAAACCTCTTTTATGGCCGTCAAGGTTGAATTGGTATTATTTTGAACATTGTCAATCTGACTTCTGATATCACTGGTGGCCTTAACCGTCTGATTGGCCAGTTCCTTAATCTCGTTGGCCACCACCGCGAATCCTTTTCCGGCCTCCCCGGCCCGGGCCGCCTCAATGGTGGCATTCAAGGCCAGAAGATTGGTCTGGTCGGATATTTCCGCTATGGTATCCGTGACCTTTCCAATGGACTGGGCCGCCTTATTGAGAATCGACATGCCGGCCTCCACCTCCGATGTTTTTGCGGCGGCCTCCGCGGAAATGGTCCTGGCATTTTCGGCATTCCGGGCAATTTCATTGATGGTGGCGTTCATTTCCTCGGCGGCCGAAGCCACCATATGGGCGTTGGTTGAGGATTCCTCCATAGCCGCGGCAACGGAATTCAGGTTCGAACTCATGTCCCCGGCCGCGGCCGTCACCTTTCCGGCCATATCAGCCGTGGAATTGGCGCTCCCTGTCATATCCCCGGCAACGGAAACCAGTTCGCCCGACCTTCCATCAATATTTTGGGCGTTCCCCGACAATTGCCGGATGATATTCTGGAGCTTTCCCATGAAAAGATTGAACAGCTCTCCCAGGGTGGCCAGTTCATCCTTTGAAGTGATGCTGATCCGCTGGGTCAGATCCCCTTCTCCCTTGGCCACATCCTGGAAATTAACGATCATGGCCTTGAGGGAAGATCCGATACCGGACACAATGAACAGGCAGAGGACTGCAATGCCGATGAAAACAGCTCCGGCAATCATGATCATCCTGATGATGGAGGCCTTGACACTCCCGTTGATATCCTTTGTGATGGCCGCCTTTGTGGCTTCGATATTATCAATATACACGCCGGTGCAAATAAAATAATCGGTCCCCGGTATCATCTGGGCGTAGCTGATTTTCGATGTATCTCCTTTTCCGGGTTTATCCCAGATATAAGATACAAACCCGCCTCCTTTTTCGGCCTGTTCCAGTAAGGATCTGGATAAATACACCCCATTCTTATCTTTAAGATCTTTCAAATCTTTGCCCAGGAGGCTTTGATTCATATGGGCGATCATCGTCATCCCCTGGTGTACAAAAAAATAACCGGACTGATCCGCCTCAAACCGGATGCCCTCAATCACCTTCCGCATGATCTGAATTTTCTCTTCTTCAGTGTTAACCCCTTTCAAAAGATTAGATATCGCCACTGCCATGGAATGGGTGGCTACCTTTATTTTATCTTTCTGATCCTCCAGCATAATCTGCCCTGTTTTTCAATGGCCAGATCCCTGGCCCTGCGGCTGCCGTCAACGGCAAACCAGACCATAATCAGGAAAAGGGCCAGGATGGAAACAATGATCAGATACATTCTTCCTTTGATGCTGAACCGGTTTAGCATGGAAACCTCCTGTATTTTTATGAAAAATCGGATTTGGGGTTTATCTTTGCATATCCCAGGTAAAAATCAAGAGAAAATCCGGATATTGACGATTCCGGATCAAATTGATATATAGGATTGTACATGGAATAAAAAAGGGATGTCATGGAAACGGTAATTAACAGAGACAAATTTGATTTTGAAATCGGGTATCTGACCAAAAGCCCCTGTCTGGCCTGTAAAAACAGGGCCCAGCTCCCCCTGTGCCATTCCGAGTGCATGGTCCTGGACAAGATCCAGACCCTGCTGGCCCGGGGGATTTCGTCCCAGGCTTCTTCCTATGAAAGCTGACGGATTTTGACGGCGACATGGTTTTCCGGGACATCGTCCTCCCTTGTCAAGAAACATCTGAGCCAAGCCCTTTTCAAAAGCCTTGAACACCTTGAAACCGCTTCCGGATTCACCCTTGAAAAGGCCATCCGATCCGGCATTCAGAATCCCGACAGCAGCATCGGCATTTACGCAGGGGACGCGGACTCCTACCAGGTCTTTTCGCCGGTCTTTGATCCCGTTATTTCCGAATATCACAATTTTCCAAAGGGCGGAACCCATGTATCGGATTTCGCCCTTCCGGATCTGCCCCCGGCCGACCCTGGGGGAAAATACATCCTTTCCACCCGGATCAGGGTGGCCAGGAATTTGAAAGATTACAGTTTTCCCGCCAACCTTACCTTATCTTGCCGGAAAGCCCTGGAAAAAAAAATAATCCGGGCGCTGGGCCTATTGGAATCCGACCTTGCAGGGGAATACCGGCCCCTGGAGGATGTCGGCAAAGGCCACCGGCCTGAAGACAAAGGGCTTGCCTTTGAAAAGGGGGACCGGTTTCAGGATGCTGCCGGCATCAATTCCGATTTCCCAAAGGGCCGGGGCGTATTCCATTCCCTGGACCGGAAACTCATGGTCTGGGTCAATGAGGAAGACCATTTAAGAATCATGAGCCTGGAAAGATCATCACACCTTTCCCTCGTCTTTCACCGGCTTTGCCGGGCCCTTCAGGCCCTGAGCCCGCGGCTTGGGTTTGCCTTTGACCACCGGCTGGGATATCTCACCTCCTGCCCCACCAACCTCGGGACCGCCATGAGGGCCGGGGTCCATATCCGGCTTGAAAAACTGGATCGGAAAAAAGAACTTCTCCACGGCCTTGCCAAAGAATATCACCTCCAGATCCGGGGGACCCGGGGCGAAAAGACAGAGGTCGAGGATGCCGTCTTTGACATCAGCAACGCCCAAAGACTCGGCATCGGCGAAGCTGCCGTCATCCAGACCCTTCATCAGGGGCTCTTAGCCATCATCAAGGCTGAAGAGACCCTTTAACAGGACCTTCCCGGCTTTTCAGCCGGGAAAAGAGACAGAGCAGGCGGGAATCAGGCCCTGGACATGTATTTTCCGGTTTCGGTGTTGACTTTGACCCTTTCCCCGGTTTCAAGGTATTCCGGGATCTGGATTTCAACCCCGTTGGAAAGGGTGGCGGGCTTGGTTCTGGCCGTAGCGCTGGCCGTTTTAACACCCGGGGCCGTTTCCCGGATTTCAAACACAAGGGTGGTCGGAATCTCAAGGGCCACCATATTGTCGTCGATGAAGAGACCCACAAGTCCTTCCATGCCGTCCGTGAGCCAGACCAGATCGTCCTCGATGACATCGCCCGAGATCATATACTGGGCATATTCCATACCGTCCATGAAAACATGGAGATCCCCGTCCGGATAAAGATACTGTACCGGTTTTCTCTGGAGGACCACCTCATTCAAGGGGTCATTCCCCTTGTAGCTGTCCTCATATTTCTGCTTGGTCCGGATATGGGTGAACCTGACCTTGTACAAGGTGACCGCGCCCCTTGCCGACGGGCTTCTGACATCAATATGTTTCACCATGTATACCTCGTTGTTGATTTCAACCACATTCCCTTTTTTTAAATCACAGGCCTTCAGCATATTTTTACAAACTCCTGAACATCAAATATTTTATTCCAAAAAGACAGGGCCTTCATATCATTTAAAAGGGAAATTGAAAAGCCCCCGTCTCTAAAAGAATCCGGCAGGAAAATATGGATCAAATCCCAGCCCGGCAAAATTTTCCTGCCCGGATTTGCCGGTCTTATCTTCCCCCTTTTTGTCCATCAAAGCCTCGGCCGCCATCCGCTTCTGAATTTCCTCCGCTATGGCTTTTTCAACGGCCGCCCTCTGCTCCGGGGCCATTTTTCCGAGATCTTCCTCGGTCAGGCCCATGGATGCCAGGATTTCCTCCCTGAGCCTTTTCTCATGGAGTTCCATGATATAGGCCACCAGCCCCTGCTTTTTAATGGATTCGATATCCCCGGCAACCGGCTCTTCTTCCCGGCCCAGGCCCGCAAGAATGCCTTCAATCCTGGCTGTTTCGTCTTCCAGATACCCGGAAAACAATCCACCCGTCATATCATTATCGAGCTTCAATGCCGGGGCACTGCCCAATAAACCTGTACTCATGCCATCCGTAATTTTCATCTCTTTTTCCTCCTTTGAATCAGGTTTCGAACCAAAGGAAGCAAAAATCAATCCACAATCAAGAGTTTTACCCCGTCTTTTGTAAAGGACCTGTGGGCATCGGTAAAGTCCGCCACCAGATAGCACATCCCCGTCCTTAAGGTAAAGTTCCGCCCATCCCTCAGTTCCGATTCAAATTCCCCTTCCAGTACAAACACGGCATGGCCTTTTTCGCACCAGTGATCGGCCAGGTATCCGGGTGTATATTCCACAATCCTGATCCTGAGGTTTCCCTTGCTGACGGTTTTCCAGAAGGCCTTCCCCGTAACACCGGGATGTTCTTCAGCCGCCATGTTCTCCAGATCAAAGACCTGAAAGGGGATGTCTTTTATTTCCATTTGCTTCTCCTTTACAAATCCGGGACATGCTTGATTTCAGGCGATGAAGCCCATTTCATATCTTTGATTTGCTCATCCGGAAACCCGGCAATCTCCGGCCCGGACAAATCATTATGTTGATTTCCATTTGTTTCCCGGCAGTTTATTATATCCTTTTTCTTCAAATGGTTTCAGCCTTTCAACCCATAGCTCTTCAAGCACTTGAAGATCTTCGGCAGGGTCATATGCCGGGTCCTCCCCGTCTTCAGCTCGGATTGATAACGATTCAGTATGGCCGGCAGATTGACGCTTGATCCGATCAGCACCTTTCCGTTCAGCCTGTTTTTGATCTGATAAACCCCCATCAAACGAGGGGTTTCCTTATATTCTCTGATCTTTGCTTTCCTGTCCATTTTTCCCACTTAAGCATTTAGTATTGTTTCAGCACCCACTCACAGACCGGTATGACCTCAACCCGGTCCGGCAGTATGCCGGGAGGCAGAGCCACATCCCCTGCGACCACCAGCCTGGTGCTGTTTTTAAACCTTTTCCCGGCTTTTTCCAACCCGGCTATCTCCCGGCTGACATTATCCTTGTTCAAGGTTTCCGTAACCTGAATCAGAACCGGTTTCCCGGCTTCAGGCATCACCACGAAATCGCATTCATACCCGTTCTTTAAAAAGAAAACCGGTTCCCCGGCATTGCGGACGGAGCACCGTAAAAACAAGATTTTCAAGCAGCTTTCCCCAGTCTTCTGAAAACGTATAGCGGATGGCAGAGGCGATCCCGTTGTCATAGAGATAGATCTTTTTATTGCTCATCTCCCGCTTCACAATTGCCGGATCATATTTTTCCACACAGGTGACCATATAGATGGAAAAAATATGGTCGATTAATTGGTAAATGGAGTCCTTCCCTATTTTTATCCCCCTGGATTTCAGATCATTATAAAGTTTATTGACGGAAAATTCCTTTGTAAATGAACCGATGAGTCCTTTGATGAGGTATTTGAGGATGGACACATCCCGAAGCCCGTATCTGTCCATCAAATCCCGGAAAAGCATGACATTGAAATATTCCTGTAAAACATCCGCCTTGAAGCGGGTTTCCATATCCACCAATTCGGGATATCCTCCCCAGGTCAGGTATTCATTAAAATTTCCCTGAATGGCGGCCCGGTTTTTTGTGGAATAGATGTCTTTGGAATCAATATTCCTGAACGCCAAAAATTCCGGGAAGGACAAGGGCATGATTTCAAAGAAAAGGCTCCGGCCCCTCAGGGAACCGGCAATTTCCGTCGACAGCAGTTTTGCATTGGAGCCGGTCAGAAAAATTTTGCGGGTTATGGTGTCATAGAGGCGGCGGACATATTTCTCCCATTCCGGGATTTCCTGGATCTCATCAAAAAAAATATAAAGGTCTTCCGGCGCCCTGTCCGGATAAAGTTCAAGATAGGCATCCAGGATCTGGTCGTAACCGGCCTCAAAGTCCAGACGCTCATCTTCAAAATTCAGATAAAGGATTTGGCTTCTTTTTATGCCCGCCTTTTCCAGGCTTGCCATGAGCTGAAACAGGTACCAGGTTTTCCCGGCCCGACGCGGCCCGATAAGGGTGATAATCTTCCCCAGATCAAGGGGGACATCCAGGCGCCGGGGCTTGAACAGAGGCAGGGGCCTTAAATGGAAATCTTTGATAATGGTTTTCAGGATCTGTTTCATAGAAAAATTTTCCTTAATCCAAGGAAAATGTCAACCAATATTTGTCTTAAAGAAAGGAAAATATTAGATTTTACTAATACCTGCCATAATCCGGTTTTTTCGATTGATTGTTTCCATTCCGGCAGCATACTTTAATTCCATCGAATTCGATGGGGTTAAAAACCTTTTTTCTTTTCTGATACACAATTTCCAATGATTCAGCGGACGTCAGGATGACAAAATACACAGAGGCCTGATCCGTTTATGGTCCGGAATCAGGCACCGGGGCCGGAGGCCCCGTCTCTTTCATTAGACAGGGGCTCTTCATCTTTTCGTTTTGAAGGAAATAAGAAAAAGATCACCAACCCCGCAAGGCCGGTCAGGGCAAGGGTCCCAAAAACCTTGAAGAAGTTGAAGGTATAGGTTTTTCTGGCCGGGTCATAGCCATAGCAAAAGGACAGGACCCTTCTTTTCATGGAAATTCCGGGGGTTCCCTGTTGGGCCTTGCTTAAGGCCATGCCAAGATCAAAGGAAGAAAAATCCGGGCCATGGAGGTATCGGATGATCTTCCCGTCCCGGGCCAGCACCACCAGGGCAGAAGGGTGGACATAGGTATGCGGTGCTTTTTTGATAAAATAATAGCCCAGGGAGTCGGTGACCTTTCTGATATTTTCCCGGTCTCCGGTGAGATAGAGCCATTTTTCCGGGGGAAATTCCCGCTTGACCAGGCTGGTATAATTCTTTTTGGCGGCTGCCGCGTCGGTCTCGTTTTCATCATCGGAAAAGCTCAGGGTGATGAGGTTAAAATCTTTGCCCGGCACCTGGTCCACCTCGTTCAGGGCCTTGACCAGATCCGCCTGGAGAAAAGCGCAGGCCGCCGTACACGAGAAAAAAACCGGCAACAGGACCACGGGTTTGTCAAACAAGGCGTCCAGCCTTATTTCCATGCCGGTCTCATCCCTGAAAACGGCATCCAGAGCCGCCACGCTTCCCAGTTGCTCGTCGATCCGGACCTGGCCGGACAGGTCATTGTCCGGCAGATTTTCCGACAAAATTCCGGGACTCTCATCCTGACCGCCTTGGTTCTTTTGCGCCTGTTCCGTCTGGGTTTCAGTCCAGCCGGATGAGGCAAAAACAAGGGCGGCCAGCATCAAAAGGGCGATATATTCAAACCGGATGAGGCGTTTCATCCTTAGATCTTTTTGCTTTCACCGGTCTTATAATTGATTTCATACACCGCGGTATACGGATGGCGATTTTTGAATGAGTCCTTGCCGGCCCCATAGGCCAGCATGACTTTGCCTGTCCGCCGGCGGGAATGGGCTTGTCATATTTATCCCCGCTATTGAGCGGGAGGGTAAAGGAAATGGTGGTGACCCCGTTTTCCTCTGTTCCGGCAGGATTTAAAACATCATTTTTGCCGCCCAGGTCTTCATCCGCGGCATGCCCTTTTTTTCGATCCCCGTAATTATCCTGAATTTTGACCTGGCCGTCTATGACCATTCCGATAATAATATCGGCCCCGGCCATGGCATCTTCAGGTTCAAAGCCGACGGCTACCCAGCCTTCGGTCTTGCCGGACAGTTGAACATGGATCTGATCCCCTTCAATGGTCCAGGAAAATGTGATATTCTCGGCTTCGATTTTATGCTGATAGTCCATGGCCCATGCGGTCAAGGAAAGGATCAGCATCAGGATTGCCGAAAACGCCGTTGTCATGATGGTTCTTTTCATCTGTATGTTCTCCTTTTTTTATTCATGTCTCATTTATACCGGCATGGAGGGATACCGGAGTTCTCCGCCTGAAAATCCAAGGCCGACGGCCAGAAGGACCGCCAGGAAATAGAACAGGGTGACCCGGTCAAATTTCGGGGTTTCAGGGTCATCCATATAGAGGATGACGGCCAAAAGAGCGGAAAACAGGGTAGCCAGCACCATTTTCAAAATAATAAGAAATTCCCATTCTCCCCCAAAGGAATGCTGCCAGTCCAGATAACCGGCAAAAACCGTGGGGAATACGCCCAGAAGGCCCAGGACAATGCAGTGATACCCTGTCCTGGCTAAAATTTCAGACTGGGGATAAGAGAAACCAGTCTGAAGATTACCGCGCCCATGACCATCCCCATGGGGATATGGGTTAGGGCGGGATGAATGGGGTGGTGGAATCCGATGTTGCTGAGAAACCCAAAAATTGCTTCTGTCATTTTGATCACCTTTTATTTGATTTTGTGTTTTCTGTCATCAAGCAGGGCAAATCCTGTGCCTGAATTTATTTTATCCGGGATTATCCTCTTGCAGACGAGCCTTTGCACAGGTTGATCTGCTGTTCATAGATACGTTTAAGACTGGAACAAGTCAAGGAAATTAACACCCCGGTGAATGATGAAATCAAGGGGTTATCCAGGGTTGAAAAAATAAAGTTAGTTCTATAAAACTTTTTCCTTGACAGCTTATACGAGCATGCTCATCATATGCCTAACATGCTGGAAGTTCCGGTTTGAATTAATCATCAACGTGGAAGGAGAATCCCATGAGTGACCATAGAAGAGAAGAAAACTATATTGAAAGCGAAGAAGACAGAGAAGCAGGACATGTCGATACAAGGGCAGCCAATTTTGAATGTGAAACCTTTGACTCCATCGGGTGCGACACCGGAGTTGATGTAGCAGGATAAGACAGGCCTTTTAACCTTTATTTTGCCTCCTGAAACAGGCGGTCATCTCAGGGTGACCGCCTGTTTTATTATTTTTAAGGCTTGAATTAATCAAAAACTATGGAATAATTGTTCCCGGATACATAAGATCGGATAGTAAATAAATGAACCCGGACAAGGAACTGAACTTCTTTATTTCATAATATGGCCCCTCTACGGATCAACAGCCTGTGTTCAACCCCAAAAGGCGTCATCTCCATTATCGGCGCAGGCGGGAAAACCAGCCTGATGTTTTGCCTGGCAAAGGAAATTTCAAGGGACGGGGGGACGGTTTTGACCACCACCACCACCAAAATTTTCTTCCCGGACAAGGCCCTTTCTCCTGAAACCGTCATGGCCTCCTCTGCCCCGGACCTCGTCGAAAAATCCCAGGCAGTTCTTAACCGGCATCCCCATTTTTCAGCAGGGCGGCATCATGACCTGTCCTCGGGCAAGCTGGAAGGCTTTTCCCCGGATGTCATCGATAGCCTGTGGCAGGCCGGGCTTTTTGACTGGGTCTTGGTGGAGGCCGACGGCTCCCGGCAAAAACCCCTGAAGCCACGGATGTTCACGAACCGGTCATCCCTGCGTCAACCACCTGCCTTGTTCTGGTGGCCGGGCTGGACAGCCTGGGCCTTCCCCTGGACGAGGCCCATGTTCACCGGGCCTCCCTTTTTCAAACAATACGGGCCTGGGCCTGGGGCAAATCGTGGACGAACAACCCGTTGCAACCTCCATAGCCCTGGAACTGGAAAAGGCCGCTGGCCTCTGCACGGCCCCGGACCAGGTCCTGGTTCTCAACAAGGCCGACACTCCTGCTAATATCGAATCCGGCCTTTGTATTGCCGGACTTCTCAAGGCCAATCCCGGCTTGACCCGGGTCGGCCCGGTTCGGGTCCTCATCACCTCCCTCAGGGATGAGCCCTCCATCAAAAAAACAATTCTTCTGAATCACGAATAGAAAGGAATTTCCATGAAAAAAACATCTACCAGACGGCCTGTGAATTGCTCCTGTCCGGGCAGCGGATCATCCTTGCCAAAACCATCCGGCGTTCCGGGTCAACCCCCAGGGATGTGGGCTCCATGTGCATCATCACGGAAACCGGAGAACTTTTCGGAACCGTTGGCGGCGGCCTTCTGGAATACCAGGTCCAGACCCGGGCCAAAGATCTGTTTAAAGAAAAAATGTCCTGCCTCTATCCCTTCCGCCTGACCGGCCAGGGCGTGGCCGAGGCGGGCATGATCTGCGGCGGTGAGGTGGATCTGTATCTGGACCCGCTTTTCCCGGAAAACAAGGAGACCCTGGCCCTCTTCCAGGCCCTTGTCACAGAGATGACGGCCAACCGGACGGTGCGGCTGGTGACCCGCATTCAAGACAAGGTCCCGGCCCTTGAAACCGGGACAAGGATGCTGATCAGGGAGGATGGAACCATTATGGGGAACATAGGCCTTGCCCCTGACGCTTTACCGGACATGGGCAAGGCCTCTTTTGAACTCTTTTCCCCTGATCCAAAGGCGCCCGGCTTTTTTGTGGAAAAAATCCGGCTGAACCCCAGAATCTTTCTTTTCGGGGCAGGTCATGTCTCGGTCTTTGTGGCGCAACTGGCAAGGCTGGTGGGCTTTGACCTGACCGTCATCGATGACCGGCCCGAGTTTGCAAACCCGGAACGCTTCCCCGAGGCCGACGACCTCATTGTCTCGGATTTCAGACAGGTGTTCGACACCCTGGATATTGCCCAAAATGCCTATATCCTCATCATCACCCGGGGCCATCTTCACGACAAGACGGTTCTTGAAAAAGCCCTTTCCACCCCTGCCGCCTATATCGGCATGATCGGCAGCGTCCGGAAAAGGAATTTGATTTATAAAGATCTCATGGATGAAGGGATTCCAAAGGAACGGCTTGAGGCGGTATATTCCCCCGTGGGCCTGGACATCCATGCCGAAACCCCGGAGGAGATCGCCGTCTCCATTGTGGCGGAACTCATCAAGGCCAGGAATCCGGAAAAAAAATCAAAAACCCTCCTCCCATAAAGGACTTGGGCATGACAGCTTCGGACATGGGGTTTCGGACATGACGGCCCCTGCAAAAAAAAATTGCCGGCGTCCTCCTGGCCGCGGGCACGGCCAGCCGCCTGGGACAAACCAAACAGCTCCTGCCCTTCCGGGGCTCCACCCTCCTGAGCCGGGCCATGGAAAATGCGGCGGCCTCGGACCTGGATGAACTGGTTGTCGTGCTGGGCCATGAGGCCGGCAGGATCATGCAATCCCTTGATTTGTCAGGAGTGAGGACCGTCATCAACCCGGACTATGCAAAGGGCCAGAGTACCTCCCTGATCAAGGGACTTGGGGCGGTTTCCCCTTCCTGCGCCGGGGCCCTGTTTCTCCTGGCGGACCAGCCCCTGGTCACCCCGGACATAATCAATCGCCTGATCAAGGCCTTTCAGGATTCCGGAGTCCCCCTGGTCATCCCCTTTCACAGAGGCCGCCGCGGCAACCCGGTCCTGGTTGCCCGGTCCCTGTTTCCAAAACTTTTATCCCTGTCCGCCGACACCGGGGCCAGGGCCCTTTTTGACGAATACAAGGCCTCCATCCTCCGGGTGGAATTTGACACCGACGCCGTCCTGGTGGATGTGGACACGGCCCTGGACTATGAGGCCCTCTTGTCCCGGCCCTTTCCTGAACCCTGATAACACATTAAAATAATACAAAAAAAGATTCCCTTCTCCGGTATTTCGTGTTATAAGGGCACAGTTTTTTTACACGCCACAGGATATATTCCTGTGGTTTTTTATTGATTCAATGAAGGAAAGCAGCACATGATCTGGGCAAACGACATCACCCTGGCCTACGGCAAACGGATTCTGTTTAAAAACGTCAATATCAAATTCGCACCGGGAAACTGCTATGGGCTCATCGGAGCCAACGGCGCGGGAAAATCCACCTTTCTGAAAATCCTGGCCAGGGACATGGAGGCCGATTCCGGCGAAGTCCTGGTGGGCCCCGAGGAAAGAATCGCCACCCTTCGGCAGGACCATTTTGCCTTTGATGAAGAAACCGTCATGGACACGGTCATCATGGGCCATGAACGGCTTTATAGGGTCATGCGGCAACGGGATGAAATCTATGCCAAGCCGGATTTCTCCGAAGAAGACGGGATCCGGTCCGGCGCCCTTGAGATCGAATTTGCCGAGATGAACGGCTATGAGGCCGAGGCGGAAGCCTCCGTCCTCTTGAACAGCCTCGGCATTTCCGAAGAAAAACTCCGGCTTCGGATGAAGGAGCTGGACGGCGGGGAAAAGGTCCGGGTCCTCCTGGCCCAGGCCCTGTTCGGAAACCCCGATGTCCTGCTTCTGGATGAGCCCACCAACAACCTGGACATCAAATCCATTGCCTGGCTGGAGGACTTTCTGGGCCGGTTCCAGAACACGGTCATCGTGGTGTCCCATGACCGGCATTTCATGAACCAGGTCTGCACCCATATTGCCGACATCGATTTTGGCAAGATCTCCGTCTATGTGGGAAATTACGATTTCTGGTACCAGGCCAGCCAGTTGAACCTGAAGCAGAAATTGTCGGAAAATAAAAAGGTGACGGAAAGGGCCAATGAACTCAAGGCCTTTATCCAGAGGTTCAGTTCCAATGCCTCCAAATCCAAGCAGGCCACTTCCCGGAAAAAGCTCCTGGAAAAGCTGACCATCGAGGATATCCCCGTTTCCACCCGGCGGTATCCCTTTATCTCCTTTAAGCCGGAACGGCCCTGCGGCAATGTCATCCTGGAGGTTAAAAACCTGACCAAGACCATTGACGGCGAGAAGGTGCTGAACGATATCAGTTTTACGGTGAACGCCAAGGATAAGATCGCCTTTGTGGGCAAAAACAGCCAGGCCAAAACCGCCCTTTTCCAGATCCTTGCGGGTGAAATGGAGCCGGACAGCGGTTCCGTCACCTTCGGCATCACCATTACCCGGTCCTATTTCCCCAAGGAGCACGGGAGCTTTTTCACCAGAGACCTGAGCCTGATCAACTGGCTTTTGCAGTTTGCCCCGCCCAAGGAAGGGGAAAGCTTTGCCCGGACCTTTCTCGGGCGCATGCTCTTTTCCGGGGACGAAGCCGTCAAAAAAATCAATGTGCTGTCCGGCGGAGAAAGGGTCCGGTGCATGCTGTCGAAAATGATGCTGGCCGAATCCAATGTCCTGATCCTGGACGAGCCCACCAACCACCTGGACCTGGAATCCATCACGGCCCTGAATGAGGGCCTCATCAAATTTCCCGAGGTCATCCTCTTTGCCTCCCATGACCATGAATTCGCCAATACCCTGGCCAACCGGATCATTGAAATTACTCCCGCAGGCATCATTGACCGGCTCATGACCTTTGACGAGTATATCGAATTCACAAAGGCGGCCGACATCAAACCCGTCATGGCTGGAAAAACCGCCTGACGGTCAAAGGGGAAACCGGCCGGCAGGAAGCAGAAACGGGGTCACACTGCTCCTGCCGCCGCTGCGGCGGGGATAGGCCTGCCTCCGGTTTCCGTCTCTATCCCGGTCATCATTATATTTCGAATCATCCCATTCCGAGCCCTCCTCTGAACCGCCGATCATGGCGTCTGCAACCCTTTTCTGCCCATCGGACAAAAGGCTGTAAAAGGCCTGGAAAGGCGGCAAAAGCCGGTTCAGTTGATGTAAACGAATTTCAGTTGCCCGGGCATATATCCTCATCTGATCCACAAGGGTCGGGGGCTTCCTGTCTTTTGCCGTTTTTCTGTCAAAGGCATCCGTTTCCTTTGCATTCTGCCGCATCACCAGGACCACATCATACCATAATTCTCTCTGGGATTCGGTGATCATCAATTCCTTCTGGAGAAACTGGATCTGATCTTCGGCATCCTCGACAGCAGTGCTTCTCTCCCGTCCATAGGATGTGCTTCTGCCGTCGCCTGCACCGGCAGAATTTTCACCGGCCATACACAAGGCAAACAAAAGCGCCGTCAGGGCAACGAGCCGGGGCGCTGGAACATAAAGTGGCTTATTTTGTTTCATGATCTTTCCCCATTTAAGTGATCCGGCCATAATTTGCGGGCCTCATGCGATTGGCCCGGCAAATTATGAGCCGGGGTTCTGTTTTTTTCACTAGTCTATCCCTTTTCAGATCCTATGAACAGCTTCATTTAAATTCAACCCTCATCCTGTTCGAATCCGAAACAGTGCTTAGTTTTTTGATATTAACCTGTAAAATGCGGGCATGGCCTCGGAAAAGAGGCCGGCCGAAAGTGAGGGCTGCCATGCTGATGAAAGCCAAAACCGATTCCCACACCGTTCATGATATAAAATTTGACAACCGGTTTGTCCGGGACCTGCCCGGGGATCCGAATCCTGAAAACAAACGCCGCCAGGTCCTTGGGGCGGCCTGGTCCAGGGTGGCGCCGAAAAAAGTGTCTTCGCCGGTGCTGATCGCCTATTCAAAGGAAGTGGCCGATATCCTGGGGTTCACCCGGGCCTTCTGCGAATCCCCGGCCTTTCCAAAGGTCTTTTCCGGAAATCTTCTCCTGCCGGGCATGGCCCCCCACGCGGCCTGCTACGGCGGCCACCAGTTCGGCAATTGGGCCGGCCAGCTCGGGGACGGGCGGGCCATCAACCTGGGCGAGATTGTGAACCAAACCTCGGGCCGCTGGGTCTTGCAGCTCAAAGGCGCAGGCCCCACCCCCTATTCCCGGAATGCCGACGGCCTGGCCGTGCTCCGGTCCTCCATCCGGGAGTTTCTGTGCAGCGAAGCCATGTTTCACCTCGGGGCGCCCACCACCCGGGCCTTAAGCCTTGTCCTGACCGGCGAAAAAGTCGAGCGGGACATGTTTTACGACGCCGGCCGAAACTGGAACCCGGCGCCGTGGTCTGCCGGGTGGCCCCCACTTTTACCCGACTTCGGCAATTTCGAGATCT
>JAAUSZ010000027.1 GCA_012031875.1 Desulfobacula sp.
GGGCAAGGGGCGTTCGCCTCACTTCCTGGTCATGACGGCGACGCCGATCCCGCGCACGCTCGCCATGACCGTATACGGCGATTTGGATGTCTCGGTGATCGATGAGCTCCCCAAGGGACGCCAGCCGATCGTGACCCGCAAGACTTTCGCCAGCAAACGGCCGCTTGTGATGGGTTTTATCAAGGATCATTTACGTCAGGGCCGGCAGGCTTATATCGTTTATCCGCTGATCGACGAGAGCGAGACGATGGATCTCAAGAATGCCATTGAGGAGTTCGAGCGGATCCAGGCCGAATTTCCCGAGTTCAAGGTCGGCCTGCTGCATGGCCGCATGAAGGCCCAGGAGAAAGACGACGTGATGGCGAAATTCCGTCATAACGAGATCCATATCCTGGTGAGCACGACGGTCATCGAGGTGGGAGTCGACGTTCCCAACGCCAACATCATGGTGATCGAGCACGCCGAGCGCTTCGGGTTATCGCAGCTTCACCAGTTGCGCGGCCGGGTCGGGCGTGGCGCTTACAAAAGCTACTGCGTCTTGGTCCTTGGATACGCGGTTTCCGAAGAGGGCGCCCGCCGGGCCGAGATCATGGAGAGCACGAACGACGGCTTCAAGATCGCCGAAGCCGACCTTGAGATGCGCGGACCCGGAGAGTTTCTCGGCCGGCGTCAAAGCGGTCTGCCGGGTTTTAGAATGGCGAATCTCGTTCGCGATGTACGAATTCTGCAGGAGGCGAGGCAGGCGGCGTTCGATCTGGTTTCGCTCGATCCGGGCTTGAACCAGCCCGAAAACCAAGTTTTGAAGGCGGGGCTTCAATCTCTGCATGAAAACTGGGTGGGTTAATCTCCCTTTGGCAATTGCACGTTTAGGCCGACTATTGAGTGAAAAAATTTCACGACAAGTGCCAAAAACGTGAATTTGCCCCTCGTATAATTGATTATCCGTGTCAAAAATGATAAACCACCCCTTCCTGAGGGCAATCGATCAAAACAAAGGCCGGGAGGCACATGGGTATGGTTTCGTTCAAAGTGGGAGACAATGCTGTATATCCAGGTCACGGAGTGGGCAAAGTCACCGCGATCGAGGTCAAAGAGATTCTCGGCACCAAGCACACCTTCTACAGCATCAATATCCTGGATTCCGGCATGAAAATCATGGTGCCCAAGAACAACGCCGAGTCGGTGGGTCTGCGTCCCATCATTTCAAGGGATGAGGCCAAGAAGGTCATCGAAATCCTCAAAGAAACCAATGTAAAAATCGACAATCAGACCTGGAACCGCCGCTATCGCGAGTACATGGAGAAGATCAAGACCGGGTCCGTTTATCAGATCGCCGAGGTTTTGCGCGATCTGTTCCTTCTGAAAGTGGAAAAAGAGCTGAGCTTCGGCGAGCGTAAAATGCTCGACAACGCTCGGAGTCTTTTGTTGCGCGAGTTATCTCTTGCAACCGGTACCGAAGAACTGCGTGCCCAAGAGGAAGTCCGGGCCATTTTTAACCTGTAAAACGGCCTTTTTCCCCCAGGGCCTGGGCCAGGGCCAGGCAGGTTTCCAGCTCCCGGCCCGTGCTGCTGCCGGCCAGGTGCAGGCGGAAAGGCCGGTCCTTGATCCGGCCCAGGCTTTTCAACAGCCAGGGAACACCCTTGGCCGTGCTGAGTTTTCCCGCGTACAGGATCTCCACGGTTCCTTCAAAAACCTTGGGCTCATAAAAAAAAGCAGGCCTCATCATACCCGCCGCTGATGACATCAATTCTTGCCGGGTCGGCCGGGATGGCGGCCGCAATATTTTCCTTCTGGTCCGGGCTCAGGGCGATGATCTTCTCGATTTTCGCAAGGTCGGGCGTGATGGCCCGGCCCACCTCGGGGCAGAGATAATGCTGGCGAAGGCAGGTGCCGTGGCAGGTCGTGACCATGGGGATATGGGGGGCCAGGGACCGGGCCAGGGCCGAGACCACCCAGAGATGATGGGTGTGCAGAAGATCGGGCCTGAAGGTCTCCAGGGCCTCCCGGATCTTTCCCCGGAAGGCCTTTTGGTACATGCTCATATCCGCCCGGCAGAGGCTGGAAAAAACCGTGCTGGGATAGGGCATGACATCGCTCATGCCGGGGACGGGCCAGACCAGGTCCTTTCCGTCGAATCGGACATAGCGGCAGCGGTCTTCATGCAAAAGGCTTTCCGGAAGCCTGAACCCTGCCGGGGCCCCGGCCAGGAGAAAATTTTCATGGCCTGCCCGCCCGCTTTGGCCCATGATTTCCCGGATATATTTGCCGCTGCCGGTGAAATCCGGGGTCTGGCTGATGATATGGAGAATTCTCATTCCTAATGCATGACTTCCCTCAGGATAATCTCTTCAACAGCCTGGATTTTCCCCAGGTGGTCCGTGACAATGAATTCGATATCCCCGTGGGCGGCCGCAGATTTTTTCACAATTTCGGGAATATCCGTCCGGATATGGCTTCCCGCGGCAATAAAAAACGGAAAGATGACGATTTTCTTTATCCCTTTTCGGGCCAGTTCTTCAATTTTGCTTTCCAGGAGCGGCTCTGCAAACTGCAAAAAGGCGTAATCCACGGATTCAAAAGACCCTGTGGCTTTTTTGGACAGGCGGTCCGCCAGGGATGCCACTTCCGCATTGGATTCATTTTTCCGGCTGCCGTGGGCAGCGATGATGAGTGCCTTCACTTTATTCTCCTCAGCTTCTTCTTTCGTCTTTTCCAAACACCCGTATGGCCGCCGCACCCTCTACCGGGCAGACATATTCACAGATCCCGCACCCGATGCAAAGGTCTTCCACCACATGGGGCTGTTTGAGCAGGATACTTGCTCCATCGGCTCTTTGAACCGTCTTTTCGTTAAATTGAATGGCCTTGTCATGGACAGGGCAATGTTCTTCACACACCATACAGGATTTTTCCCGGACATACACCATACATTTATCTTTATCAAAATAGGCCCGGCCCAGGACAAACCCATGCTTTTGGTCCAGGGTCAGTTTTTCCAGGGCCCCGGTGGGACAGACCCCGGAGCAGAGGGTGCAGTTGAATTCGCAATACCCCATCCTCGGCACCAGGGCCGGGGTGAACATGCCCTCGATCCCCTTTTCCAGGAACAGGGGCTGCAAGGCATTGTTGATGCAGACCTTCATACATTCCCCGCACCGGACGCAGAGGGCTGAAAATTTGATTTCAGCCCCGGCCCCCGGCGGCCGATGATGCTGTCCTGGGACAGTCCGGAGACGGCCCGGACCCGGGTCAGCACGGGCAGGGCCAGGCCTGTCAAACTTGCCAGGACCACCTGCCGCCGGGTGATATCCACAAAGGGCCTGGGACGGGGCAGGGAAAACCGGAAGCCTGTGATCCCGTCCGGGCAGAATTCAAGGCAGTCCATGCAGAGATTGCATTCTTCGGCCTGGAACCGGGAATTTTCATCAAAGGCCTTCATCCGGCAGCCGGATTCGCATAACCGGCAATGGCTGCACGATTTCACGGGGATCCGCTTCAAAATGGAAAATTTTGAAATCAGCCCCAAAAGAGCGCCCAGGGGGCAAAGATTCCGGCACCAGAACCGCCTTCCCAGCAGTTCCAGCAGAAAAATTCCCGCCAGGATACAAAGGGACAGCCCGGCAAGGCGGAAAAAGCTCTGCTTATAGGGCAGGACAAAGTCCTTGAGCCCCTGATACAAGGCCTCGGTCAGGTTTGAAACAAAGGCCGGGGCATGGGCATAGACCGCATCAAAAAAGCCGGAGGTCAGATAATTCATCATGGGGTCCAGGCTGAAGGCCAGGCCCCGCACCAGGAGGGAAAAGGGATCGGCAAAACCCAGGAATTGCACACCAAAGGCTGAAGATATCAGAAGAACGGCCAGTATCCCGTATTTCAGGAATTTAAGATCCGGCTCCCTTTTCAGCCGGGGTTGGATGAACCGGCCGGACAGGTCGATGAGGGTGCCCAGGGGACAGACCCAGGAACAGAACACCCGGCCCAGGACAAGGGTCAGGGCGATGGTGATAAAGGCCGGCCAGAGAAGGGAAACAAAGGTTTTCAAGGCCAGGGTGACCACGGCCAGAACCAGGGGGTCCAGCCTGAAGAAGAGATTGACGGCATAGGGAATGGTATCGGTTCCGGAATAATCGGTTTGGCGGAATAAAAACAGAAAGACCAGGAAGCAGGCTGTCTGGGAAATCCGCCGCGCCTGCTTCCAACGGGGCTTCATGGGCAAAGGAGCCATGGGCATCAGGCGTCAAGCAGGTGGATGCGGCATTGGTCGAGATCCATCTGGCCCAGGCCCCGCCCATGGGCCTCCACCGTGGCCTCGATTTCCTGGGGCTGCCGTCCGAAAAGGGTGGTGGCATAGGCGTCCGCCGCCACGGTATCCCGGGAGGCGATGAGGGTGTCCAGGATTTTCACATCCTCCGGGTCCCCGCCCTGGGGGCCGTTTTTTACAATGACCCGGGAGGCGTCGATGAGGGTCAGCTTGGGCCGGATGACGGTGTTCAGATCCGCCAGTTTGGGGCCAAGGTCATAATGCAGCCTGCCCCGCCATCCGCCCACCGCGCCCATGATATTTTTCAGGCCCAGGCTCAGGCCCGTCAAGCCGTGGTGTTTGGCCACGGGCACATTGATATAGCAATCGGCCTCCAGGGCCTCTTTATGAAAGGACCATTCCTTCAGAACCCGGCCGTTTTTCAGGGTCACGGGAACAAAATGCCGGTCATCGGCATAATCCAGTTTAAAGCGCTTGTCTTTGATCTTTTCCAGGGCCGGGGCCATGCCGGAGTTCTGATAGCACCGCCGCTCCTCATTGCAGGTGCGGTCAAAAACCAATACCCGGGAGGCTCCGGCGTCCAGGCAGAGCTTCGCCAGTTCGGCCACGATGAGGGGATGGGTATTGGCCGCCTGTTCAATGGTCCTGTCCCAGCCGATATTGGGCTTGATCACCACCCTGTCCCCGGTTTTGACAAAGGCTTCCATCCCGCCCAGGGCTGCCGTGATCCTGCGGACCAGGGCCGGCAGGTCCGTGCCCTTGGCCGTCAGGATATCGGGCCGGGGGTCTGCTGTGCCCTCTGCCGGGGGAAGAAGGTCAAACACCGGGGGGAAAAGAATCAGCCCGGCCGACCACAGGCCGACCTGTTTTAAAAATTCCCTTCTGTCCATTTTCCTCCTTACGAAAAACTAGACCTTGAATATCCGGATGGCCTTGTTCAGATACTTTGCCAGACTTGCCAGCTCATCGGCCTGGGCCTGGATTCCTTCGATCCTGTGGGCCGAGGCCTTCACGGATTCATTGGTTTTGTCCACATAGTTTGAAACGTCATTGATCCCTGCGCCGGTAACATTGACATCCTTGCGGATGAGATCGGATTCATTGGAAACGGCCTCAATATTGCCGGCTGCCTGCCGGATGGCCTCCATATTCTCCTTTGCCTTGATGTTCAGGTCCTTGGCGTTTTCCGCGGTGGCGCTGAGGCTGGATGAGATATCGTTGGTCACCGTGGTCTGCTCCTCCACGGATGAGGCAATGGCGAACATGATCTGGTTGATCTCTTCAATCACCTTGACAATGGACTGAATCACCTCAATGGATTTTTTGGCATGGGTCTGCATCCCCAGTATTTTTGAACGGATCACATTGGCGGACTGCTCCGACTGGTTGGCCAGTTCTTTGACCTCATGGGCCACCACAAAAAATCCTTTCCCGGCTTCCCCGGCTCCGGCAGCCTCTATGGCCGCGTTCAGGGACAAGAGATGGGTCTGCGAGGCAAGGGTCTGGATGATGCCGATGATCTCGCCGATCTCCTTGGCCGATTCCCCCAGTTGGTTCATGATGACCGAGGCTTCTTTGGCCTGTTTGGCCGCATTTTCCGTAACCCCTGCGCCCAGGCCTGAATTCCGGGCGGTTTCGTTAAAGGAGGCATACATCTGTTCAATGGCGCAGGCGGCCGCGGTGGTGGACTCGGACACAAAATCGATCTTGACCCCGACATCCTTTGTATTGTCCGACACCTTTTCCGTAAACTCGGCGATGTTCTGAAGCCGGGTATTGATTTTACCTGTGGCGGAGAGGATGTTGTCCATGCGGCCGGCAATGTTCCGGGCTTCGGTGGTGGCGTTTCCCGAATTATTCTCCATTTCCTGTGACGCGTCTTTCAGATCATGGGCAATCCCCTGGAGACGGGAAGAGGATTCGGCCATGGCAGCGGCTGTCCGCACCAGCTTTTCCACCAGCTTGCCCAGGTCCTTGGCCCCGTTCCGCATGGATTCGGCCATGGCCCCGATTTCATCCCCGCTTTTATAGTCAAGGCAGGCGGAAAAATTTCCCCGGCCGATCTCCCTTGCAAATTCCGCAACTTCCTTAACCGGGCTCAGCATCCTGCGGGTAATAAAAATGGACAAAAAAATAAAGCAGAGGGAAAAAGACAGGATAAAGCCCATAAAAAACACCAGGCCCTTGTTCAGTTTCTTTAAAAAAACCGCCTCCCTTTCCAGGGAAAGGCCGGCAATGTCATCATTATAAATACCCGTGCCGATGATCCAGCCCCATTTCGGGATCACCCTGAAATAGGCCAGTTTTTCAGCCGCAATCCCTTTTTCACCCGGTTTTCCCCCGGGTTTCTCCCACTGGTAGGTCAGAAACCCCCTGGCTTCTTTCCTGGTTTTTTCAATCATTTCCCTGATGATATATCGGCCATCCGGGGATTTGAGATCCATGCTCTCCACGCCGACCAGGTCCGGCCTTTCCGGATGAACCACAAACCGGCCCTGGTCGTCAAAAACAAAAAAATAATTGCCGTTGTTTTCCCCGAACCGCATGGCCGCAACGGCCTTGGCCGCATAATGCCCCGGACTGTTTTCAATCACGGTGGAAGCATTCTCGGTTAATTCCACAAGCTTATTTTTTCTTTCTTCAAAAATAAGCCGGCGGAGTTCTTCCTGGTTGGTTTTTTTCAGCTCTGTGAAAGATACAAACGAGCCTAAAAACACGATGAAAAGCGTGGATACAATGGCTGAAAAAACAAGAATGCTGATTTTTGTGACAATGCCGGGTTTTCTGAACAAGACGGTCTCCTTTTTTTCTTTTCATATAAACAAGGAAGCCGGATGAATGTCAATGGATTTTTAAATCCGCCCGAAGGGTATCCAGCCCTATTCTTTCAATCATCCTGCCCATGCGCTCCCGTTTGGAATTGGCCTTGTAATAGTCAATGACGCGTTCGATCATTTTCAGCGCGTCTCCGGAAGAGAGCCCCTCGGCGAGGGTGTCCGCAAGCCTGGGTTTGGCCGACCCGTTGCCCCCGATCTGGAGGGTCCATCCTTCCCCGGTCCCGTAAAGGGAAATATCCTTGATGCAGTTTTCCGCACATTGCACCTTGCAGCCGCTGACCCCCATCTTCATCTTGCTGGGGAGAACCATGCCGTGATAGATCTCATCCAGTTCCATCCCCATTTTCAGGCTGTCCTGTTGGCCCAGGCGGCAAAAGTTTGTTCCCGGACAGGCCTTGATGCTCCGGACGCAAAGCCCCACGGCATGTCCGGCCTTCATGCCCAGATCCTTCCAGATATCATCCACCTGATCCTCCCTGATCCCGATGAGGGCGATTCGCGCGGCGCTGGTCATTTTCATGGCCGGGACCCCGTATTTTTCAGCCGTATCCGCCAGCTTCCGAAGCTGGTCCGGGGTCACTAGTCCGCAGGGGATATGGGGGGCAACGGCATAGGTGTCCATGTCTTTTCCCCGTTGACGGATCACTCCTTTTTCACCATCTTTCAGCATAAAAACTCCTGTCTCTTTTCATATCAACCTGAACCTTGTATGATCATCAGGATTTATAATGTTTTATTATTCTCCGCGGCCGTTTATGTCAAGACCGGGAAGCCCTTTGCAAACGGACGGCAACATATAGTATTCAAGGCCCATGAATATGAAAGGAACAGGAAAATGAGTCTTCCGAATCAGACGGGAAAACACCGGCTCCAGGCCGACATGCTGGCCAACCGGGTTAAAAAACGGTACCAGCATTTTAAAAAGCGGTATGAAAAACTCCACCTGGATGTCTTCCGGCTCTATGACTGGGATATTCCGGAGATCCGGGCCGTGGTGGACTGGTATGGGGGCCACCTGGTGGTGGGCGAATACCTGCGGCTGCAATCCACCCCGGAATGGCTCCCCCTCATGGGGCAGGCCGTTGCCAAGGCCCTGGAGGTGCCCCTGGAAAACCTCCACCTGAAAATCAGAAAGGCCGGTATGCAGGAAGGGCGGCGCTACGAGCGCATCAGCCACACCAACCAGAAGATTGCCATGGCGGAAAGGGACCTTCAGTTTTATATCAACCTGAATGATTATGTGGATACCGGGCTTTTTTCAGACCACCGGGACACCCGGATGAGGGTAAGGGAACAGGCGGCCGGCAAACGGTTTCTCAACCTTTACTGCTATACCGGATCCTTCACCTGCTATGCGGCCAAGGGCGGGGCAAGCCTGACCGTATCCGTGGACCGGTCGGAAACCGCCATCCAGTGGACAAAGGACAATCTCGAGCTGAACGGGTTATCCGCGGCGGAACATATCCTGATCCAAAAGGACACCCTGGATTTTCTGGCGGCCCCCCGGCCCGACTGCCGGGATTTTGATCTGGCCGTGGTGGACCCGCCCTCCTATTCCACCACCAAAACAAAGGATGTCCATTTTGACCTTGCAACGGACCACCCCAAAATGCTCAACAGGGTCTTTGCGCTCATGAAAAAAGGGGGCAGGGTTTATTTTTCCACCAATCACCAGAATTTTGAATTAAAAAGCCGGGACCTGGCCGTCACGGATATTCAGGACATCACCGACCTGACCATTCCCGAGGATTACCGGAGCAAAGGCAAACAGATCCACCAGTGCTGGGAAATCACGGTATGAGGTTTGACCCCTTTGAGAGCCGATTGTGCCGGGATATCCGCAACGGCCTGGGCCACGCCTTTGTCCTGGCCTTACAGGCAAAGGATCTCCGGCCCTTCACCCAAGCTGCGGGCCCACACCCGGCCGATCCCCATCCCCTGCCCGTCCGGGACTATATCGGCCACAGGCAGGCCTGCCTCACCAGGCTGCTTGAACAGATCCCTGCTTTGCCGGTCAAACCGGAAGACGAAATGCCTGTTTCCCTGCTCCTTTGGAACCTTGAGCTGTTCTTTGAATTCCACGAATGGATGGAAATACAATGGCGATCCGCGGCCGGGCCCGAGAAAAAAGCCGGCCAGGCCCTGATTCTCTGCGCCGTCACCTATGAGCATTTTTTATATGGGCGGAAGATCCCGGCCCAAAAAGCCGCGGCCAAAGCCCTGGCCCTTTTAAACGAATACAGGGAGTCCCTTCCGGAAATCTTTGATGCGGATCTGCTCATCCAAAAAAATGTCCGGCCCTGACCCTGTTCCGCCGAAATTTTTTGTTCCGGTTTAAAAAACATGGATTTTATTCTAATTTCTCATTACACTCGTGGAAAAAACAGGGGGACCGGTTCAGGGGAGAGGATATGATAAAAATTCTAATGGCGGGCCTGGGCGGATTTGCAGGCTCCATCTGCCGGTATGGGGTCAGCAGCCTGTCCCAGCGGATCTTCCATGATCCGTTCTTCCCGTATGGAACCCTGACGGTCAATGTCATGGGCTGCCTTCTCATCGGATTTCTTTCGGGCCTGGCCGAGGCACGGCAGGTCTTCAGCCCCGAAGTCCGGGTCCTGCTCCTGGTGGGGTTCCTGGGCGGGTTCACCACTTTTTCAACCTTTGGCTATGAGATATTCACCGCAGTCCGGGACGGCCAGTTCTTTTCAGCCCTGGCCAATCTCCTGCTCCACATGGTCCTTGGCTTCGGCTCGGTCTGGCTCGGATTTTCCCTGACAAAATGGTGTTAAAACAGGATACGTTATGACGGAATCAACCCCCCATGTGTTCAAGGCCCAGGTCTATTACGAGGACACCGACCATTCCGGCGTGGTCTACCATGCCAATTACCTGAAATTTTTTGAACGGGCCAGGGAGGACATCATCGGCATTGATGCCCTTTCCCGGATGTGGCATGAGCACGGGATCGGCTTCGCCGTCTATAAACTCGTCATGGGCTTCCATGACGGGGCCGTCTTTGGCGATCTGCTCACCATTCACACCACCTGGAAAAGGGACGGGGCCTACCGGGTTGTTTTTTCCCATGAGGCCCGGCGGCCCGGCGGAACAAAACCCGCCGTCACCTGCACCCTGGAACTGGTCTGCCTCGGACCCGGCAAAAAACTCATGCCCATCCCGGATCTTGATTTTTTAAGCGCCGTATCCAACGGCTAACCCGTTTTCCCTGTGTCTTTCGGGTTAGTATCGGTAATTCCAATTCAAAATCTAGAAATAATTTAATTTTTCTATAGTTCATGTTGACAGCCCCTATTTCCCTTTATATACTTGCCGAATCATTTTTTCGCAGAAGGTATAAGGCATTGCTTTCTGCAAACAGCCGTAAGTTGTGTTAGACCTTTAACAGCATCAAGGAGGTGCCCGTGAAAGATGAACAAACGTTGCCCGATGTGCAACAAAAGAAAACAGGGGTTTCCAGAAGAACTTTTCTGAAAGCCGCTACTGGGACGGCAGCCGGGATCGGTATTTCCCAGATGTTCAATCCCACCCTTGTTTCAGCCCTTGAAAAAGCCTTGAAAACCCATCCGGTTCTCTGGATCCAGGGACAGGGCTGTACAGGCTGTTCGGTTTCTCTTCTGAACAGTGTTGACCCGTCCATCGCCGACATCCTGCTCAAGGTGATCAGCCTTCAGTTCCATCCCACGGTCATGGCCGGCGAAGGCCAGACCGCCATGGAAAACCTTTACGCCGTCGCCGAAGAATACAAGGGGAAATTCTCCCTGGTGGTTGAAGGCGCCATTCCCCTGGCTGCAGATGGAAAATACTGCATCGTGGGCGAAATGAACCATAAGGAAATCACCATGCTGGATCTGACCAAGGAAATAGGGGCAAAGGCCGGCAGCGTGATTGCCGTCGGAACCTGCGCCACCTACGGCGGCATTCCCGCAGCCAAGGGCAGTGTCACCGGCGCCACCGGCGTCATGGATGTCTTCAAAAAATTCGGCATCAAGACCCCGGTGGTCAACATCCCCGGCTGCCGTCCCATCCGGACTGGATCGTCGGCTCCATTGTTCATCTCCTGACCAAAGGCCTTCCCGAACTGGACGACAGCGGCCGGCCCAAACTCTTCTTTGGCGAGAATATCCATGACAACTGCCCGCACCTGAAAGAATACGACGCCGGCACCCTGGCGGATAAGCTTTCAGAACCCAAAGGCTGCCGTATCGAACTGGGTTGTAAAGGCCCCAGCACCTTTGCCGACTGTTATACGCGCAAATGGAACAGCGGCCTGAACTGGTGTGTGGACAATGCAGTCTGCATTGGTTGTGTTGAGCCCGGGTTCCCGGATGCCTCCTCACCCTTCTATGAACCGGCATAACCAGGATATCCGAAACTTTTAAACCTTAAGGAGGTTTTATTATGGCAGGCTGTACCCCACAAGCAGCTCCGGTTGGAGCCGGAACGAAAATAAAGGTTGCCATTGATCCTGTCACCAGGATTGAGGGGCACCTCAAAGTAGAAGTAGAGGTCAAGGACGGCGTTGTCTCCGATGCCAGAGTCTTCGGCGGCATGTACCGCGGTTTTGAGCAGATCCTGATCGGCCGGGACCCCAGGGATGCGTCCCAGATTACCCAGAGAATCTGCGGCGTGTGCCCCACGGCCCATGCCACGGCATCGGTCCTGGCCCTGGATGATGCATTCAAGGTCAAGCTGACGGATAACGGCAGGATTACCCGGAACCTGATCTTCGGGGCCAATTTCCTTCAGTCCCATATTCTTCATTTTTATCATCTGGCGGCCCTGGACTATGTGAATGGTCCGGACACAGCCCCCTTTATCCCCCGCTATGCCAAAAACGATGTCCGCGTTCCCAAGGACATTAATGACGTGGCCGTGGGCCAGTACCTGGAAGCCCTTGAAATGAGAAAGATCTGCCATGAAATGGTGGCTCTTTTCGGCGGCAAAATGCCCCATGTTCCCGGGCTTGTCGTCGGCGGCGCATCGGAAATCCCGACCCAGGAAAAGCTCGTTGCCTATGCCGAGCGCTTCAAAAAAGTCAAAAAATTTATCATGGAAAAATATGTTCCCCTGGTTTACCTTTTGGCGGGCCCCTACGGCGACCTGCTCAAAACCGGCGGGGGCTATAAAAACTGCGTGGCCTGGGGAGTCTTCCCCATGGACGACAAGGGCAATACCCTCCTGAAGAGAGGGGTATTCACCGACGGCAAGGACTACCCCGTTGACCCGGCCCTGATCAAGGAATATGTCAAATATTCCTTCTTTGATGACGCCACCACGGGCCTGAACCCCAGGGAAGGCAAAACCGTTCCCAACCCGAACAAAGCCGGGGCCTACAGTTTTATCAAGGCCCCCCGGTATAACGGCAAACCCCATGAAGCCGGCCCCCTGGCCAGAATGTGGGTCACCAACCCCGAACTGTCCAAGATCGGCCAGGAAAAACTGGGCGTTAAAAAGATGCGGGATATCGGCGACGCCGCCTTCTCCATCCTGGGAAGACATGTGGCCAGGGCTGAAGAAACCGTCATGGTGGCCAATGCCGTTGAACAGTGGCTCTCGGAAGTCAAGCCCGGCAAAGACACCTATGTGCCGGTTCCGGTTCCGGATTCAGGGGAAGGCCTCGGCCTGACCGAAGCCCCCCGCGGCGCCCTGCTTCACTATGTCAACATCAAAGACAAAAAGATCGCCAACTACCAGGTCACATCGGCCACCATCTGGAATGCCAACCCCATGGACGATATGGGCCAGAAGGGACCCATGGAAAAAGCCCTCATCGGCGTTCCGGTTCCCGATGCGGCAAACCCGGTGAATGTGGGGCGGCTCATCCGCTCCTTTGACCCGTGACTGGGTTGCGCCGTCCACGTGCTGGACGCAGACAACAACAGAGAAATTAAAGTGGAACTTCCATTATAATCTGATCTGAATATGAGTATCACGAAGAGGGGATGAAATTCATCCCCTCTTTTGCTTGATTCAGCCTTGCTTTTCTGCTATCAGCAGAACTGACAATTTCAACAAGACAGGACACCTATGGAAATGAAAAAACTCCTGGTTCTGGGGGTGGGCAATACCCTCATGATGGATGAAGGCATCGGGGTTCATGCCATTTACGAACTCTTAAAAGAAAAAGACACCTATGATAAAAGCCGGGTGGATTTCATCGACGGCGGCACCTTTACCCAGGATATTTTTTTCCTGTTTGAACAATATGAAAAACTCCTGGTCCTGGATGTGGTCCGGGCCGGGCATCCTCCCGGAACCATCTACAGCCTGGATGAAACAGACCTGGTGCAGAACCAAAAACAGGTCCTCTCCCTCCATGATGTGGACCTGCTGGACTCCCTCGGCATGGCGGAAATGAGGGGCCACCGCCCATCCCTCAAGGTGGTGGGCATCGAACCCGAGAAAATCGACTGGGGCACGGAATTGACCCCCACCCTGGCCAAGGCCTTTCCCGGCTTTGTGAAAACCGCCAAAAAACACATCGAGGCCCTGCTGGCATAAAATGAGAGAACACCTCCTGGACCGGTTCCTCCGGTATGTCAAAATCGATACCCAGTCCGACGAGAATTCCGGGACCACCCCCAGCACGGACAGACAGTTTGATCTGGCCCGGCTCCTGGTCTCGGAGCTTGAAGAACTGGGCCTGGATTCGGTGGAACTGGACGGCCACGGCTATGTCTATGCCCGGCTGAATTCCAATTTACAAAAGGATCAGGCGATCCGGAAAGCCCCCGGACCAATCCCCAAACTGGGGTTCATCGCCCATCTGGACACCTCCCCTTCGACCAGCGGGAAGGATGTGAACCCGCAGATCATCCGGGATTACCGGGGCGGGGACATCCGCCTCAACGGGACAGTGAGCATCCTTGAAAAGGAAAACCGGCACCTGAAGGACTCCCTGGGCCACACCCTCATCACCACCGACGGCGCCACCCTCCTGGGGGCCGACGACAAGGCCGGGATCGCCATCATCATGACGGCCCTCCTTCATTTAAAAACCCATCCCGACATCCCCCGCCCCCATCTCCGGATCAGCTTTACCCCGGATGAAGAAATCGGCAAAGGGGCCCTGAATTTCGATCTTGAAAAATTTGACGCCGACTTTGCCTATACCGTGGACGGGGGGCGGCCGGGGAAATCAACAACGAGACCTTCAGCGCGGATTCAGCCGTGATTTCCATCCAGGGGAAAAATATCCACCCGGGAGAGGCCCACGGCGTCATGGTCAATGCCCTGAAGATCGCCGCAGATATTGTTGCGGCCCTGCCCGGGGACATGGCCCCGGAAACCACAAGACTCAGGGCTCCCTTTCTCCATCCCTACGCCATGGAGGGCGACGTGGGAAGGCCGTGGTGAAATTCCTGCTCCGGGCCTTTGACACCCAGACCCTGGAAAAAGAAAAGGCCCTTCTGGAAGACATCATCCTCCGGGTTCAGGACCGGTATCCTGGCTCCAGGATCGACCTTGAAATTTCGGAAACTTACCGGAATATGCATGGAACCCTTCAACAGGTTCCCCATGTGTCGGCCTACCTGGAAGAAGCCGTCCGCAGAACCGGGCTTGCGCCCAAATGGGTGGCGGTCCGGGGCGGAACCGACGGGTCGGGCCTCACGGCCATGGGATTGCCCTGCCCCAATATTTTCACCGGCGGCCATAATTACCACGGCCCCACCGAATGGGTGTCCCTGGATATCATGGAAAAATCCGTGGAAACCCTGATCCACCTGGTTCAGATCTGTGTGGAATAAAACAGAAATTCAGATCAGCAGATCCTGGGCAACTGCTCGCCGGTCAGCATGTCCACGAGCCTTGTCCCGCCGATAAAGGTTTTCAGAAACACCTTGCCCGGGCTTTTTTGGCTCACCCGGCCGATGACGGCCGCCTCTTTTCCGTATTCATTTTCTCGGATAATCTTAAGGACCTTCTCCGCATCCTCCTCCGGAACAAAGGCCACCAGCTTTCCTTCATTGGCAATATAAAGGGGATCAAAGCCCAGGAGTTCGCAGGTTCCCCGGACCGGTCCACGGATGGGCAGAGAGGCTTCATCAATGAGGATTTCCACCCCGGACTGGGCCGCGATCTCATTCAGGGTTGTGCCCAGGCCTCCCCGGGTGGGGTCCCGCAGGACATGGACCCGGCAGCCGGAATTCAGGATGGCCTGGGCCATGCCGTTCAAGGGGGCGGAATCGGTTTGGATGTCGGAATCAAATTTCAAGCCCTCCCGGGTGCTCAGGACCGTGATCCCGTGATCGGCCAGGGTGCCGCTGAGAATCACGGCGTCGCCGGGTTCGGCATTGGCCCCGGAGACCCGGACATGGGGAGGGACCACCCCGATGCCCGAGGTATTGATGAAAATCTTGTCGGCCTTGCCCCTGGGCACCACCTTGGTATCGCCGGTGACGATCCTGACCCCGGCTTTTCGGGCTGCCCGGGCCATGCTCTCCAGGATGATTTTTAAATCCTCAACGGGAAATCCTTCTTCAAGGATGAGGCCCACACTGATGAATTTGGGAACGGCCCCGCACATGGCAATATCATTGACCGTGCCGTTGACGGCCAGGTCTCCGATATTTCCGCCGGGGAAAAAAACCGGGTCCACCACATAGGAATCCGTTGAAAAGGCCAGCCTTGCCCCGGCGATATCCAGGACGGCGCCGTCATCCTGCTGCAACAGTTCAGGGCTGGAAAAAAGCGGGAGGATGAGGTCGGAAAACATGGAATGGGAGACCTTGCCCCCGGAGCCGTGGTCCAGCAATACTTTTTCTTGGGTCATGGTTTTTCTCGATTCATGGGTTACGCGTATTTGTAAAATGCCGCACAGGCGCCTTCGCTGGACACCATGCAGGGACCCACTGGGGTCATGGGCGTGCATTTTTTCTTGTAAAGGCTGCATTGTTCCGGGGTTTTCAGCCCCATGAGGATCTGGCCGCAGGCGCAGCCCCTGGGTTCGGGCACCTCGGGCAGGTCCATGCCGAATTTCAGGGCCGCATCAAAGGCCTGAAATTCTTTTTTCAATCCCATGCCGCTGAAGGGAATCTCCCCGATCCCGCGCCAGACGGCATGGCAAACTTCAAACACCTGGTTCATGACGGCCTTGGCCTTGGGGTTCCCCTCGTCGCTCACAGCCCTGGAATAGGCATTCACCAGGGCGGGGCAGCCTTCTTCATTCTGCTCCACCAGCAAAAGCACGGCTTTCAGGATATCTAGGGGTTCAAACCCGGCAATCACGGACGGGATACGGTATTTTTCAAAGGTGGCCCGGTAGGCGTTGGTTCCTGTAATCACGGACACATGACCCGGCAGGATGAAGCCGTCGATGTCAACCCCCTTGGTTTCCATGAGAGCGGCCAGGGCCGGGGGTGTGAGCTTGTTGGCCGAATACACGGAGAAATTATTGAGACCTGCCTCACGGGCCATGAGGATACCGGCGGCAATGGTGGGGATGGTGGTTTCAAAGCCGACCCCGCAGAACACCACGTCCTTGTCCCGGTTCTCCCCTGCGATAGTCACGGCATCAAATATGGAATAGACAATCCTCACATCTGCGCCTTCGGCCTTTTCCCTGCCCAGGCTGGACCCAGACCCCGGCACCCGGATGAGATCCCCGAAGGTGGTGACAATGACGTTTTTGAGCCTGGCAAATTCCACAAAGGCGTCGATATCCTTCTGGGCCGTGACGCAGACCGGGCACCCCGGACCGGACAAGAGGGTGATGCCGGGGGGCAGGACGCTTCTGATCCCGTGCCGGAAAATGGACATGGTATGGGTGCCGCAGACCTCCATGAGCCTCAGCTTTTTTTTGCTGATGCCGTGGATTTTTTCCGCAAGGCCCTTTGCAAGGCCTGCATCCCTGTATTCTTCAACATATTTCATGGTCATGAGTGACTATCCCTCCAAAACGGCCGCCACCACGGCCTGGCCCAGGCTGATGCCCCCGTCGCCGGTGGGCACCCGGGTATGGGTATATACGGTAAAGCCTTCTTTTTCAAGGCCGGTGATCATCCGGGTAAAAATTAGATCATTATTAAAGACCCCTCCGGAGAGAACAACGGCTTTCACCCCGGTTTCGCGGCCCACGGTTTTTGCCGCCGCCGTAAAGGCGTCCACCAGGGTATGGTGGAATCTCAGGCTGACAGCCGCCGGCGACCGACCGGTCTGGAGATCGGCCGTCATCTGCCGCACGGCGGGTAAAAAATCGATTTGATGGGGCTTTTCCGGATCATCCGGATCCCGGGTCATCCGGAAATCATAGCTCCCCCGGCCCAGACCGCAACCATCCAGGCCAGCCCTGCCCAAGTCTGCATTATCCAGACCCAATCCGCCCAGGCCTTCACCACCCAAACTTTTACCTCCCAGACTCTCATGGGCCAGGGCCTCCAGCTCCATGGCGGCCTGGCTCTCATGGGTGATCTCATGGCGGACGCACAAAAGGGAGGCCACGGCGTCAAAGAGCCTTCCGCAACTGGACGTCAGGGGGCAATTCAGATTCTTTTCCATCATCTGCACCACAAAGTCCAGCTTTTCCCTGTCCATCTCATTAATATAAGGAAGATCCAGGTTTAAAAAATCCCGCCCAAAGGCCTCATACAGTATGGAGGCCGCCATGCGCCAGGGCTCCCGAACGGCCGCATCCCCGCCGGGCATCCGGACATAGGACAGATGGGCCCTGCGCCGGAAGCCTGCCCGGTCGCACCAAAGGATTTCCCCGCCCCAGATATGGCCGTCGGTGCCGTAACCGGTGCCGTCCAGGGTGACGGCCAGCACAGGCCCGTCCAGGCCGTTTTCCGCCATGCAGGCCGCGGCATGGGCATGGTGATGCTGGACCCCGATCATTTTGACCCCTGTCTGTTCCAGGGCCCAGGCCGTGCTCATATACCCTGGATGAAGGTCATGGGCAAGGATGCCGGGCTCGATATCCGTGATTTTTTTCAGGTGATGGATACAGGCCTTATAAAATTCATGGGTTTTCACATTAAACAGATCACCGATGTGCTGGCTTAAAAAGGCCTGGTTCTCCCTTGTGAGGCAGATGGTGTTTTTCAGCCCTGCCCCGCAGGCCAGGATTTCCGGCAGCCTTTGATCCAGGACCAGGGCAGGGGGGCATAGCCCCTGGAGCGCCTTAAAAACCGGGGCTTTCCGGCCTGGACCCGGACAATGGAATCATCGGCCCTGAAATAGATGTCCCGGTTGTGCAGCAAAAAATAATCCGCAATATGGGCAAAGGCCTGCAAAGCGTCTTCATTGTCAATGGACAGCGGCTCCCCGGAACGATTGCCGCTGGTCATGACCAGGACGGAGGGCCCCTTTTCCAGGAGAAGATAATGCAAAGGCGTATAGGGCAGCATGATGCCGAGGCAGGGGTTAAAGGGCGCCACGCCCTTTGCAAGACCGCCGGGCCGGGACTGACCCGCCTCTTTTTTCCGCAAAATCACAATGGGCCGGTGATAGGAATTCAGCAGCGCCTTTTCCGTTTCGCTGACATGGACATGGCCAAAGAGGACGGAATCCGAAGCCGCCATGAGGGCAAAGGGCTTGTGGGGACGGTTTTTCTCAGCCTCAGGGTCTTCACGGCCTCTTCATGGGAGGCATCACAGGCCAGGTGAAACCCGCCCAGCCCCTTGACGGCCACGATCCTGCCTTCGCTTAAAAACCGGGCCGCCAGGGAAACGGCATCCCCGGACCCTTCCGCTCCTGCACCGGCACTGATCCGCCTGCCCTCCCGGTCCGTTAAAAAGGCTTCCGGGCCGCAGATGGGACAGGCATTGGGCTGGGCGTGGAACCTCCGGTTCCGGGGATCGTCATACTCGGCCCGGCAGGCCGGGCACATCTCAAACCCCTTCATGGAGGTCCTGGGCCGGTCATAGGGGATATCTTCGATGATGGTGAACCGCGGGCCGCAATTGGTGCAGTTGATGAAAGGATATTCAAACCGCCGGTCCGACGGGTCCCGCATCTCCGAAAGGCAGTCCGGGCAGACGGTGACATCCGGGGAAATCAAGGTGGCCCGGCTGCCGGAACTCCGGCTGTCCGTGATCTGAAACGAGGAAAAATGCCGGGGCTCGGCCCGGAAGGTCTCAACCCCGGTCACCGAGGCCAGCAAGGGCGTTTTTTCAACAAGATCGGCGGAGAAAAGAGCGATATCCTGCTCCGCCCCTTCCAGGACAAGGCTGACGCCAGCGGAGGTATTGGACACCTCGCCCTTGAGGCCGTATTTTTCAGCAAGGGAAAATAAAAAGGGCCTGAATCCGACGCCTTGGACCACGCCGCTGATTTCCAGGCGTTTTGCAATGACGGGACCGGCCATGAAGCCTATATCCGGCGGTTGGGGCTGTTAACGTCCAGGGCGTCGGCCGCCAGTATGGTTCTCATGTCTTCCAGGGTCTGGAGGGCCGCCTCCTCATCCACCTTTGAGATGGCGAACCCGGCATGGACAATGACATAGTCCCCGATTTTCGCATCGTCCAGGAGCATGAGGCTCGCCTCCCGGACCACCCCGTCCACATCCACCTTTGCCACGCCGTTATTCATTTCGATAATTTTTGAGGGAACTGCCAAGCACATGGTCATCCATCCTTGTCTGAAATCATAAAGGCCCACTATACCCCAGGGGCCTGGGGTTGATCAATACTTATCTTGACAATGATGAGGGTGACGTCGTCCTGGTACCCGGCCTCTCCCTGGAACCGGCGGGAAGCCTCGATGCAAAGATCCATGATCTCCCGGGACGGCCTGCCGGCATTTTCCCTGATGATGCGGTGAAGATTGTCCTTGCCGAATTTTCGGCCTTCCGGATTCCGGGCTTCCCAGATCCCGTCGGTATAGAGGGCGATGATCCGGCCCCCGGCCAGGGTTGAAATCCTGTTTTCCCTGTATTGCAGGGTGTCGTCCAGGCCCAGGGCGGCCCCCTCCCCCTTCAGTTCCGTAAAGCTTCCCTGCTCCGGGTCATAGAGAACGGCCGGATCATGGCCGGCCCTGACCCATTTCAGGGCTTTTTCCTTCAAGTCCAGCTCGATACCGAAAAAGGTGATGAAATTCCCCGAGTCTTCCACATCCCGGCACAGGTGGCGGTTGACATCCGTCACCGCCTCGGCAAGGGTTCCCGGCATGCCGGAGCGCTGCCGGAACAGGGCCCTGGAAGTAGCCATGAGAAGGGCCGAGGCCACCCCGTGCCCGGACACATCCCCCAGGACGATCCGTATCCGGTCCTTTGTATCGATCTCCGGCAAAAGATAATCATAATAATCCCCGCCGGTTTCATCGCAATAAATGGTTTTTCCCGCAATATCCAGCCCCGGAAGGACGGGGTCCTGCTTGGGCAGGAGATTCTGCTGGATCTCCCGGGCCAGGTTCAGGGATTGCCGCATGGTTTCCCGTTCCTGAAGGCCCTGGGTCATCTCGTTCACCACATCCCCGGCAAACCCGATTTCATCATTGGACACCACCTGAACCCGTTGATCAAAGCGGCCCTTCCGGACGTTCATGAGCACCAGGGCCAGCTCGTTGATGGGGTCCACGATATTGTTGCAGAGCAGCCGGGTCAACTGCTTTGAAAAAACAAAGGTCCAGACAAAAAGGACAAGGGTGAACACAATGATTCCCCGGCCAAAGGTGACGACGGGCACAGGCGATACGGAAATCTCCCACTGGAGCGTCATCAGGGTGACCAGCAGCACCGTCACCGGGATAAGGGCGATGAGCCTGTTGGTGGCCCGGATGCGGCGGGACAGGGAAATCCTGGTGACCCCTTCCAACTGGCTCAGTTGGCCCTCCGGAAAGAAAAACGGGATCAATTGCCGCCGGGAAATGGCCTCGATATAATGGGAGGCGATGCCGGAGGCAATGACCCCGACCATGCTGGCCCGGGCGGAAAGGGTGATTGCCGTCCGATGGTCCAGGATCCCGGCAAGGGTTGAGGACACCCCCACCATGGCCGGGATTAACAACCACATGCATATATTCACCGGGATCACCAGGAAGGGCAGGTTCAAAAGCCGTCTCTTGGCCGCCTCCATGATTTCCGGGCCGGGCTCCATTCCCTTTTTGAGCCGGCTCAGGCAAACTGAAATGGGCTTGAGCATCCGGTTGGACCCCGTAATGACGGCAAAATAGGACAGCCCCAGGACCATCAACAGCCGGGGCAGGAAAAAGGTCGCCAGCCGGTTCCAGGTCAGGGAATGGGCCTGGCCCAGGATCATATGCTGGATGGGGTCCAGGGGGGTGAAAAAATTAAGGACCGCCACCACCATGATGCCCACGGTTGTCCCCGTCACCCCGAGGACATAATAGGGCATGAGGCTGATGCCGGATACCTTTACGGCGGCTTGATTCATAGGGTTATTCATGATCTTCTCCCGGCTTCCCGGCGGACGGGGTTTCTAAAAAAACTTGCCTGGAAATTATGCCTTCCAGGGCATAAAGTCAAGCCGGGGAGTCCGGGGAAATGAATTTTCCGCGGAAGGCCGCTTCCTGTCCCGCTCTATATAAAATAGGACTCCAGGGGCGGAAACCCGTTGAATTCAACGGAGCTGTAGGCCTGGGTATAGGCGCCGGTGGAAAGCCAGTAGAGCCTGTCGCTGATGGCCAGGTTCAACGGCAGCTTGTATTTATAGTCTTCGTACAGGATGTCCGCGCTGTCACAGGTCGGACCGGCCAAAATGACCTCTTCCACCTCGCCTTTTCTGCCGGTATAGATCGGATATTTAATGGACTCGCCCATGGTTTCAATCAGGCCCGAGAATTTCCCGACATCTGTGTATACCCAGCGGTTCAAGGCTGTTCTGGACTTTCTGGAGATCAATACCACCTCACTGACCAGGACGCCGGCGTCACTGACCAGGGAGCGGCCGGGTTCGATGATGATGCGGGGCAGGTTTTCACCAAAGCTTTCCTTCAAAAACCGGGTGATTTCATGGGCATAGGTAGCAAGGTCATTGGCTTTGGTCACATAGCTGGCGGGAAAGCCCCCTCCCATATTGATCATTTGCAATTCAATGCCGTCCTCTTCCAGGAGGCGTTCAAAAATGACCTTCACTTTTCCAATGGCGGCGTCCCAGGTGCCGATATCCCGCTGCTGGGAACCCACATGGAATGAGAGGCCATAGGGCACCAGGCCCAGGTCTCGCGCCAGAATAATCAGATCCATGGACATGTCCGACTGGCAGCCGAATTTCCGGGACAGGGGCCAGTCCGCCGTGGATGTTCCTTCGGTCAGGATCCTGACATAGACCCTGGACCCGGGCGCAGCCTTGGCCAGATTGCGGAGATCCGCCTCGGAGTCGGTGGCATACATCCTGACCCCTTTTTCATAAAAATACCGGATATCCTTGCTTTTTTTAATGGTATTGCCGAAACTGATCCTGTCCGGGCTGATCCCCAGGGAGAGGACCCGGTCCAGTTCATAAATGGAGGCGATATCAAAATTGACATCCCTGTCCCTTAACAGGGTGAGGATTTCAATGGCCGGATTGGCCTTTACGGCATAAAAGATGCCGGCATAGGGGAAGGCCTGCACCAGACTGTCCAGGTGGCTGTTGATGGTGGCGGTGTCGATGACCAGAAAAGGGGTTTCCTTGTCCTCGGAAAAGGATCTGATCTTTTCAAATATTTTAGGGCTCATATATTCTTCAATGGCAAGGGACATGGTCTTTTCTCCGAGGTCCTATATTCATAAAAATTCAGGCAATCATCCATTTTGATCCCTTCGGCCATTTTGATCCGTTTGGAAGGAATGCCCGAATAAATCTTATTTCTGTTTGCCCATCAAAAAAACAGGTCTGATTCAATGGACCAAATTTAAGTTTGTGTCAAGAAAAAAATGATTTCGGAAAACGCCCCCGGGCATAATGGCCTTTATGAGGATCCAGGGCGGGATCTATGATTTGTCCGGATTGCGGCTTCATATAGAGGATACGGCTGGAAATAAGCGGTTTGCTACAGCGACTCGGGCGGATGCTGGATTTGGTATTGCATCTTTGCCGCAAGATCCTGGGCTTGGGCCAGTTGCCGGGGAGATAGGTTTTTGGCAACGGCATCCCTTGTTTCGGCAGCATCTTCAAGTCCCTGGGCAGCCGCCAGGCTGAGCCACAGATATGCCTGCTGAAAACTCTGAACAACACCCTGGCCCCTGTCATACATTATGCCAAGGTTGTACTGGGCAACGGCAATTCCCTGTCCGCCTGCTTTGGCATACCAATAGGCGGCCTGCCGGTCATCCCGGGCCACGCCCTCACCAGTATCATACATCATCCCAAGATTGAACTGGGCTGAGGCGTCTCCCTGCCCGGCAGCCCTTGAATACCAGTACACGGCCTGCTTAGAATCCCGAGGAACGCCCCTGCCTTCGGCGTACATCCACCCAAGATTAAACTGGGCATCGACATCTCCCTGTCCGGCAGCCTTCAAAAGGCCCTGGAGTTCGCCGCAAAAGGCGAACGCCCCATAAAACAGAACGATGATGACGGCAAGAACACTCTTTTTCATTGGACCTCTTTTCACCCTGATCAAAAATATAATCCGGATCACAGGTGATGCAATGCCATAGTTGAAACATCTTTTTGAAAAACCGGCCTTTATTGCCGGATCAACTTCTGTTATGGTAGTCACTCAAATGGACAGGACCGGAGGCAAAATGAAAATCAATAAAATGGACCATATCTGTGTGGCGGTCAAGAATCTGGAGGCCGCAAAAAAGACCTGGGAGCCGGTGCTGGGAAAGCTCAAGCCCGACGCGGAATACGAGGATGAATCCGAAAAAATCCGGGTGGCCCGGTACATGCTGGGGGAGGTGGGCTTTGAACTCATGGAATCCCTGGCCCCGGACGGGGAAGTGGCAAAATTCATCGAAAAGCGGGGGGAAGGCGTCATGCTCCTCAGCTTCAACGTGGACCACACCCGGGATGCCATGGATGAACTGAAAGCAAAAAACTATCCTTTTATCGGCGGTCCCCGGCCCTTCCGGGACTGTGAATTCGCCTTTATCCATCCCCAAAAAATGAACGGGGTCCTGGTGGAACTCATTGATGACAAGGGAACCGCCCTGAAGGAAGGCCTGACCAAACCCTGAAACTAAAGATTGTTTTTTAAATTTCAGCACTGTATCTTTAGGAATCTCGGACCGTTTATGGGCCTGCAAGGAAGAAAGAAAATGATACATCATTTGTATTGGATCTATGGAGTGCAGGAGAATGAATCTTTTTGAAAATGAAACGCAAGCTGACGACAACAGTATTGTGGAAATCGAAAATAATGATGTTACTCCAGCCCCGGACGGGGGGGAGGACAGCGCCGACCTGATAATGGAGGACCCTTTTAATCCTTCGGAAATCAGCATCATCTCCAAGCCCGACACCCTGCACAACCTGATCGAACGCCTGAAACACGATGAAATCGATATGAATACCGATTTCCAGCGCCATGCCGAGCTTTGGGACAATGCCAAGATGTCCCGGCTCATCGAATCCATTCTCATCCGGTTTCCGCTTCCGGCCTTTTATTTTGATGCCTCCAATGAAGAAAAATGGCTCATTGTGGACGGGTTGCAGCGCCTGTCCGCCATCCGGAAATTCGTCATCGAAAAAAAACTGAAACTCAGCGGCCTTGAATACCTGAAAGATTTTAAGGGGCTTGGATATGACGATCTTTTGCGAACCTATACCCGGCGCATTGACGAATGTCCGGTGACCCTGTTTCTGATCCAGCCCGGCACCCCGGAAGCAGTCAAATATTCCATTTTCCGGAGGATCAATACCGGCGGCTTGATTCTTAATGACCAGGAAATCCGCAATGCCATGGCAAAACCCGCCATCCGGACATTCCTGGGGGATCTGGCAACGGATGAATGCCTGAAAAAAACCATCGGCGACCAGAGCAAACGCATGGTGGACCAGGAGATGGTTCTCCGCTTTCTTGCGTTTCAGTTCATGGACTACGAGCAGACCAAAAAAACATTGCCACGTTTATGGATGAAATGATCGCCAAACTCGAAACTGCTTCCAAAGAGGACCTGAAGAAATATCAATCGGCTTTTCAGACCGCCATCCGGCGATGCCGGCGGGTATTTGGGGAAAAGGCTTTTGAAAAGAGCTCAACCGGTCAGGATGAAAGGCGGCGCAGAAAAAATTCAACCCTGTTTGAAGTCTGGACTACGGCACTGGTCAAGCTTTCCGAAGCAGAAACAGAACGTCTGATAAGCAGAAGAGAACTGTTGATTCAGAAGCATACGGAGATGATGACCTGGGATAACGACTATTTCAGATCCATCACCTATTCCACCCAGAAAAAGGATCATTACCGTATCCGGAAAAGCAAGGTGGCAGAATTGATTAAGGAGGTTCTGAATGCTTGAATTCATAAGGGTTCAACGATTTAAATCGCTTCATGATGCAAGTTTTCCCCTTGGGCCGCTGAATCTTTTCAGCGGTTTGAACGGCATGGGAAAGTCATCCCTGATTCAAACCCTGCTGCTATTGAGGCAGTCCCTGGAAAAAAACATCCTTCTGGATAAAGGGCTCCTCTTGAAAGGCGACTATGTCTCCGTCGGCACCGGCCGTGATATTCTGTCGGAAAACGCGGAAAAAGAAACCATTGAATTCACCCTGACTTGGGAAAAAACAGATCCGGCCCATTTTATCTTCAATTATTCAGCCAAATCGGATTTGCAGCCCCTGGACCGGAAACTCAAACTGGCGACCCAAGACTTGAGCCTTTTCAATAAAAATTTTCAATATTTATCAGCAGACCGCATCAGCCCGAAATCCGCCTATGAAGCATCCGACTACTATATCAACGACCTGAATTCCATCGGCAATCACGGTGAATATACGGCCCATTATATTGCAGAAAAAGGACTCACACCGATACCCATCAAAGCATTGAAACACAGATCAGCCGCCTCTTTTTCGCTGCTGGACAACCTGGACAAATGGATGTCCGAGATTTCCCCGGGCATCCGCATCCATACCCAGCTTCATCAGGCCATGAATACGGTGTCGCTCAGCTATGCCTTTGAACAGGGCGCAGAGCTGACAGCGGATTTTAAACCGGAAAATGTCGGTTTCGGCCTGACCTTTGTGCTGCCGGTGGTGACGGCTGTTCTCCGGGCAAAGCCGGGGGACATGATCATTGTTGAAAACCCGGAAGCCCACCTGCACCCCGGCGGCCAATCCGTCCTGGGACGCCTCTGCTCCATTGCGGCAAACAGCGGCGTGCAGCTTTTTATCGAATCCCATTCCGACCATTTCCTGAACGGGGTCCGCGTGGCTGTCAAGAACGGTTTGATTTCAAACCGGGATGTCCGCCTGTTTTATCTGGAAAGAAGCGTCACTGACCTTCATGAATCCCTGGTGGTCATGCCGGAAATTGATGCCCAGGGGAAAATCGATGTCTGGCCCAGAGGCTTTTTCGATGAAACAGACCGGCAGTTGGAGAATCTCTTGTGACCGGCCTTATGGTTTTCAACCACCACTCCCTGCCGTTTGACGATGCAAATACAGCCGATGCGGCCGTGCCTGAGTTTCTCCGAATCTGTTTAACGGTTCAAAATATTGGAATATCCACCCTTCTGGTGGACGAATCCGTGGACAAAAACTGGTTCCGGCTGGAACTGGCAAACCGGTATTTCTGGCAGGACTGGTACAGGAAGAATCTTAAGGATGAAAACAGGGATATCATTCGGGCCTTCCGGAGCATTGCCACCCGGCAGCCCTTTTTCAGCATGGAGGATATCCAGGACGGCATCGATCTTTTTGAAGTGCTTCTGGGTGAGGATTCATCCTATTCCGCCCTGCGTGCGGCAGCCTGGCATGAGGCCCCCCTCTCCGGCTTTCCGACCCGGCCGCCATGGAACCGTTCCCCGATCACGGTTCAAGTCCAAACCTTAGACACTGAGGGTGAAATTTCCACGCAAACCTCTGCTCTGCTGAATTTTCACTCTCTCAGAACTCTTGAACAGGGCCTGAATGCACTCTGTGATAAAAGTAATGAGCTGATCAGCTCCGGCAGGAAGCTGTATGAAACAAGAGGACAAATTTTCCCCCATCTTGCCTTCTGCGGGAAAACACCGCAACAGCTCAATTCCTGGTCCGCCGGAAAGGTGCTGCTGGATCAGGTAAAGGCATCACTGACCGTTCTGAACCACTTCTGCGGACTGTGGAAAAAAGGCCGGTACAAGGATTACAACCACGAAGCCATCCGGTCGCTGGGACTCAAACATCCGGTCAGCGGGGAATCCGCCACGGTTTTGAACCATCCGGACTTAAGAAGCAAACGCGAATTCTGGCTTCCCGAAGGCCGCAAAGCCGTTTTTGAAAAGCATGTCAAGCTGGCTAACGGATACCGGCTTCACTTCTTTCCGGACAGTTCCTCCCAAACAATCCATGTGGGCTATATCGGCCCGCACCTTCCCCTCAAATGAAAGAAAAGACGATATGCGCCGAACCCAAAACATCAAAACCGGAAATATCCTGACGGCCGTGGGGGCTGCGGAAAACGGGGAAATCTTCGATCTGGAAGGCTACGGGGCTGCGGGCATGTCCGGGGAAACGCCCTTTGTCCTGGAAACGGCGGACACCGTGCCCATGCCCCACGGCAGCGAACTCATGCTCCTGCCCCATCGGCGGCCCCTGGTCTATAACCTCTCGGAAAACCGGTTTGAAATCCTGAAAAAAAACCCCTTTGCCCCCAAGGAAAGCATCTTCCCCGTGGCCGTGTTCAATTCCCCGGGCTATGTGAACCGGCATTTCTGTGCCTATGACGACACCGACATCACGGTCCCCCTGCCCCTGTTCGCCTATGGGGCCGTGGGCTTCGGCAAAGGCGGTTTCCGGTCCTCGGCCCTTCTGGTGGATGCCGAACCCCGCCAGGATTTACGGCTCATGCCGCAAAAAAAGATCCTCAAGGGCGTAAAGGAAATGCAGAAAAAATACCCGGGAAACCGCCTCATGCGCCATCTTGAATCCTGCGCCCTCCGCTACGGCTGCCCGGCCGGGAAAAATTTTTTCCTGAAACGCTATGAAGCCCCCCTGCCCACCTCCAGGGTCTGCAATGCCGATTGCCTGGGCTGCATCTCCCTTCAGACCACGGGCAATCTTTCCGCCTGCCAGGAACGGATCAGCTTTACCCCGACGCCGGAAGAAATAGCGGAACTATCCCTGGAGCATATCTCCACCGTGGACAAGGCCATTGTCAGTTTCGGCCAGGGGTGCGAAGGTGATCCCCTCATGGCCTGCGCCGCCATTGAACCGGCCGTCCGGCTCATCCGGGAAAAGACGGACCGGGGCACCATCAACCTCAACACCAATGCCGGCCTGCCGGACAAGGTGGAAGCCCTGTGCCGGGCAGGCCTGGATTCCATGCGGGTCAGCCTGAACTCGGTGAGGGAAAACTGCTATACCGCCTATTTCCGGCCCCGGTCCTACACATTTTCAGATGTGCTGGAAAGCATCCGAGCCGCCAAGGGCCTTGGGAAATTTGTCTCCATCAATTATCTCAACTGCCCCGGATTTACGGATTCGGAAAAGGAGGCGGCGGCTTTTTTAGAATTTGCCGGAACCACGGGCATTGACATGATCCAATGGCGGAATTTGAATTTTGATCCCAACCATTATTTCAGGATCATGAAGGCTGTCGAAGACCCGGGCCGGCCCCTGGGCATGGAAACTGTCATGAAAAGGATTTCAGAGCGTTTCCCCAAGCTGAGGCACGGGTATTTTAACCCGCCGAAAAAAGAACGTTCCTTGGATTGACCTTGCAGGTTTTTTAGATCTGATGATTCAGGATTTCTAGGCAGCTTGATATGGACGGATGGCTTCAAGATTCGGGCCGATTTCAAGTTCGGCAACATCCAAATCGTAGGCCTGCTGCAGATTCAGCCACAATTTCGGCCCGGTTCCAAACCATTTGCCGAGCCGCAATGCCGTATCGGCAGAGATTGACCTTTTCCCGGAAATGATTTGAGAAATTCTATTGGCAGGCACATTAATCTGCCTTGCCAGTTCCGCAGATGAGACCCCCAGTTCCGTCAGTTCATCGTATAATATCTCTCCGGGGTGAATCGGTTTGTGTGACATGATATCCTCCTTAATGATAATCAACGATTTCAACGTTTTTCGGACCGGCATCTTCCCATTCAAAACAGATACGGTATTGATTGTTGATTCGTATGCTGTATTGTCCTTTTCTGTCGCCCCCCAATGCTTCAAGTCGGTTGCTCGGTAACATCCGCATTGAAAGGAGCGTGTCGGCTGCATCCAGAACCCGAAGCCTTTTTTCAGCTTGCCGGGAAAAAGCCTCAAATTCCGGGACCCGCTCGCCGGCATATAATTGCTTCGTTTTTTTGTCTTTAAAGCTCTGAATCATGAATATATAATAAAATCCTGTACGTTGTACGTCAAGGATAAATCTGTAAACAGACCTTCCTGTATAGAAAAAAAATTAGCAGGGACTAATGAAAATGGGTATATTCAAAGACGATTTTTCCGAATTCCTGCATTTCCCCAAAGGGTAAAAAAGTAAAAAATCAAAGAGTAATCCTGGCGCACCGGAACCCGACAAAGTAGTCGCGTCCATCCGGGTTGCTGTTGCCACGGAAGGCGCACCGGCAGTGGAAGCTGCTGTTGTGAAAGCCGCCGCCCCGCAATGCCGGGATAGCTCTGTCTTTTTCAGTTCGCTTTTTATAATATTCAAGATAATTTTTTTCCCAATGTTCATCCATCTCAGGATCATAGGGGAAATCATCATAAGGTTTTTTCTGGTGATACCCGGACCGGGTCCATTCCCAGACATTACCGGCAAGATCATGGACCCCGCCCCCGATCCCATCCGGTGTTTTTCCGTCCTGGAAAATCCCTACAGGGGAAATTCTTTCAAGGCCTGTTTCAACATAATTGCATTTCTGAGGATCTATTTTCTTTCCCCAAGGATATTCCCGCTTTTCCTTTCCTGCGGCCGCGGCCTGCCATTCTTCATCCGTAGGGAGGTGATAAGAAAAACCATTATTGTACTTTTCTTCAAGCCATCTGCAAAAGGCCGCCGCCTCGTACCAGGATACGCCCACCACCGGTGACGTAGGGCAGTTGAATCTTCTCTCCCGCCAATATTTAGGCTCTGTCACCTTGTTTCCCTCCAGCCATTTAAGGCCTTCCCCTGTCCAGAATTCTTTTTCTCATACCCGCGGTCTTCGATGAATTTTGCATACCAATGATTGGTCACGGAAATTTGATATCTC
>JAAUSZ010000197.1 GCA_012031875.1 Desulfobacula sp.
GGGAAACCATCCTGAACGGGCCGCCCATCATTACAGGGAAGCCCTGGGCACCTATCTGGACACCTGGAACGAATATTCCCTTGCCCTGGAAAGGCTGACGGAATTAAGAAAGGCCCGGAACTGAGCCTTTCTTTTTCAATTTGATCCAGGCCTCCAGCCGCTGTTTGACGATTTTCTCATAGCCCCGGTCACTGGGGATATAAAACCGGACGCCCTCCAGCCTGTCCGGCAGATAGGTCTGGGAAACAAAGGCATCCGGGTGGTCATGGGCGTATTGGTAGCCTTCCCCGTATTTCAGATCTTTCATGAGCGTTGTCGGGGCATTGCGGATATGGAGGGGAACCGGGGCATAGCCGGTTGCCTGAACCTTCTTTTTCACCTCTTTATGGGCCAGGTAAACGGAATTGCTCTTGGGCGCGGTGGCCAGGTATACGGCGGCCTGGAACAGGGCATCCTCTCCTTCGGGCGGCCCCAGCAGGCGATAGGCGTCCGAGGCATTCAGGGCCATGGTCAAAGCGCCGGGGTCGGCCATGCCGATATCTTCCGTGGCAAACCTCACCATTCTCCTGAGCATATAATAGGGGTCGTCCCCGGCCGAGAGCATGCGCTCCAGCCAGTAGACGGCCGCGTCCGGGTCACTGCCCCGAAGGCTTTTGATAAAGGCGGAAATCAGGTTATAATGTTCTTCTCCGGCCTTGTCATACAAAAGGGATTTTTTTTCCACGGCCTCTTCCACATCCCGGGCCGTGATCCCGGTTTTCCCGGAAAAATGGAGGACCACGGTTTCAAGGTTGGTGAGGGCAATCCGGGCATCTCCACCGCAGACCCCGGCGATATGTTCCAGGGCCTCCTCGGTCAGGGTATCGGCCCCAAGGCCCAGGCCCTTGGCTGAGTCTGTCAGGGCCCGTTTCAAAATGCTGAGGATGCTTTCCGGGTCAAGGCTTTTCAGGGTAAAGACCCGGCACCGGGAGACCAGGGCCGGGATGACTTCAAAGGAAGGGTTTTCCGTGGTGGCGCCCACAAGCACGATGAGGCCGTTTTCCACATGATGGAGAAAGGCGTCCTGCTGGGCCTTGTTAAACCGGTGGATCTCGTCCACAAACAAAAGGGTGCGGCCTTTATACAGGGTCCGCCTCTCCCTGGCCCGGGCAATGATGTCCCGGATGTCCCTGACCCCGGAGAGGACCGCGGAAATCTCCACAAATTCCGCCTGGGTGGCCCGGGCAATGATCCCGGCCAGGGTGGTCTTGCCGCATCCGGGCGGCCCCCAGAGCAGCAGGGAGAAGACCCGGTCGTCCTCGATGGCTTTGCGCAAAAGGCTTCCCTTGGCCGTCAGAGGATCCTGGCCCACAAACTCATCCAGGGTTTCAGGCCTCATCCGGTCGGCCAGGGGCCGGAAAAAGGAATTGCCCTGCCCGTGAGGGGAGTCAAAAAGATCCATAGGCCTAATTCATCCCCTGATCCCGCTCTCTTTTTTTTTCGGCTGTGTTCTTTTCTTTCCTTGTCTTTTTTACGGAGATGCTGTTTCTTTTTCTGGAAAATTCTTTCATCTTCCTTTGATCCGCCGGAAAATTCCATTTTTCCGGTTTTTTCCCTGAAATACAGTTTAATCGGCGTTTTTTTCAGGGGGATCATGTCCCTGAGCTGGTTGACCAGATAGCGTTTATAGGAAAAATGAACCCCGTCCGGGGAATTGACGAAACAGACAAAGGTCGGGGGTTTGGCGGACACCTGGGTGGAATAGAAGAATTTCAGGCGGCGGCCCTTGTGCATGGAGGGCTCGGTCCTTCGAACCGCATCCTCGATGATCCGGTTCAAAAGCCCGGTATTGATCCGGTGGCAATATTCCTCATGAATACTGACAACCTCATCCAGGATCTTGTGGCACCGCTGGCCCGTCAGGGCGGAAATGGTGATGGCCGGGGCAAAGGATAAAAATTTGGACTTGAACCGCAGTTCTTCCATATAGTGTTTGACGTCTTTGCGGTCTTCATCCAGGAGATCCCATTTATTCAGGAGGAAAAGGGCGCCGCATCCCCGGTCTTCGGCATACCCGGCAATGGTGATATCCTGGTCGGTGATGCCCTCGTCGGCGTCGATGAGGATCAGGGCCACATCACAGTCATCCAGGCTTTGCAGGGATTTTAAAATGGAAAATTTCTCGATTTTTTCCGTGACCTTGCCCTTTCTCCGGATGCCGGCCGTATCCACCAGAACAAATTTTTGCCCTTATGCTCGATTTCAAGTTCAATGGCATCCCGGGTGGTTCCGGCCTTTTCATCCACCACGAGGCGCTTTTCCCCGAAGATCCGGTTGGCCAGGGAGGATTTTCCCACGTTGGGCCGGCCCACAATGGCGATCCTGATCCTTGAATCCTCTTCGGCTTCTTCCGGTTCATATGGGGGCAGGATGGAAACCAGGTCATCCAGAAAATCCCCCACCCCCAGGCCGTGTTCCGCGGAGACCTCGTAAAACTGATCCATGCCCAGGGAATAAAATTCGGTAAGGCCGTTGTGCCGGCCGGGGTTGTCGATTTTATTGACAAGATAGAAAACCGGCTTGGACATGCGCCGGAGAAAATCCGCCAGTTCAAGGTCATAGGGCGACAGCCCGGACCGGCCGTCCAGGATAAAAATAAGCACATCGGCCTCATCCGCCGCCAGGGTCAACTGGTCCTTGATCCGGGAAGCAAAAAAATCATCATCCGAGCTTAAAAACCCGCCCGTGTCAATGACTGTAAACGGGATATCATTCCAGCTTGCATCGGCATAATGCCGTCCCGGGTCACGCCGGGAAAATCATCCACCAGGGCCTTTTTGGAACGGGTGATCCTGTTGAACAGGGTGGATTTGCCGACATTGGGCCGGCCCAGAAGGGCTACAACGGGTTTCATACATCAATCTCCAAAAGGGTAAATCATCTTGTCTGTCTTATACAATATATTGAATTATTTATAAATAGTTAAGATGGGGCTTGCCTGTCTTATTTGGTCCAGGAAAACAGGACGGAGCCGATGAAAAGAAAGACAAGGCTCATGATCAGGAGGATGCCGACTTCAAAGGAGACATCGGAAAGGGTGGCCCCGTCATTGATGATCTTTCTGGCCGCGGTCAGGAAATGGGTCAGCGGCAGTATCTTTGCCCCTTGTTTGACAAGGTCCGAGGCCCCTTCAATGGAAAACCAGACCTCGGACAAGAACATCATGGGCCAGCACAGGAAATTGATCACGCCGTTGGTCAGTTCCTCATTGGTTCCCCGGCAGGCCAGGACCAGCCCCAGGGAGACGAGACAGAGGGTCCCGGAGAAAAATACCACAAAGGCATCCACATAGGATCCGTGCATCCTGAAGGAGAACAGAAAATCACAGCCCAGCCAGACCACGGATGAGCTGACCAGCATGATCAGGACCCGGGACACCAGTTGGGCCGTCAGGTATTCAAAAGCCGTGACCGGGGTTGCCTTCAGCCGTTTCAGGACCCCGATGCGGCGGTACCGGACAATGACATAGCCCACGCCGAAAAGCGCGGAAAACATGATGTTCATCCCGAGAATCCCCGGGAAAAGCCAGTCGATATACCGGATTTCATCCCCCCGGATCTCCTGCCGGACCACCTTGGATTCAAAGGTCGCTTCAGGGATGATGGATTCCCGGACCACCTTTTCCAGGATATATCCCTTGGGATTTGAATCATTGACCCAGTATTTGACTTCCGGGCCGGAATTTTCCAGGAGAATGTCTATCTTGTGGTGGGTCAGTTTGTCCAGGGCCTCGTCCCGGGTTTCAAAGGGCACGAGCCGGATATGCTGATAAGTTTTGAGCCTGTCCGGCAGGTGGAGGGTCTGTAAATCCGTTTGCGTTTCGTTTACCGGGAACACCCCGAGTTTATAGTCAGACCCGGAATCTGAACTGAAAATCAGCCCGAACCCGGCCACGATCAAAAAGGGGAACAGGATATTCCAGCCAAACCCGGCCCTGTCCCTGAAAAATTCATAGTTCCGGGCCTTAAAAAGGGCCCACATTCTTTTGAAGCTCAATGGACTATTCCCTTAAATGCTTGCCCGTCAGTTTTAAAAATACGGATTCCAGGTTTTTTTCACGGCCTTCCCCTTGGCAATGGGTTTCAATCAGGCTTTTCGGCGAGCCCTGCTCAATGATCCGGCCCTGGTCCATGACGGCAATGGTATCACATAGGCTTTCAGCCTCTTCCATATAGTGCGTGGTGAGGATGATGGTTTTCCCTTTTTGATTGATATCCCGGATGATTTCCCAGATATGCTTCCTGGCCTGGGGATCAAGGCCTGTGGACGGCTCGTCCAGGAAAAGCAATTCAGGATCATTCAAGAGGGCAAGACCTAAAAGGAGCCTCTGGCGCTGGCCCCCGGATATCTTTTCGTTCATGCTTTTCCGGATATTGTCCAGCATGCACATGCGGATGACATCCTCCACGGGCAGATGCTTATGATAAAACGCGGCAAAGGTTTTCAGGGTTTCCTCCACCGTGAGATAGGCCAGAAGTTCCGTGTGCTGAAACTGGATACCGATTTCCTGGTTAAAGGTCCTGTCTCTCTCCCGTCCTTTATATAAGATAACTCCGGCATCCTGGGGAAGGATGTTCTCCATCATTTCCACGGTGGTGGTCTTTCCCGCGCCGTTGGGGCCCAGGAGGCCGAAACAACTGCCCCGGGCGATGGCCAGGGAAATCCCGTCCACGGCCTTGCGGCCGTTATATTTTTTTTCAAGGCTTCTGACTTCAATCATGCTGGAACCGCCGGACATTGCTGATGGACCTGATCTTCTCTTTTATAATAATGGATACCCTAATCTTTTTTGTGCCCACTGTATGCCGATATAAAAATATTTACAAGGGCTAAAAAACTTGACAATGGGACTGAGTTTTCATAAACTGCATTTAAAAATTTCTTGAAAATACAGATCGTTCAATAAAATATTTCGTAACAACCGATTTTTTCGAACAGGAAAAAATGGAAAAAAGCCCTGGACTTCCCCATACCGGGAAATTGACCGGTTTTTTCAATGCTCGCTTAAGAGCCGGTCTGGTGCTTGCCCTCTTTGTTTTTTTATGCTTTGGCGCATGGTTTTATCGGACCCAGGAAAAAGCCATGCAAAGGGAGGTTGAAAAAAACCTCACAGCCATTGCCCGGCTCAAGGCGGACCAGATCACGGCATGGCGGAAGGATCAACTGGAAGATGCCGTTATGGTGGTGAACGCCTTCCTTCTTGCTGATATTTCTGATTTTATTTCCAATCCAGGCCATGATAATGAGAAAAATCTAAAGTCAAAGTTGCGCAATCTGGCTGTTCAGCATGATTATGAAGATATTCTTCTGGCGGGGCCGGATGGGGGGCAGCTCCTGAACCTTTCCGGAACCGGCGGCTTTCACGAAAGATATCTGGATTCCCTGGTCCTGGCCTTTAAGGAGAAAAAGCCCGTATTTGTAGACCTGCACAGGGAGTCCCAGGATCAGCCCCCGCATATCTCGGTCATCGCCCCCCTTTTCTCCGGGTCCTGGCAGGATGAGGGTCTGCCCATGGGCGCCCTTGTGTTCATCAACAACCCGGAACGTTTCCTTTATCCTTTGATCCAGTCCTGGCCCACCGCGGACAAAACCGGAGAAACCCTCCTCATCCGGGAAGACAAAGGCCAGGCCCTTTTTCTCAACAATCTCCGCCGGGAGCCCGATGCCGCTCTCAGGTTGAACATCCCCCTGACCCGGACAGAAGTCCCGGCGGTAATGGCCCTTCAGGGAAAGAAAGGCTATGTCCTGGGCAGGGATTACCAAGGCCTTGAAGTGGCTGCCGTCATCCTGCCCATACCCGATTCCCCCTGGTTCATGGTATCCAAGATTGATATGAAAGAAGCCTTTGCCGAATGGCGCTTCCGCTCCTTTTTGATACTTTCGCTCATCTTCGGGTTAACGATTCTGATCGGAGTTGCGGGACTGGTCATCCGGCAGCGGGAAAAAAGTCTTTATTTCCAAACCCTTTATCATTCCGAAACTGCTCTGCGGTCAAGCCTGGAACGCCACGGCACCACCCTGAAAGCCATCGGGGATGCCGTTATCTCCACCGATGCAGGGGGCCGTGTTGAAATGATGAATCCTGTGGCGGAAGCCCTGACCGGATGGAAACAGGACGAGGCCATGGGAAGGCCCCTGGAAGAAGTTTTCAGTATTATCAACGCAGGAACCCGGAAGACAGCGGACAATCCGGTTAAACGGGTGTTAAGGGACGGCAGGATCCAGGGCCTGGCCAACCATACCCTCCTGTTGTCAAAAAACGGGGATGAGTACCAGATTGCGGACTCGGCCGCCCCCATAAAAGACGCCCGCGGCTCAGTCACCGGCGTAGTCCTGGTCTTCCGGGATGTCACCCGTGAATACCGGATGCAGGAAGATGTTTACAGGAGCGAGCAGTATCTGAGAAGTATCTTCAGGGCCGCTCCCATCGGGATTGGGGTGGTGGTGAACCGTATTCTGAAACAGGTCAACCCCCGGCTCTGCGAAATCACGGGCTATACGGAAGCGGAAATGCTTGCACAAAATTCAAGGATGCTCTATCCGGGAGATGAAGATTATGCCCGTGTCGGAAAGGAAAAATATGAGCAGATCCGCCAAAAAGGAACCGGAACCGTGGAAACCCGTTTTAAAAGAAAGGACGGGACCCTCATTGACATCCTTCTCAGCTCCACCCCCATGGACCGGGCCGACCTGTCCCGGGGGGTCACCTTCACCGCCCTGGACATCACTGAACAAAAACAGGCGGAAAAGGATCTTCGCCGCCTTTTATCCGCCATTGAGCACACCCGGGAAAGCGTTGTCATCACGGATATTGAAGGGACCATACAATATGTAAACCCGGCTTTTGAGCATACCTCCGGGTTCACCGCCGAAGAAGCCGCGGGCCGGACCCCGAATATTCTTAAAAGCGGGGAGCATGACCACGCGTTTTATCATCGCCTCTGGGAGACCCTTCTTTCAGGGGATACCTGGCAGGGACGCCTGACCAACCGGAAAAAGGACGGCAGCCTGTATACGGAAGAGGTGTCCATCTCTCCGGTCATGGATGATGCGGGAAAGATTGTTAATTTTGTTGCCGTCAAACGGGATATCACAGAAGAGATCAGGACCGAAGAAAAGCTTCGCCAGGCCCAAAAAATGGAAGCTGTCGGCACCCTTGCCGGCGGCATTGCCCATGATTTCAACAATCTTTTATTCCCCATCATCGGTATGTCGGAACTGCTTTTGGAAGACCTCCCCAAAAACAGCACGCCCTATGAAAACGCCAAGGAAATCCTGACGGCAGGGAAAAGAGCAGGCGAACTGGTCCGGCAGATCCTGGCCTTCAGCCGCCAGTCGGAAAAGAAGACCATGCCGGTACGCCTCCAGCCGCTGTTAAAAGAAATCCTTAAAATGGCGAGATCCACCATTCCTGCGGATATTCCGATTTCTCACCACCTTTCACCCGGTTGCGGCATGGTTCTGGCTGACCCGTCGGCCTTGCACCAGATTGCCATGAACCTGATCACCAACGCTTATCATGCCGTGGAAAAAACCGGGGGGGAGATATCCGTCCGTCTCGAGGAAACCCATCTGGAAGCCGGAGACAGCCCGGCCAAGACACCCCTGCTCCCGGGCCTGTATGCGGTCCTGACCGTATCAGACACGGGCTGCGGCATTGATCCGGCCATCATGGACAGGATATTTGAACCCTATTTCACCACCAAGGAACAGGGAAAGGGAACCGGACTTGGCCTCAGCATGGTGTATGATATTGTGAGACAGCTAAACGGAAGCATTGCGGTTCACAGCCAGGCGCAAAAAGGAAGCCTTATGGCGGTGTATCTGCCTCTGATATCCGAAGCAGAGCCGGTTGTGGAAAATATTAAAGAATCGGCCCCGATTAAACCCGGCAAAGAAACAATCCTGCTGGTGGATGATGAAATCACCATTGTCCAGCTTGAAAAACAAATGCTTGAGCGCTTCGGATACCGGGTATCCGCCCATGTCAGCAGCCTCGAAGCCCTGAAAACCTTTGAAGCCGACCCTGCCGGATTTGATCTGGTCATTACGGATATGACCATGCAGGACATGACCGGGGATGAGCTTGCAAAAACCGTTCTTTCCGTTAAGCCTGAAATTCCGGTGATCATCTGCACCGGATTCAGCTCGCGGATGGATCAGGAAAAAGCCCTTACCCTGGGAATAAAAGGATTTCTGATGAAACCGGTGATTATATCGGAAATGATTGAACTGGTCCGGAAACTTCTGGATAATGCGGCAAAGGAATAGCGGCAGGAATCAATCAGGCGTAAACATCAATGTCCAGTCTTTGTTTTTTCATCCTGAATTCCCGCTCAAGCGCATCTTTCTCAGAACGATATTTTTGTTCAAGCTGACGAGCTTCATTGCTTTTCCGTTGCTCCAACTCCGAATTCTCTTTCTGATATTCGGCCTGAAGTCCTTTTGCCTTACTGGAAATATCCACCCTGTCATTGGATTCTTTGCTGCTTGCGGATTCTTTACTGTTTGCAGATGAAATAGTCTCACGGCTGGAGGAAGATCTGTCCGGATCAGACACATTTGGTTGAACCTGGTATCCAGATAAGGAATTTATGCCGGATGTGGCGGTCAACATATTGTCCTCTTACCCTTAAGGTTACTATGTCCATAGATGGAGAACTCTCCACCTGAATCCATCCATTACCATCTCTTTCGTATAAATAACGCCATCCTCCTGAACTGTCAATAGGATTTCCAGGATATTTAACAGACATATAAATCAAGCCTTTAAAACAAAAAAAACCGGAAGAACCTTGGAGCAGGCATTTGCTGCTCAAAAATTCTTCCGGTTTTTTTACCGGGGTAAAACTGGCGTCCCCAAGGGGATTCGAACCCCTGTCGTCGGCCGTGAAA
>JAAUSZ010000028.1 GCA_012031875.1 Desulfobacula sp.
GGGCATGACAGAGGATTTTATTTTTTGGCCAGCCGGATCACCCGGACTGTCCCGTTTTCAACCGTGAAATCGCAACTGTATTCGGGACCTTCCATATATTCTTCGGCCAGCATGAGATGAGGATGGGAAGAGGTCTGTTTGAACAGGGGGTTCTCATTTCTCAGGTCCAGGCCTGTTTTGATGGTTTCAAAGGCTGACCCGCACCCGGATTCGGTTTGACACAGGAACACCAGTTCACTGCCGCTGCCGGTAAAGGGTTTTAAGACGCATCCGGTTTCAGTGCGGTTGAAAAATTCAATGGCGTCTGAAACCGAATTGACCGGGGATATCCGGGGGCACCCGATGTGATGGTCCCGCCAAAGCTGCTTGGATATATATTTGTCTCTGGCATTGCGGACGGCTTCAAGGGAGGGATAATCCAGGTTCAATTCCCGGGCGATAAAGGAAGCAAGCGCCATGGATTCGCAGTCAAAGCTGAAGACGCCCTCCAGGGATTGGCCCCATTTTTTTAGGTGGGTGAGGAGGGCATCGAGGGCCCGGCCCTTGTCGGATAAGGCGATAAGGATTTCTTCATCCTTGCCGGGAGGGTCTTCAACAGCCCTTTGGCGGATGTCCGGATGGGTGATGAAAAGCGCCCGGCCCGGACAGGATGATCTTATCCACTGGATATAATCAGAGGTTGTGCCGGTTACCAGTATTTTATGATGCGATTTTTTTTCAGATACCATGCTGAAAGGATTTGATACGATGATTATTCAGGCCAGTCATTGTCTGAATCCTTTTTCCTTTTGGGCTGCTTTCCCAATTTGTTTCTTCGTTTGTAGAGTTCCTTTTCATCCTCTTCATCAAATTCTTCATCATAATAGTCGCGAAATTTCGGAGATTTGTGCCTTTTTCTGGTGTCCTTTTCCACGTAATCGGGATCATAATCGCTCATGAAATATCCTTGTGAATATCAGTTGTCCTTTCCTGCATCAAAGACGCGTTTGAGCCTCATTGATTGCAGTGTCGGCTTTTCTATATCATAGAATTAAAAAAGAAGGCAAATACAATGGATAAAAAATTAACCCCCCATTTTTAGCCCACTGCTTGAATATCCTCTTGAATTTCAATGAGATATAAAAAAAATCAATCCTGGTTCAAGAATAAGTCTTTTAAAATCATGAAAAATCCTGTAAAAGGATGTCTTTAATTACTGGAATACCCATAAGTTTTTATGGGCCGATGATAACCCTGAAATGATGGTTTTATGCATTGTAGATTGAGATTTTCATGTTTATTAGGCAAGTTAAATACTCAAAAGATAATCTGGGGTATCTTGTTTATTCCGGAAGCGAGGGAATTGCAATTGATGCCGGGGGGGTAGAGGACATCCTTTTTTTTGCAGAAAAGAATCATATCCGCATTAAATATGTCTCCAACACCCACTCCCATCACGATCATACTCCCGGTAACCCGGAACTGCTCAGACGAACCGGTGCACAGTTTGTCGATTGCAGACAGATCCGTTCGGACCAGGTTTTGAAACTGGACCGGGAAGATCTGGAAATCATTCATACCCCCGGACACACAGAAGATTCCGTGACTTTCAGGACCCCTGAGTTCATGGTCACGGGCGATACCCTGTTTAACGGGACCGTCGGGAATTGTTTTACCGGGGATCTGAAGGCTTTTTTTTCTTCCCTGACACGGCTCATCGCTTTTCCCGGCCATACAAAGATCTATGGCGGCCACGATTATGTGGCCGAATCCATGGACATTGCAAAGGCCATTGAAGAGGACAATCCGGACATCGGGGCTTATTTGGAAAAATACGATCCCCTGTTGATTGTATCCACCCTGGATGATGAGTTACGGGCAAATCCCTATATCCGGTTCAATGCCCTGGGTATGATAAATATTTTAAAGAAAAGGAGGCTGCCGGTAAATACGGAATTTGAAAGATTTAAATCCATCATGGAAAATTTTTGATTTAAAGATTTTAATTGGAGACAGAGTTAATGCTTGATAAAAACATTAAATTTGTGGGTGACGGTCAGGGTGACAATTGTTTCGCCCTGGGACGACAGATGACCATTGAGTATTATGAATGCGGGGCCACGGCCTTTCTGGATGAGGCCCGCGTGGAAAAAGCCCTGTTAAAGGCTGCAAAGGACAGCGGGGCCACCATCATCAGCTCTTCCTTTCACAAGTTTGAACCCCAGGGCGTCAGCGGGGTGGTGGTGATTGCAGAATCTCATTTCACCATTCATGCCTGGCCTGAACACGATTATGCGGCCGTGGACATATTTACCTGCGGAGACAATATCAATCTGGAAGTGGCGGTCCATTCCATGAAGGAATCCTTTGAATCCGAAAATGTGGTCATTTCTTCGGACCAGAACCGGGGGATTATTTCCAAGCCCTTTGAACAGCAGAAAATCGGGGAGATCGTCCGGAATTCAAAAATTTACCCCATTTCCTGGAAAAAAGACTATGAACGGAAAAATCCCTGGGGAGTCCTGGCCTCCTTTGATATTTACGACGCCGACCCTGAGATCATCAGGGATGCGAATAAAATTGAACGCTTTGTCCATGAACTCTGCACCCTGATTGATATGAAACGGCACGGGGACTGCAAGATCGTTCATTTCGGGGAGGAGGAAAGGGCCGATGGCTTCAGCATGACCCAGCTCATTGAGACCTCACTGATTTCCGGCCATTTCGCAAATGCCTCCAATACCGTTTATCTGGATGTGTTCAGTTGCAAATTTTATGACCCCCGTCAGGTGGCGGAATTTGCCATGGCTTTTTTCAAAGGCGGTCATTACAAACTGCAGATAGCCTTAAGACAATAATATACCCGGACTGAATAAAAAGACCCGGCAACTGAACCAGGCGTTCATTGCCGGGTTTGTCATGATGACGGAGGATGCCATGGAAAGTCAGGATCAGATAAGAAACGGATGGTTTTTCGAGACCTGTCCCCTGTGGCCGGGAATGGGACTCTCCCTGGAGGTTGAAAAGACGCTTTGCAGCAAAATCAGCCCGTTTCAGAAGATTGAGGTCCATCAGACCCGGCACCACGGGAAAATGCTGGCCCTGGACGGGATCATCCAGTTGACGGAATTTGACGAATTCGCCTACCAGGAAATGCTGGCCCATGTTCCCTTATTTGCCCACCCCAGGCCGGAAGATGTGCTGGTCATCGGGGGAGGAGACGGCGGTGTACTAAGAGAGGTCTGCCGCCATGAATGTGTCAAAGAGATTGATTTCTGCGAGATTGATGAAGAGGTGATCCGGGTTTCAAAAGAATTTCTGCCCGGACTTGCCTGTGGGTTTGATGATCCGAGGATAAAGGTCCATATCCGCGACGGGTACGCGTTCGTCCTTGAAAAAAAGAACCGCTACGATGTGATTATTGTGGATTCCTCGGACCCCGTCGGGCCCGGCGACGTCCTCTTTAAAAAGCCGTTTTATGAAGGGTTGAGGGCGGCCTTAAAACCGGGCGGGATTGTGGCCACCCAGGGGGAATCCATCTTCCTTCACAAGGAATGGGTGATCCATCTTGCAAGGATCACAAAAGAACTCTTTATCAAACAAGGGTATTGCTGTATCATGATTCCCACCTATCCGGGCGGGAATATCGGCATCTGCCTCGGATCCCTCGGGCCTGAACTGAAAAAGCCGGGGAGACCTGTTCCGGACCGGCTAGGCAGCCGGTTGAAATATTACAGCCCTGAGATCCATGAAGCGTCTTTTGTCCTGCCTTATTTTGCAAAAAGATGCTCGAGGACTTATAGGCGCAAAAAAGAGAGGACCCCCATGCCGGACGCATTTTTACGCCGGGTGACCGTTAAGCCCGTTACCTCGGCTTTGGCCGAAGAGTTGAAAGCCCTTTACAAGGACGCGGGATGGTGGGACCCTTCCTATGACCTGAACCCGGGGTTTTTACATTATATAGCGAAAGACTCGGCCGTATTTGCGGGGGCCTTTTATGAAAAGAAACTCATCGGCATGGGCCGGGCCCTTTCCGATCTTGTAAGTGATGCTTATATTCAGGACGTTACGGTTTTAAAGGAATACAGAGGAAAAGGAATCGGTAAAATGATCATCCAGACCCTGGTCCGGGAACTCCGAAAAAAGGCGTGGACGTGGATCGGGCTTGGTTTGCAGAGCCCGGCACCTCGCATTTTTATAAGGACCTGGGGTTTGATGAGTTAAAAGACCATATTCCCCTCAAATATAAGGATTCATAGCATGTATACGCCTGAAGCGGCTTTGCACACCCCTCCCAAAACACAATTCCCGAAATTCAACCGGTTTGAATTAAAAGACCAGTCCCTGGTCCAGGCCTATGTTAAAAGGTTCAACCCCGAGTCCTGTGAATATAATTTTTCAAATCTCTTTGCCTGGCAAGAGGCCTATGACCTTTGTTTCACCCTTTACCAGGGAAGGCTTCTCATTTATGACGCCATGAGCCAGTGCATGTTTATGCCGCTGGGCAACGATCTTTTTCCTGAAGAGCTGGTGATATTGGCGCTTCAGCTCAAAGGCATCGGAATCGAACCTTCCTTTGGTCTGGTGACCAGGGAGTATCTGGAAAAATATCCCGACCTTGAAACCTATTTCATGGTTAAGGAAGAACGGGATTATGCAGAATATCTCTATGAGGTAAAAAGCCTGTGCGATCTGACGGGAGAAAAGCTGCATAAAAAAAAGAACCTCATCTCCCAGTTCCGGCGATCCTATCCGGATTACCGGGTTCACGGGATCAAGGGCGAACTCAAAACAGAATGTGTTTTATTTGCCAAAGAGCTTTTGAACAGCCATGAAAAAGCATCCCAGGACCTGGTTCGGGAATTCTCGGCCATAGAAACCTCCTTCCGGTATTTTGACGAACTGGGGCTTGAAGGGATTGCCCTGACCGTGGAAGAAAGACTGGTCGCGTTTTCCGTTTTCAGCCGGTTGAACGGGTCCACCTATGATATCCAGTTTGAAAAATCCCATGCCGGATTCAAGGGCGCGGCCCAGGTGATCAACCATGAGACGGCCAAATATCTTCAGGATGTCTGCCGATATGTCAACCGGGAACAGGACCTCGGCATCCGGGGGCTCCGGCAGGCCAAGCTGTCCTATGAGCCTGTGAAGCTGATTACCTCCCATAGTCTGGTTCTGACCCCGCCCAATTAGCCGTTGCTTTTAAAAAGGGCTTGTTTTATGATTGGGCAACCGGTCCCCATCAGGACGGCGCGGGTCCGCGTTGCGGACCGGTTGACATAAAGGGGTTATGGAAAACCAGGAACTTAAAAACAGACTTTCCGGCATTAAAAGCCTCCCGACACTTCCGGTGGTGGCGGATAATGTGATCAAGCTGACCCAGAATCCGGACAGCACGGCCTTTGAAATAGCGGAAGCCATTTCCCAGGATCAGTCCCTGGCCTCCAAGGTTTTGAAAACCGCCAATTCAGCCTATTACGGATTTCCGAGAAAGATTACCACCATTAATTACGCCATTGTGGTGCTGGGGCTGAATAATATTAAAAATATTGTTCTTTCAAGCTCCATCATGGGACAGTTTCCGAAAAAAAACCGGAATCTTTTGTTTGACCGGAAGGAATTCTGGAAACATTCTCTTTTATGCGGTATTATTTCCAAGAAGATTTCAGAGCATATGGGGATTAAAAATTCGGAAGAGATGTTCATGTGCGGTCTTTTGCACGATTTCGGCAAACTGATTCTGGACACGTTTTTCCAGGAAGAATTCATTTCCGCACTGCAACTGGCCCATGAACACCAACTGACCGTGATGGAGGCCGAAAACAGGATATTCGGGTTTAACCATTCCGGGGTCGGGGCCTTATTGCTTCGGAAATGGAGCCTTCCCCCGTCCCTGGTCAAGGCCGTTGAATTCCATCACAGCCCCGAAGAAAGCCTGAATGCCTTCCGTACCGCTTCCATTGTCCATGTGTCGGACTATCTGGGCCGGAGAACCGGCATCGGGAACTCGGGGGGCAGTGTCTTGCCCGAACTCAACAAGAAGGCGTTTAAGCTGGTGGATTTAACATCGGAACAGATCAGACAATTAAGTCTTCAGATTATAAAAGAATTTAAAACCGCAACGGAATTCCTTTACGAGGGAGAAAAAAAGGATGATGACCAAGCCCCTTGAAAAGGACCACCAGTTTCTGACGCGGACCATTTCAAGCCTGACGGACCAGGTGGATCTGTTTGAAACCTTCCAGGACCTGTCCTTGAAAATCATATCCCAGTTTGACCTGAAAGCCATTTTCAAGACCTTTTCCGGAATCGTCAAAGAGGTCGTCCCCTACCGGTCCTTCGCCATTTATCTTTTCCATGAAGACGGGAAAAGTTTTTTCCGGGCCTATCCTTTGGACGGCGAGACCAAAAACACGGGAGCCGGGCTTCCGGAACCCGGCATCATCCACTGGGTGATGGACCAGGGAAGGTGGACCGTCATCACGGACTTCCAGGATCAACAGGCCAAAGCCGTCACCAGCATTCTTCCCATCAAAAGCCCCCAGCAGGCCGCGGGATTCATGGTCATGACCACAGAGGCCGACCCGTCCCTTTATAACCAGAAATTGAGTTCCATCCTGAATTTTCTGGCTTCCCAGACCGCCATTGCCATTGAAAACCAGGGCCTGGTGGCAAGAATCAACAATTCCAACGCGTATCTGACCAATATGCTGGAAAGCATCAACAACGGCATCATGGCCGTCAATATGAAAGGGGAGGTGACCCTGATCAACAAAAATGTCACCGCCATCCTGGGCATTAAGACCAAACACATAACCGGCCGCCATTACCAGTCGTTTTTAAAGGGGAGCCTGAGACAGGAAATGGACCGGCTTTTTATGGCCCTCCGGGATAAAGGATTTGTCCTGGAGTCCATGGTCAATCATTCGCCTTTCAGGGGAATCCTGATCATGATCGGGATTACGGCCTCGCTTTTAACCGACAGAAACAAGAACACCATCGGTATTGTTTTTATCTTCAGGGACATGTCGGCTTCCAGGGAAATTGAGCGGCTCACCAAACTGGATGAAATGAAATCGGAATTTGTTTCCAATGTGTCCCATGAATTGCGAACCCCCTTGAGTATTATCAAGGCATATTCCGAAGCCTTGCTGTCCCAGGTCAAACCCGATGACCATGACACCCGGGAACAATTTTTGTCCGTCATCGACACCGAAACGGACCGGCTTTCCACCATTGTTTCCAACCTCCTGGATCTTTCCAGGATCGAAGCCGGGAAATTCGGTCTGGATTATAGCGTTTTTTCTTTGAAGGACCTGGTCCAGTCCGTTATTTCCGTGTTTAAGGCCAAGCCTTCGAATATCGATATTTTAACCGACTTTGCCGACCCCCTTCCGAAAATAGAAGCGGATGCGGATAAGATAAGAGAGGTTCTGGTCAACCTCATTGCCAACAGCATGAAATTTTCTCCCATGGGCGGAACTGTCACCATCACGGTGGAACACCTGGAAGGACTTGTTTCATGCAGTGTTTCCGACACCGGGATCGGCATCCCGAAAGACAAACTCAGGCAAATATTTAAAAAATTTTATCGGGTGGATAATTCAGACGTTGCTGAAATTCCAGGGACAGGACTCGGGTTGTCCATTGTGAAGCATATTTTGGATGCGCATAAGGGGAAAATAGCCGTGGACAGCGTTTTGGGGGAAGGTTCCGTCTTTACTTTTTTTCTGCCGGTTTCAAGGAGCTGATGTGAAATATAAAAAATGTATCCTCATTATTGATGATATGAAACATATCCGGGATATCCTCTGGTTCAGCCTGAAGCAGGAAGGCTATCGGCCCATTCTTGCGGAAAACGGCCAAAGGGGCCTGGACTGCCTTTTTGACAAGGAAAACCGGGTGGACCTGGTGATCCTGGATGTGATGATGCCGAAGATGGATGGTTACCAGGTGCTGGAAAAAATCAGGACCTCCAATGACCCCGCGTCCAAAACCCCCGTCATCATGCTGACGGCCAAGGCCCAGAAAGAAGATGTGGTCAGGGGGCTGGGCATGGGCGCCAGTGATTATATACTCAAACCCTATAAGTTTACCGAGCTGCTGTCAAAGGTCCGGAATCTGATCGGGTAAGGATGGCGATGTTTTATAAATTAAAATTCAGGAACCGGCTTTTTCTTACCTTTTTAATGGTGTTTATTCCTTTGGTGTTATTGGGAAGTGCATTTGTATATGTCCAGGTGAAACAAATCCTTCAGGCCGGCATCGAAAAAGAACTCCAGGATTCCACCGATGCCCTGACCAACCTGATTCAAACCTCTGCCGCGGTATCCATTAAAACAAGGCTCCACGGCATTGCCGAAAAAAATCGGGATATTGCCCAATACTTTTATAACCGCTACAGCTCCGGCAGCCTGACCCGGGAAGAAGCCGTTCAAGGATAGAGGAGATATTCTTAAGCCAGACCATCGGCATCAGCGGGTATATCTATTGCCTGAACTCCGGGGGCATCATTGAAATTCATCCCAACGGCCGGGTAAGGCATACGGATCTGTCCGGGTTTGAATTCGCCCGGAGGCAACTGGAGATGAAAAACGGATACCTGGAATATGAATGGAAAAATCCCGGGGAAGGCACGGAAAGGGCGAAAGCGGTTTATATGGTGTATTTTGAACCCCTTGATTGGATCATTTCAGTATCCACCTATCGTGAAGAATTTTATCATCTCGTGGATATTAATGATTTCAGGCAGAACATCCTTTCCCACAGGACAGGGGCCACAGGGTATGTCTATGTCCTTGCCGAAGATGGAACCATGCTGGCCCATCCCAGGATCCAGGGCATGAATCTGTTTGAGCAGAATGAACATCCCAGCGATTTCTTAAAGCAAATGCTTCAGGAAAAGCATGGGAAAATAAAATATTTCTGGAAAGACCCGGGAGATCGGAACGCCCGGGAAAAATTCGTGATCTTCAAGCACCTGCCGGAATATAAATGGATTGTGGCCTCTTCCAGTTATGTGGAAGAGATGTTTGCCCCCCTGAAAACCTTTAGAAATATTTTGATCGTCATTTTGATCGCGGTTGTCTTATCCTCCGTGGGGATAACCTATCTGATCTCCACCTCTGTAACCAAGCCCCTGGCTGATCTGATGAAAAAGTTTGAACGCGGCGCGGGCGGGGATTTATCCGTTCGCATGGATGCGGGGGGCTCCGATGAACTGGGCCGGCTTGCCCGCCATTTTAATTCTTTTTATGGAACAACTGGAACATAACCAGAAGCAGATCCAAAACGAGATCAGGAAAAATATCGAGGTCCAGACCGCGCTGGTGGAAAATGATTTAAAACTCAGAAGCCTTTTTAATCAATCCTTTCAGTTCACGGGAATCCTGTCTCCGTCAGGGGTCCTTGAGGAAATCAACCAGAGTATTCTTGAATTTTCCGGGTGCAAGGCCGAAGACGTCATATACAGACCGCTTTGGGAAGCCCCCTGGTGGCGGCATGACCCCATGGTCCAGGAAGAACTGAGGGCTGCCGTTCAGGCGGCATTGGATAAGAATTTTGTCCGCTATGAAACCACCAGTATTTCAAAAGACAATGAGATCAGGAATATTGATATCTCCATTAAACCGATCCGGAATTCCTCCGGGGAAGTGGCCTTTATCATGACCGAGAGCCGGGATATTACGGAATACAAGCTCGCGGCCCATGAGCGCAGAAATCTCGCGGTTCAGATGGAAAAGTCCCAGAAAATGGAAGCCATCGGAACCCTTGCCGGCGGCATTGCCCATGATTTTAATAATATTTTGTCCGGGATCCTGGGGTATGCCCAGTTGGCTGAATTGAATCTTGCCAGTCCTTCAAAGGCCAGGGGACACCTGACCCAGATTATCAAAGGGGCTCATCGCGCGGCTGAACTGACCCAGCAGATTCTGACCTTCAGCCGCCGGACGGAATTTGAAAAACAGCCCTTACGCCTGTATCTGATCATCAAAGAAGCCTTGAAATTACTGAGATCCTCCATCCCCTCCACCATTGACATCACCGAGGCCATAGACTCAAAATCCAAGGTCCTTGCCGATCCGACCCAGATGCATCAGGTGATCATGAACCTTTGTACCAATGCTTACCACGCCATGGGTGAGAGGGGAGGGACCCTGACGGTCCGGCTGACTGAAAAATGGATATCCGGCGGAAAAGATGTGTTTGATCAGGATATAAAACAAGGGGTTTATCTTGAGCTTGAGGTGACGGATACGGGCCACGGCATGGACGACGAAATCCTGAAAAAGGCCTTTGATCCCTATTTTACCACAAAGGATATCGGAAAGGGCACAGGCTTTGGCCTGGCCTTGGTCCATGCCATCGTTGAAGAGCATGGGGGGCATATTAAGGTGAAAAGCCGGGTTGGGCAAGGCTCCGGCTTTTTTATCCACCTGCCGGTGATTGCGGACCAGGATGAAACTCAGCCCCAGGACAAGAAAGATGAAAAAAGTTACAAGGGCGGCTCGGAAAGGATCATGGTGGTGGACGATGAGGAAGATATCCGGGAAATCCTCCAGGAATTCCTGACCTCAGCCGGGTATAAGGTCCGCGTCTTTGAAAACGGGGCCCAGGCCCTTGAGGCCTTTCAAGAAGACCCGGATCAGTTCGATCTCATTATAACGGATATGACCATGCCCCGGATGACGGGGGGGGAGCTGGCCAAAAAGGTCATCTGCATCCGTGCGGACATGCCGGTCATCCTGTGTACGGGTTACAGTGAGAGCATTTCAGAAGCCCTGGCCCTGAACATCGGCATACGGAGATATCTTCAAAAACCGCTCTCCAATAAAGAGCTGGCCGCATCCATCCGGGAAATACTGGATAAGACGGAATCAAGCTGAAATATTATTCCCTAAGAAGCTTGGGAGATCCGGCCCATATCCGCCCCGGTCATGAAACCGGTTTGCTCCGGCCGGCTCCCTGCGCTTTTTTATCAAACCGTGAAATAAAATCGCATCGCCGGCACAGGGATTCAATCAGTTCCCCTTTTTTAAAATGGGCGACCATGTTTTGCGCGCGGGGTGAGGAAAGGATTTCTTCCAGGGGGGTGACCAGGCAATTGCCCAGCACCATCTCGCCGTTGCCGTCCAGACAGCAGGGGACAACATCGCCGTTGGTCAGGATCCCGCAATGGGTGCTGAGCCCGTGGCAGTATCCTTTGAGGCTGCGGACGGGGTGAGCCGGGCAGGGCCATTGAAACTGAGCATCAAAATTCAGATAGAGTCTGCCTTGAAGAAGAAAGCTTTTCTTCCATCGGATATCGATTCTTGAATCATCAAAACGGAACAAGGACTTGAAAAACTGAAAGGCCGGAGATTTCCCGAGATTTTGATAATTCCAGAACCTAAGATTGATATAGAGGTCGGGGCGGAGGATTTGGGCCCGGCTGCAAAAATCACGGATCTGAGCCAGGAATTCATGGCAGTCGGGAAGTGAATCCAGGGCATGGACCGAGATATTGATCTGCCGGATGGAATTCTGCTTCAGGATTACCCCTTGTTTTTTATGGAGCAGGGTCCCGTTGGTGGTGATTTGAAGGGGAATGCCCCACGCGGTAAACAGATCGCAAACAGCATCAAATTCCGGGTGGAACAAAGGTTCGCCCAGTACATGAAGGCATACCGTGGATGCGATATTTTTAATCCGGGGCAGGATTCGGAGGATCTGATCTCCTGCCATTGTCTGAGGAGGCCGCCGGGGGGCAAGGCAAAAGGGGCAGGACAGGTTGCAGCGGTTATGGATCTCAAGATAAATTTTTTCAAGACGGATCATGGGCGGTTTCCAAAATACAAAAGGCTCCTTGCATGAATGCCGGGAGCCTTGTCGCTGTTGTGGTGCCCAGGGACAGAATTGAACTGCCGACACGGGGATTTTCAGTCCTTTGACTCTATGCTTTATTGCCTTTTATATTTTTTGTGTAAGCGCTATAATGCTTTACAATAAGTATGTTATATGTTAAATAATCCCCATACTGCTTTATGGTTTTTTATATAGCATGCTTACATAGTGCTTACAAGAATATTTTTGAACTGGAAAAAGACTATGCCCAAATTAACTAAAAAAAACATTGAAAAAATGCTTCTCCCGGAAAGTGGTCAACAGCTCGTATGGGACACCGAACTTAAGGGATTTGGCATAAGATTGACCCCAGGCGGCAAGGCTTTTGTTGTTCAGGGTCGTGTGAATGGAATAAATCGAAGGGTTAAGATTGCATCCTGTGAAACTTTTTCCCCGGATGAGGCCAGAAAAAGGGCAAGATCATTTTTGCAAGACATGGCCGATGGGACCGATCCGAACGCCGAGAAGAAAAATAAGATTGCAAAAACAATCACCATGGAAGAGGTTGCGCAGGATTATATCACGGACAGGGCCTTAAAAGCCTCAAGCCGGAATGATATTAATAAACACCTCAACGGCATTTTTAAATCCTGGAAAGCCCAACCCGTCACGACAATCAACCGGGATATGGTTTTGAAACTTTTCCGGCAGCGGTCAGAAATAAGTCCAGCCCAGGCGAACCAGGCTTTTAGGATCTTGAGGGGCTTGTTCAATTATATCATGGCCACCTATCGGCCAGGGAATATTCCCATAGTATCTGAAAATCCTGTGCAGGTGATATCTGATGCAAAAATCTGGAACAATATTAAGCCGAAGAATCGAAGAATCCCCTTGGATAAGGTTGGTCAGGCATGGGCAATGCTTCAAGATATGCAAGCGCATCCGGCACAAACACTTGCCGGCCGCTCGATGGTGGATGCTGTTATCTTTGCTCTTTTGACAGGTGCCCGGTGGGGGGAATGTCAGGGGCTCACCTGGGATAATGTCAATCCTGAGGCCGGGACATGGCATATTCCGGACCCCAAAAATAAAAAAGCAGTCACATTGCCGCTGAGTGACCAGGCCCAGCACATCCTTGAAAACAGAACCAGGATTGACGGAAACCCATATGTCTTTTGCTCCAATAAATCACAGACCGGATACATAGGGCCGGGCCGGTGGGTGACTGATCAACTTTCGGCCGCCGATGCCCTGGGCGTGGAATTATCCGCTCATGATCTGAGGCGTACATTCCGCAGCATTGCGGCTGAACTGGATATTGAATTGTGGAGAACCAAACTTTTGATGAATCATCGAATCAGTAATGATATTACCATAGCGGCATACACTGAAAAATCCGATCTTGAATATCTGAGGACTTCCATTCAGGCAATCGGTGACTGGATCGAATATCAAGGGAAACTGTTCAGGAACAAGATTGTTGATATCAATACGGCACGGGGGGCGATATGAATCTGTTGTTGGATTTTTTGAATATTAAGGTTTTTTCAGTGGAGAGCTTGATTGAACTTTTTAAAAAAAATAAGGTTATGATCACTATAGACGGTTATGAGCGAGGTTACGAACGCCAATTTTATTCAAAATTGGCTGGATTTGAAAATATAAATTTTTGGTTGGAACCGGATTTCCGTGAACATTATCCATCTGAAATAGATATCATAATGCCCGGCGATAAAAGATATGAAGAATACTTTGATCTTTTATCAAAACTTCAGGGTGAATGGGCCATTGAAATTGAACAGACAAAAAAGCAGGGTCCCGATATTAATTTTTTAAATAAAATATTAAAATCCTCAAAATTTGAAGAACTCACCACCGGGGAAAATCCGTGGGATATCTCCAAGCCAAAACCAAAACTTGAGAAACACCTTTACATTGAAGAATTTTTAGACCTTGATTATTTGCAAACCTTCCTTGACCGAAATGGGCACCTTTTCAAACAAATCCGTGTTTGTAAAAACCCTGAATGTAGTAAATTTTTTGTTTATAACCGCCCAGACAAGCTCCATTGCTGCGAAGCTTGCAGGCTTAGAGTATCCAACAAAAAGAGAATAGAAGATGGAAAACATGCTGCCTATCAACGCAAGATGAGGAAAATAGCCCCAGCTAAGTACAAATAAACCATCCTCATTCATATATTTTTTTCCCCTCTCCATGTAAACGGATAAATTTTATAATACGTAACTTATTGTTTACATGATACTTTTTATTTACAGCGCTTTATATTTTTTATTATACTCTTTGCATGATCGCTAATTTAAAAAGGGGGATTCATGCAACACGAAATTAAAATCCAGTTTCTAAACACAAAAAAAACCGCTGCTGTTTTGGGAGTGAAAGATAATACTCTCGAAATTTGGCGACATCGTGGGATAGGTCCGAAATTTGTAAAAATCGGGGGAGCTGTCCGGTATCGTATTGGGGACCTGGAGGCCTACATAGAAGCACAAACCAGGACTTGCACAAGTCAATCAGGGGATTCAATATCCCATGTCAACTAATCAAAAAAGCTTATATTTCAGAATGTTATTAAAACATGTTGATATTTGTAAGCCCTATGTAAGTTTGAGGATACCATGAATCAAAAAGAAGGCCCCTGGAGCTTGGCGGCACAGGGGCAAGGAACAGGGGAAACCGAATTGATACACAACTGTCTCATTCCTGAATCAAAAAGTCAAGCCCTGATTTCCTGCTGGGGTGCATAATGGATAATGTTGCCTTCCGGAATTATATCCTTGACTCGGTTAATGGCTATTCAGGTGAAATCCGGATAAATTGTGCAAACCCTGATTGCCGGGGCAGTCAATCAAAAACCTTGTGCATTAATGCAGACAGCGGCCTTTATGAATGTAAACGCTGCGGGATAAAAGGCAATTTCAAAAACATACGTAAACCCTTCCATGAGCGTAAAGCATTCCCGTTGTATGTTTGGGATTCTGGATGGTTTTGTGATGATCACCCTTATCTTAAACTGAAAAAAGCAAAATCCCATAAATTAAAGGTTGATAAATTTAGAAGACTTTTAATCCCTTTTTATTCGTATGGGAAAATTACTACAGTCCAGACCATCGACAACACCGGCGGGAAAAAGTTTTTGCCCAAAGAAAAAGGCTGCCAGGCAAAAGGCGCTTCCTTTATTATATGGGGGGCGCTCGATAGGGTGTATGTCTGCGAAGGATACGCCACCGGAGCGAGTGTTTATGAGGCCACAGGATGCACGGTCATTATTGTTGGGATGAAATCAAACTTTATCCCCTCTTTGAAAGCCTTAAGGAAAAATTCAGCGATTCAGAAATTATTTTTTGCGCTGACAACGATAAGGACGGCGGCGGGCGTCGGTACTGTATCAAAGCTGCGAAAAATTTTAACGCCAAGGTGGTTATGCCGGAAATAGTGGGCAAGGATTTTAATGACCTGCATGTGGAGCATGGCCTTGATGAGGTCCGAAATCAACTCTCTAAATTTATTGATGTGGATCAATCGTTTAAAACTCAGATCAAGATTGACCTCACAGCGGATGCAGTCGAAACCATGCAGGCATCCGGGATTGATCATAGGGCCGTCGTCAATGCAGCATATGAAGGGCAAAAAGGCTGTGCAAATATGCTGGCCAATCTTAACCGTGATATCTTTTGTTATGACCGGGCGGGGGGCCTTTGGTATGAGTTTTCCGGTCACCATTGGGAATTGGACAAGCTCGGAAAAATAATTTGTTCCTGCGATATGATCCAGAAGATTTTCAAACGGTCGCTTGCAGAAATTGAAGCGGCCATCCTTGAGATAGCTTCAGAGATCAGGCAGGCCAACGATGAGCAAAAAAGACAACTCCAGACTCAGATTAAAAAATTAGAAGGCGAACAGAAAGCCATCTTTGCCACAATTCACAATTTAAACAATCTTTCTTATAGGAAACAGGTCGTTGAGTTTGCGGCTCATGGATCTGATTCTTTGGGGATTACCGGCGAGGAGTGGGACCAAAAACCTTGGGCCCTTGCCGTTAAGAGCGGGAGTGTAAATCTGAAAACCGGCGAATTAAAACCAGGGAAGGCGGAAGATTTTATCAAGAGCCCATGCCCGACAGATTATGATCCATCCGCAACCTGTCCGGCCTTTGAAAAGTTTTTGCTCGACGTGTTCGACGGTGACATGAACACCGTGGATTTTTGCGGTTAATCCTGGGTGCTGGTTTGATAGGGCTGGGAACCCTTAAGCAGTGGATTGTCATTCTATCCGGCCAGGGCAGAAACGGCAAGGACACCCTCATGAGCATCATTCAATATGTTTTGGGGTTATGCCTTGCGGCACCCATACCGGCAGAGCTGGTGCTTGACGGCGGGGCCAACGGGAAGCGATCCAGCCAAGGGCCTTCAGCGGACCTCATGAAGCTGCGGGGCCTCCGGTTCGCATCTGCCAACGAAACCAGTCAAAACAGGTCCTTTAACTCCGGCGTTGCGAAGCAATTATCCGGCGGCGGGCTCATGACAGCACGAGCCCCTTTTAGCAAGGCGAACGTCGATTGGGAGATGACGCATATGATAATTTTGATGACCAATTCAAGGCCAAAGGCCCCGGTGGATGATTATGCCTTCTGGAAGCGAATTAAGGCCGTCCATTTTCCCCTGAGTTTTGTTGCCGACCCAAAGGAACCACATGAACGTCAAGCCGACCCTCACATAGGTGAAAAGCTCAAGGCGGAGGCCTCCGGGATTTTAAATTTTTTAGTCCAGGGGTGTATTGACTATCAAAAATACGGTCTCACGGAATCGGCGGCGGTCAGGGCGGAACATTCGGCGTATTTAAAGGATGTTGATCTGACCGGAATTTTTATTGATGAATGTTGCTTTCAAGGGCGTGCGGCGACCGTTACGGCCAAGGATTTATATGCTGCTTATCGGGCATGGGCTCCGGAAAACGGCTATAGGCCTGTATCCGGCAAGGCTTTTGGTCAGTACATGACGAAACGGTTTGAATCAACCCACACAAGAGCCGGTGCTGTTTATTTTGGTATCGGATTAATTTCAGTCTGTGACGGATGTGACGGATAATGACCATTTTCACCAAACTTTACCTATACGAGAATCATTTTTTCTAATTATAGAAAGTTTGGGGGTTTTGCCCTTTATCCGTCACATCCGTCACAGATTTTAAATTGGACTCTAAAAAACATGAATAAAATAAAAAGTCGCCTTCACCCAAAAGCAAAAAGATTTTTCAGGCAAACAAAAAAAGCCCACGACCTGGACCAGGATCAGCTTGACCAGCTCCACCACATCTGTGAGGCCTATTCAAGATACCGCATTGAGCTTTGTTTCCTGCGGATATCTCAGGGTTTCACCCCTGCCTGGGATGAGGTCAAGACCGCCGTGGTTGATTCATGGCGGGAAGTTTACCGCTTCTGCAGGGCGCTGGGCGTGGACCTGCCGGAGCGGCCGGAGAAAATCAGATAAGGATGATCAAACAAGAAAAATTGAACCGCAGGAATGATAAAATGCCAAAAAACACAGCGAAAAAACAGCCGAAACGCAAGACAGGAAAGGATTCCATGCCTAACCCTGGGGGGGAGGTAAATATTAAAAGGGGCGTGACCCTGCGGACACTGGGAGATATCAGGCGGTTTCTTTCCAAAATAGTGAACATGCTATTGAAAAATGAAATCGACCTGGACCGGGCCAGGGGGCTCGGGTATCTCGGATCGATTCTTAAGGATTGCATCAAAGAATCGGATCTTGAGACCAGGACGGCCGAACTGGAAGCTTTTAAAAAACAGATAGAGGAGAAAGACACATGTCATCATTGAAAACCAGAATCGAAAACTGGAAGAATTCTTCCGGCCAAAACCCAACGGCGGGCCGGGGTGTATCGTGATTATTCCGGAAAGCGGCCGGATCGATTCCGCCTTGGATGAATCACCCATTGTCCAGTACCATGCCGGTGACCAGACCTATAACCGGCTCCCGGATGAGTCCGAGGAAATCTTTACCGAGCGGGTTATCCGGGAACACAGGCCCAAAATGTACAGCAAGCAGTCCGTGCCGTGCCTGGCCGTCACTGAAAGCATGATCAAAGCAGAAAACCAATAAAGAATGAAGGAAATCAACGATGAAAAACGATGAAGAAAGATCCGGCAAGAAGTTTTATGCCACCTCCGGCAAGGATTCGGAATCAGGACAACCGGTTTCAAGGTTTTTGTTCAATGGTGGACAGATAGACCGCAACCCTGGTGAAAACATTGAGGATTTTGAGACCAGGGCCATGAAAGAGGCCGGATTCGAGAATTATGACACTCTTTTTATTTATGGGGCAGCCTGTTTGATTGCCAATGGAGCGAAATCATGACCGTAGGGATTGAATTTCGAGACGGCCAAGGAAATCCAAGGCTCAGGTGTGATGACAAGGGCCTTGTCATTTACGGGATAACGCATTCGGAAGACAACACCAAAATTAATGGTGGCTCAATTTATACCGGCACCATCCAATCCGCAGCAATTGCAGCGGGACAGATCCAGGCCGGGCACATCGCCGCCGGAGCGGTGGAAGCCAGTAAAATCAATGTTTCAACCCTTTCCGCAATAAGCGCCAACCTGGGGACCGTTACCGCCGGGAATTTATCCGCCGGTTTAATAACGGCCGGCACCCTTAATGCTGATCGCATAGCGGCGGTCTCAATCGATACTCCCAAACTGGTTGATCAGGCCGTGTCCATACCTGTCAGTGCCTTCACCGCCGGGGGGATAGCCACAGATAACGGCGTCACATACCAGAGTGCCACCATCGTATCCACAGGAGCGCCGATAGGCATACAGATTTCAATGCTTTTGTACAACACATTTCAAGGGGCTCATGGGTTTAACATTTACCGAGGATCCACAATTATTGCCACCTACCCAAGTGTATTTTTTTCGACGCAGGGAACTCTTGTGAATTTTTCACTCTCGGATACGCCCGGAGCTGGATCAGTTACCTATTCCATCAAGGGCATCCTTTGTTTCAATGACTCTACCGTTATTTACAATCGGTCAATGCTTTTATTGGAGACGAAAAAATGATCAAAACTTTTTCAATCTATAATGAAGAAACTGGGATTATCACGAGACGAATATCTTGCCCTCAAGAAATTGCGGTAAATCAATTGGGGGATGAGGAATTTCTCATCCCTGGGGATTTCGATGATGCTGAATACAAGGTTGTCAATGGGGCGGCGGTCATGCTTACCCAACAGGAAAAAGCCGTCAAAAAATTTCATTTTAGAAAAGATACTTTTCCCACAAATATAAACAATGGCATGGATGAAGGGGTGTTGAATGCCGCCATTGACGAATATTTTATGGGTTTTGTAGATGTTCCCGCCTGGCGGATAGAAAACTATTCTGCCTTGCGGTCAATGTTTTATCCCCCTTATTCCGATGCGCTCGATGCTGAGATAAAGATCAGAAATAACCTGCCGGAGGGGGAAATTCAAAGAAAAGAATATGACAGAAAATGTATGGAAATCAAAAGTAGATTCCCAAAGGAAGAAAACAACAATTTATAGAGAGGATTAGAAAATGAAACCGAAAGGAACCAAATTCGGCGCAGGTGGGAACCCCTTCCAAACGGCTGAAGACATCGCAAAGATCAACCAGGCCATGATCGAACGGGGCGAAAAAGAAAGACAGCAGGATATTGACCACCGGGCAACCGTGCCGCCGTTTAGGGCGTACAAAAGCAAAGCAGAAATGGAAGCCGAAGGCATTTAAACAACAATAATTTATAAGGAAAAAATCATGACCATCGAAAATGTTCAAAATTTATTTGCAAAGTATCAAGGTGCCCTGAACTCAGTTTCGCCGGATCTGAAACCGGAAATCCAGGCCGAACAGAAAGCCAAAATCAAAAAAGAACTGGGCGAACCTCTGGGCGATGCTATCCGGGAATTGACCAGAGAGGCCGATGACTTCATGAAAGTCCGGGGCCAGTATTCGGACCCTGTAAACGTCTTGGCCTTCAATGCCTTGCGTGATGCCGGGAAAGTCTCCATGGGTGATGCCGCCGTTATTGGGTGTATCCGTGACTTGCCGGAACATATGCTGGAAATCATCGCCGAAACGAGCGAAAACCCGGTAATACAGCTTGCGCTTTTCTCCAGGGGCCACAATAACCCGGATCTCAGGGGCAAAATTTTAAGCAGGGTGTCTATGCCGTGGGCTGATATCCGGGCGGTGGCCGGTAAGGAAGCCGCTGCCCTTCAAACCTTGGCCGAAGTCTCCAAAGGCCTTGGCGAACGTCCGGAAAAACTGATGACAATCGGGTACAGGATCAAGGATGCCCAGAAAGTTTTTGAATCTGCATCATAACCGATTTACCCGGTCCGGGTTTTAAACAACTCATGAAAAAGGTATCCCTGGCCAGGTGAAGCGAAGGGGGTCCGGATGGTCCGGGTCCCCTTTTTTTATTGCGGTTTTACGCAGTGTTTTTGATCAAAAAACGGTCAAAAGGCTTGAAAATAAAGGCTTTTGAGGTTTTACGCAGTGGATGAAAAACGATAACATATTGAAATGATTGAATAACCAGAAGTTTACATAATGCTAATTATCAGTAGCGTATAACTATCTGTTTTTATTTAATAAAATCACTGACCGATATGTCAGATTTCATTATCATGCGAAAATCCATCAAAATCACCCTGTCATTTTGAGGTATTCAAACCTTCATTTCCTGGATAAAATTCCCGTCCGGGCCTTTCTCCCACTCCTGGCCCCTGATCCAGTATTTATTCTTCTGAGAGGATACCGTCTTTCCGAACTTAACCACAGCCAGAAATTCCGCATAGTTGGAAACCTCCACCTTTGCCTTGAGCAATCCGGATTGATTGAATTCAATCAGGCAAGGCAGGCTTTCCGGTTTAGGTATGAGCCCGGAGGAAAGGTTGATGTTGTCCAGGAAGGCCTTGAAGTCATGCGGGGATACGAGATACATTTCATTTTCCTTTCAGTGTTTCAATGGCCACATTGATTTCTGTCAGCCTGATTTTTAAAAGGTCCACGAGATCCGGCCATATCCCGGGCGGGATTGGCCGATCCCCTGACATCCATTGTCTGATCCGCCTGGCGTCGGAGAGATTCAGCGCTCTGGACAGGTCCGTTTGCCAGCGGGGGCCGTATAGGGCAAGGCCAGCAATTTTGAGTTTGTGCTGTTTGTTTGTTATTGGGCATCCTTCGCTTACAATATCGCTCATCTGATCCCCCTTTAGGAAGCGGTTTGATTATCCCGAATAATACCACAAAATGGGGTTTTTTACAATAAATATGAGAGGGGAATACGGCTTTAATCACCTTTGATTTGTGGGTGAAAAGTGATGGAAGGTTGCCCCGTCAGGGAAAATTCTATGCAACCAGGAGAGCATTTATTTACCCTTGCCGGGGGTAAGAAAAGGGTAACGGTTTTACGACAATTCCGGCCGGGACCAGATACCATATTTCCTGCATCGGATACCATATCGATACTATATCCAACCGGCTTGAAATTCACCCGGTTGAAAAATAAATAAAAAAGGGCTTGACTTCATGACTTCATATGATGTAAATGTATTACAAAGGAGGTTCTAATGGAAAAAGCAAAAAGATTAAATATCGAAATCCCCGAAGAGCTGCACAAAGATTTTAGGCTGCTCGCCCTTCACAAAGACACGACCATGAAAGAAATCATGATCGAATGTATTAAAAGGAAGTCGAAAAATTTAAAAAGTCTCAGAAATAGAACGGCCCAGAAGGGTGCTGAGAACACCCTCCCGGACCTAACCTTAACACCTAAGTAGGAGGTATTAAAGCATGAAACCGCATTATAAACCCACCACGCCTATCAATCAAGCCGAAATCATCGAGCCGGAACAATGGCAAAAACCCCTTTACCTGGAACAAGCCCAACAACAGGCCTATCAGATCGCAGACGCCGAAATGATTCATTGTGGAAAGGAGGTGAATCATGCAATTTAAAGCCGATCTGACTAAAGAACAATTATTGGCCGGGGAGCCCTTATTTGAAACATGCCATTCTCTGGAAAAATTACGGGCAGTTGCCTGCCTCCTATATGCATATCCAAAGGGTGATTTTGAAATGAATAAAGAGACAATATATGGAGCTTCAAAAATTATTGAAGATGCCGCCGAAGAAATCACCCACCTGGTGGACCTGGGCCAGGATCAATTGCAGGAAGAAACCAAGAAACGGACGGAGAGAATCAAAACCCTTGAACGGGTCCTGGGGGATTTTATATCCTTCCTGGAAGATCCGGGCGATAAACCGGATCTGAAGACCATGGCGGCGAATCTCAGGCGGAAAATGCAATAATTAACCGGGGTCTGAATTTTCGGACCCCATAAAAAGGGGCCTGGGGAAAACCCTGGGCCTTTTTTTTATTCCTTCTCAGGTTCGCTGTCTTTTTTTAATAACGGCCGGTTTGCCCTTTCTATTTTTTCCCGCATTTCTTCCAGAGGCTTCCGGTATTCTTCCCGCCATACAGGGGCGGACCGCTCTATCATCCTCAGATAGCGTGCAACTTTTTCGCCATCACTGGGGCCGTAATATGGCATGGTGGGTCTCCTTTTTTGGAAGGGTTCTGAAAGAATTATATGCCATTCACAGATAAAAACCAGCATATTTTATTCCGGCTGATTTTTCGTTCAAGGTGCTTACATAGAGCTTACACAAATGGAAAAGGCTTTGAGCGTTAACCGCTGAAAGCCTTATCTATTGTGGTGCCCAGGGACAGAATTGAACTGCCGACACGGGGATTTTCAGTCCCCTGCTCTACCGACTGAGCTACCTGGGCCCAAACAACAGAAGGCGTTATATGCTTTTTGCCTGTTCATGTCAAGGAAAAATATTGCGCCCGGGGAGATGACCTCAGATATCCCCGAAAATGTGCTGGATCAAGGTACAGCTTGCGATGGAAGCGGTTTCGGCCCTCAGGATTCTGGGTCCCAGGGAGCAGGAAATAAATCCTTTCTGCCGGGCTTGATCCATTTCCTTTTCCGAAAATCCGCCTTCGGGTCCGATGAGGATAAAAACCCTGTCCGCGGTTTCCTTTCCTTTCAGGGTCCCGGGTTTTATGGAGGCCTTTTCCCAAAAGGCCAGCTTCAAATCAAAGGGCCCGGGAAGGGTCAACAGCGTTTCAAATCCCAGGGGCAGGCAGACCTCGGGAACCCGGCTTCTCCGGCATTGTTTTAAAGATTCTCCGGCGATGGATTCCCATCGTTCGATCCGTTTTTCCATCCTTTTGGCATCGGGGCTCGGGATGGACCGTTCGGAAAAAAAAGGAATCCATTTCCGGATGCCGAGCTGAGTCGCATCCTTGATGACCTGATCCATTTTTTTGTCTTTGAGCATGCCGGAACAAAGTGTGATATGGAGCGGGGATTCCGTTGCCGGAACCAATTCCTCCAGGATATCCAATTCTATCCTGTCCGCGGAAGCCGAAACAATTCTTGCCGAGAAATCCTTTCCCTGTCCGTTGGAAACTTCGATGACAGTGCCTTTTTTCAGGCGCAGGACCCGTGAGGCGTGTTTGGCATCCTGGCCTTTGATGGTTCCTTTGGCCGGGGCTTCAATAATTTCCGGGATGATAAATTTCTGCATATCCTGAGTGTTTAGAATAAAGTTTCAACCTTGTAAATCTTTTTTTTCCGATGGCCGGGATGCTCATCGATTCGCCGGGTCGGCGCAGTTTTAAATGGTTGACACTTTGATGCGGCTTTGATATTTTTTGGTGTCCGTTTGAGCCGGGAAGGGTATTGTAATTAATATCTTAATAAAGTGAGGACCTTATGGCAGATTGGGATGATAACGGGATGGATAACGATGAATCCGGAGAAGAGATTATTGAATTGACGGATATTGTTATGGATGAACCGGATTTCGGGCTTGATGACACGATCATCGAATTGACCGACATCGCTGAAAACCCGGGCATGGATCTCAATCTGGATATTGTGAAGGTGGACGCGGATGAAGGGATTGAGGATTTTGATCTGGGACTTGAGTCGGAAGAAAAACCGGAGCCGGCCCCCAAGGATCCAGGGCCTGATCCTGAGTCAGCATTATCTTTCGCCCCGACCCTGGAGCAGGTGGAAGCAGCACTGGAAAAAGTCATTGAAAAACAATTTGCCGACAAAATTGAAACCATTCTCTTTCAGGTCATTGAAAAAGTCATTGAAAGAGAAATTACAGGGATAAGGGAGAGTCTGCAAAAAGATCTCGATCAGATAGAAAATGCCTGAGACTAAACAAAATCAGGTCAATCAAAGGTAATGGGGATTCACAAAAGGTCCCCTTTTTCATTAATATGGGTTTAGGAGTTGCGTAATGGGTACTGATTCTCTTGATAAAGGCTATAATCCGGTGGATATTGAAAACAAATGGTATCAATACTGGCTTGACAACGGGTTTTTCAAAGCAGCGGAGAAGAGTGACAAGATCCCTTTTTCCATTGTCATTCCGCCGCCCAATGTCACCGGGGTCCTGCATATGGGGCATGCCTTGAACAATGTCATCCAGGATATCATGTGCCGGTATCACCGTCTTCTCGGACACAATGTCCTCTGGATGCCGGGAACGGATCATGCCGGGATCGCCACCCAGAACGTGGTGGAACGACATCTGGCCGAAAAGGGCCTGACCCGGGACCAGCTCGGACGGGAAGAATTTATCAAGGAAGTCTGGAAATGGCGTGAAAAATCAGGGGGCGCGATTATCCATCAGCTTAAGCGGCTGGGTGCGTCCTGTGACTGGGACCGTGAGCGCTTTACCATGGACGACGGCCTTTCCGATGCGGTTCGGAAAGTATTTGTCCGGCTGTATAAGGAAGGACTGATCTACGAGGGGCAGTATATCATCAACTGGTGCCCGCGCTGCAAAACCGCGCTGGCCGACCTTGAGGTCGAGTATGAGGAAAAAGATGCCTACCTCTATTATATACGATATCCCTTTGCGAACAAAAAACAGGGGCTCACCGTGGCCACCACCCGTCCTGAAACCCTGTTCGGGGATGTGGCCGTCGCGGTCAACCCCGATGACGAGAGATTCAGGGACCTTAAAGAAACCCAAGTGATGCTGCCGCTGACGGACCGGCTCATTCCCATTATCCGGGATGACTATGTGGATACCGCCTTCGGCACCGGGGTCCTGAAGGTCACCCCGGCCCATGACCCCAATGATTTTACACTGGGGGAAAAACACGGGCTGGAACGGCTCAAGGTCATTGATGACGACGGGATCATGCTGGAGGGGGCCGGGCCATATCAGGGCCTGGACCGGTTTGAGTGCCGGGAAGCGGCCATAAAGGCCCTGAAGGAACAGGGTCTTCTGGTGAAACAGGAACCTTTGAAACACAGTGTCGGGAATTGTTACCGGTGCCGGACCGTGGTGGAGCCCTCTCTTTCCAAACAATGGTTTGTAAAAGTGGGTCCCCTGGCCCAGAAAGCCTCGGACGCGGTCCGCAACGGAAGAACCCGGATCATCCCGGAGACCTGGTCCAAAACCTATTTTGACTGGATGGACAATATCCGGGACTGGTGCATTTCGAGACAGATCTGGTGGGGGCACCGGATTCCGGTCTGGAAATGTTCCGGATGCAGGGCCGTGATTGTGGAGGAAAATGATCCCGATGTCTGCCCTTCCTGCGGGTCTGCGGCTATCCTTCAGGAGACCGATGTCCTGGACACCTGGTTTTCCAGCGCGCTCTGGCCTTTTTCCACCATGGGCTGGCCCGAGAATACGGATCTGCTGAAAACTTTTTATCCGACCCATGTTCTGGTGACCGGGTTTGATATCCTCTTTTTCTGGGTGGCCCGCATGATGATGATGGGCATTCATTTCATGGACGAGGTGCCCTTTAATGACGTCTATATCCATGCCCTGGTCAGGGATGAACACGGTAAAAAGATGAGCAAATCCAAGGGCAATGTCATTGACCCCTTAAAGGTCATTGATGAATACGGGGCCGATGCGTTCAGGTTCACCCTGGCCGCGTTCGCGGCCCAGGGACGGGATGTCCGGATGTCCGAATCCCGGGTGGAAGGCTACCGCCATTTTGTCAACAAACTCTGGAACGCGTCCCGGTTTGTCCTCATGCATGTGACCCAAAAAGATACGAAAATTAATTATACCAAACTTGGATTATCTGAAAAATGGATCCTTTCCCGATGTGTAAAGACCTCCCTGGCCGTCAGGGAAGGCATTGAAACCTACCGGTTTAATGAGGCCGCCTCCGCCATCTACCAGTTTGTCTGGCATGAATTCTGTGACTGGTACCTGGAAACCGTCAAGCCCTCTCTTTATGAAAAGGAAGGGGCCCAGAAACGGGACAATGCCAGGAGTGTTCTGTCCAAGGTACTCAAAGACATCCTGATCATGCTTCATCCGTTCATGCCCTTTGTGACGGAAGAGATTTACCATCTTCTGCCGGAAAACAAGGGCTCTGTCATGGCAGCCTCATATCCCTATAGTGAAAAAGAATATGAAACCTTTTGCAATGAGGGGGTTGAGAAAGACATGGAATTCATATCCGGTCTGATTTCCGGCATCCGGAACGTCAGAAGCGAGATGAATATCCAGCCCTCCACCAAAATAAAAGTGCTGGCCCATACCGGGGACGAAAAGGAAAAACTCGTCATCGCGGAAAACAAAGGCATTATTGTGAATCTTGCCATGCTGGACAGTTTTTATTTCTGCGACAGGGAGAAGATTCCCAGATCCAGCGCTTCTTCCGTGACGGGGAATACCACCTGTTTTGTCTCCCTGGAAGGAGTGATAGATTTTGACAAGGAAATCAAACGGATAGAAAAAGAACTGGATAAAAATACCAAAGAGCTTCTGACCGTTCAAAAGCGGCTCCATAATGAAAGCTTCCTGGAAAAGGCCCCGGAAGAGGTGAAGCAGAAGGTCAAAGACCAGTATGCGGAACTTGAGGAAAAAAACAATAAACTCAAGGAAAATCTTGAGAGAATACAAAAGCTGAGATAACCGGATATGAATACAACGGAAGAGATCATCAGGCTGGCCCTTTTTGAAGATTCAGGGCTTGGGGACATCACCACGGAATCCCTCCTTTTGGAACCCTTTTCAGGAAACGGGATCATTGTGGCCAAAGAATCTTTTATCCTGGCCGGGGTGGGGGTTGCAAAAAAAGTATTCAGACTTCTGGACAAAAACTGCGACATTTTTTGCCCTTATTCCGACGGGGACTGCATCAAAACCGGGGATATTATCTTCAAGATCCGGGGGGACCTGGGCGCTCTTTTAAAAGGGGAGAGGGTGGCCTTGAATTTTCTCCAGCGCCTGTCCGGGATTGCCACCCTGACCCGCACCTATGTGGAAGAACTGAAATATCCCGATGTCCGGCTCACGGACACACGAAAAACCACGCCCGGCCTCCGGAGCCTGGAAAAGGACGCGGTCCGGGCCGGCGGAGCCAGTAATCACCGTATTTCTTTATATGACGGCATCCTCATCAAGGATAACCATATCGCAGTGGCCGGAACCCTGACCAAGGCCGTGGCCGCCGTTAAAAACAGGGCCTCCCACCTCATGAAAATCGAGGTGGAGGTGTCGGACCTGGACCAGGTGAAAGAAGCCGTTGCCGCGGGCGCGGATGTGATCATGCTGGACAATATGAGTTATGCCGCGATGAAAAAAGCGGTTCAGTATATCCGGGGCCGGGCCCTTGTAGAAGCTTCCGGCAATGTCTGTCTCAAGACGCTGAATAAAATTGCAGCCACGGGCGTGGATGTCATTTCCTGCGGAGCACTCACCCATCAGGCCGGATCAGTGGACTTGAGCATGCGGATCACCACGGATTAATCGGGCAGAATATAGGTCAGTTTATTCCGGCCGGAATCCTTGGATTTATACAGGGCCTTGTCCGTCCGGCTGATAAAGGACCTGAAATCTTCTCCCTCTTTGAGTTCCGTGGCGCCGATACTGACGGTGACGGATTTTTTAATTCCCGGCTCCGGCTCAAAGAGCATGGAACTGATATTGTCCTTTATCCTTGCGCCTACCACACAGGCTTTCTGCAGTTTTGTTTCCGGCAGGAGGATGGCGAATTCCTCTCCCCCATACCGGTAAGCCGTATCCATGGATCGCATGCAGGAACTGATGACCTGACCGATGCCCATGAGGACCTTATCCCCTTCCAGATGCCCCCAGGTATCATTGTATTGCTTGAAAAAATCAATATCAATGATGAGAAGGGAAAGGGCCCTGAAATACCGGTCATACCGCTTGATTTCCGTTTTGATCTGGGAAAAGAAATGACGTGAATTATAGAGCCCGGTCAGGGCATCGGTAATGGCGAGTTTTTCAAGTTCCTTTAAGAGCAGGGTCCTTTCTTTCTGGAGTTCGGCCTCCCGTAACACCCGTTTGATTCTGAGATCCAGTTCCTCAAACCGGAAAGGCTTGAAAATAAAATCTCCGGCCCCGGCCTGGATGGCCTCTTCATAGGAGTATGCCGCACTGTAACCGGTCATGACAATGACATCGGTGTCAAAGGAGGCTTTGATTTTCCGGGTCAGTTCAAGCCCGTCCATGCCCTGCATCATGATATCCGTCAGGACAATATCGGGTTTGAAGGATTCAAGGGTTTTCAGGGCTTCGTCGGCGCTGGAAGCGCTTTTAACGTCATAATGCAGGATATTCAGATATTCTTCAACCGCTTCCATAATGGCGGTATCGTCATCAACAATCAGAATGGAGTGCGCCATGATTTTTTCTCCATGGGTTATGTGCTTGTGAACGAGCTTTTCTTGACACTTCCTGACTCAATTGATAAAACTGTAAATCGAAAATTTATCGGGATACAGAGGTTTTGTCAATATATTAGTTGGGAGCAAATTTGAAGTTAAATAAAAAGAATATCAGAAATTTCAGCATTATCGCGCATATCGATCATGGGAAGTCCACCTTGTCGGACCGCTTGATCCAGCTCGCCGGCATTATTCCGGACAGGGATATGAAGGAGCAGATCCTGGATTCCATGGATATTGAAAGGGAACGGGGAATTACCATTAAAAGCCAGACCGTGACGCTGCCCTATCGGGGAGAGGACGGGGAAGACTATGTGCTGAATCTTATCGACACGCCGGGCCATGTGGATTTTTCCTATGAGGTGTCCCGGGCCCTGGCCTCCTGCGAAGGAGCCCTGATCCTGGTGGACGCCAGCCAGGGAGTGGAAGCCCAGACCCTGGCCAATCTTTATATTGCCATGGAGCATAATCTGGAGATCATTCCCGTGATTAATAAAATTGATCTGCCCTCGGCCGAGATCGAGCGGGTGAAATCCCAGATTGAAGAGGACCTGGGCCTGGATACCGATGATATTCTTCTGGTGTCTGCAAAAACCGGGATCGGTGTCGACAAGATATTTGAAGCGGTTGTCAGAAAAATCCCGGCCCCGGTGACGGACCAGGATGTCAATTTCAAGGCCCTGATATTTGACTCCCATTATGATCCCTTCCGGGGCATCATCGTTCATTTCCGGATTTTTGAAGGCACTGTCAGAAAAGGGGACAGGATTCAGTTTATGTCCAATGACGCCCAGTATAAGGTTGAAGAAGTCGGTCTGTTCCAGATTGTGCGCCGGCCCCAGGAGGAATTGGTGGCCGGGCAGGTGGGATATTTCATCGCCGGGATCAAAAATATCAGTGATGTCAGGATCGGAGATACGGTGACCATGCCGGACCGGCGGTGCGATAAACCCAAGAGCGGTTTCAGAGAGCCGACGCCCGTGGTTTTTTCATCCATGTATCCGGTGGCTGCCGATGATTACCAGGAATTGACCGAGGCCCTGGAAAAGCTCAAACTCAATGACGCGGCCCTGATTTATGAAAAGGACAGCTCCGCGGCCTTGGGTTTCGGCTACCGATGCGGGTTCCTCGGGCTTCTACATCTTGAAGTGGTCCAGGAACGCCTGGAAAGGGAGTACGATGTCTCTTTAATTCTGACCTCCCCCTCGGTCCAGTATGAAATCACCTATACGGACGGTACGGTGAAAATCATTGACAACCCGGTGCAATATCCTGATCCTTCGGAAATTCTAAGGGTCAGAGAGCCTGTCATCAATGCCTCCATTATCGTCCCGGATAAATATATGGGCAATGTCATGCAGCTCTGCCATGAATTCCGGGGGGTCAGCAAAATTACCAGTACCTCACCAGCAACCGGATGGAAATGAAATTTGAACTGCCCTGG
>JAAUSZ010000198.1 GCA_012031875.1 Desulfobacula sp.
CCCTTTTTCCGGATTCGGCTTTTTTCATTCCTGATCCTGTCCATGAGGGGATCGAACAACTGGTTCTCCCTTTCCTGGAACGAAATCACAAAATCCCGGCCTAAAACAATGCTGAACTGCTCGGAAAGAATACCGCCGCCTTCCTTCCGGCCCAGCAGGTTAAAAACAAGGAAGATGCCGTCGTCCAGCGCTTCAACCTTTGGCCGGGTCCTCGTATGCAGAATGTCCTCCAGAATCATGGGATGAATCTTGAAAGCCTCGCCGATTTCTTCAATGACCCCGGTGTCGTGAAGGCCGTCAATATTGATCCAGGCAATACCGGGAGCCTCCTTCAGGGGCAGCAGTTCCGAAACGGAAGCCGCCCGTTTCTCCCGGACCCGATCCGGCCCGTATTCCATCAGGGTGATCTTTGCCTTTTCCGCTTTTTTCTCGCCGATATGAACCAGGCTTCCGGGAGGAAGCCCTGCTTTTTCAGATGTTTTTCTCATTGGCATGTCACGGGGTCCCTCATACAAGGAAATATCGAAATTATTTCAACATGTTCCGAATAGTTTTGATTAATTGAGGAAGGTGGTTTTTACAAATATCAAAAATGATCTCATGATCAATTTTTCATAATGATGGGAAACAACATCTCGTAACCTCATTATGTTTTCCCAATTGATTTCATCATAGTTCTTTAAAAAGGACTTGTCTGTTTTGTCAATTTTCTTCAGCAATTCACCAATGACCTGAAGCCGCATGGTAATTGAATCAAGAACAGTGACCCCGCTATCATCAAGGACAAAATCATCCGGCCGGCTTATATTGGCAAATCGCTTATTGATTAAATCAAGGGATTCAGAAATCAATTGCAGGTTTTCAAAAATTATTTCATCAGGCATAAATGATTTCCCGCTCTATCCGTTCAAAAAATCTGCTTTTATCCAGGCTGCGCTTTCTGATGATTTCGATTTTCCGGTCAAATTTTTTTTCCATATATATATTCAGACCGGCTATCCAATCAAATCGCGGTTCTGCAAATTCAACCAGGAAATCAATATCACTGTCCGGGGTTTGTTGATCTTTGGCATAAGAACCAAAAAGGCCAATATTAACGACACCAAAATTTTCCTTTAAAAAGGTTTTTTCCGCTTTAATCAAATTGATGATGTCGTTTTTTGGAAAGAGCCTTGCTCATTTGCCATACCCCTTCATTTAGCAATGCATTTCAAATACTATATGTTACCGGACCAGCACTGTCAAATCCCCTTTTACTTACCTTTGCTCATAGCTTTCTTTCAGAGGAAAGAGGCCGAAACGACCATGTTGAGGATTTTTAGTGAATACCGTCAGTCCGAGCTGGCCTTCAAAAGCCTCTGGCGGATGTTCGTTTTCGACAATAATGACCTGGCTGTCGGAATGTTCTTCGATCAGATATTTATAGAACTTTTGTTTAAGAGCAGAGCCCTGTAGGCTGTCGTCTTCTCCTTCCGGCTTATAGTAGGCCAGCAAGGGTGAATCGAGCACAACAAACCCCGGATGCGGGAGAGAACGCTCTCTACAGAATTCGAGTAGTCCTAAAGTGGCAGCAGCGTGGGTTATTGCTCTGAGACCTTTACCCCTGTTACCACGAAGCTTACCGTTAATAACAAAGTCCATGGTTGTTTCATCAAAATGAACACTGCCCGTATTGGGAAAGTCCCAGGCCTCAAGTATTCTTTCTACCGTTTTGGAAAAATCATATAAAACTTGCGTGGATAACTTTTTAGTAACCTTTTGGTCACCACTTTCCGCTTCCTCTTCACCTCCGAATAATTCTTCTCTTTGTGCAAGTAGCTTGTCTAATCTGGTGAAGACCGAAAGGCGAGAAACAACCTTGCTACGCGTATCAACAAACTCGGTGTAGCTATATTGAATATCTGACAATTCGGGGGCAATAACGCTTCTTATCTCGCTATCCACGCCTTTAAATTGGTTTTCGATCCTAACAAGGTCTTCTGATAGGCGGGTTGACTCGTCATGCAACGCAGTAACTGTAGAATCAAGATCACTCGCAAGCCTTTTGATCTTTTCCATCTCTACTACTGCTGCAATGACAATCGATTCAACGTCACCGTCGCACTCTTCTATACTATGTTGAGCTTCAGGTGAAGCGCCGCAAAGCGGGCAAGGCACTCGTTCATGGTGCACAAAAAGTGAGCTGGATTCTTCAATGGCCATCAGGCGACGCAGGTCTGTTACATATTGAGCTCTTAGTAAATCGAAGCGTTCCAACATGTTGGCTATGTCATCTATTCTGTCCTTAATTGCCTCGCGGCTAATTACAATTTCCCGTCTTTGGGTCGTCATTTCATTGAGCTGTGACTGAGCCAGTTGAAGCTGTTCTCTACTGGATGAAATGGACAAATCAAGCTTTTCGAGTTGTTCTTCTAGCTCTTCACGCCCAAAACCGTGTTCGGTAATTTCGTCCTCCAGATCACTTACCCACTGTTCGATGAGTTCGGCTTTTGCTTGATCATTTGACTCCGATTGCTTGCGAGCATCTGCGGGTACTATGGCGCTATCATCCGTCCCCGTAAGCATGAGTTTCAAGGTAGATTTTTCAGCAGTTTTGGAAACATATTGGCCAGTTAAGAATGGAGAATCCTGACGGATTATTTCCTGCTCATTAACAATGATGAGTCGAGCGATATCCCGAAAACTTAGAGAACGGCACTCTCCGTTCGCGTTCTTTCGTACATATTTGCTTAGCAAATCTATAGCGCCAAGGAGCCAACCTGAAATATTGTCCTCTCGGCCAGCTGCGTGTTTCATCTTCATCGTGTCGCTTTGTTTGGCGTCAGTTGCAGCTCCAATGTTTCCTTCAAATATTCGGTAATTACCGCCCTCTATACTGCGCTCGAATGTCCAGATGCCTTTTCTGAGGATTCGATAGTAATACGGGCTCTTTCATATCCTTCAAGCTCAGGAATTCCTCGTAATTCTTTTCCTCCAAGTAAGAAATCAATAGCCTCGACAAGAAAGGATTTTCCGGTATCAGATGCACCGCATACAACGCTTAAGCTTTGATCGAAACCAATCAAAGCGGGCTCAACTCTAGTACCCAAAAAGCTTATATTTATTATTTGAATTGTCTCACTCATCTGATTATCCGCCACCTAATCCTTGTGATGGATGAAATTGCGTAGTCCATTTATCAAAAAAGTTGTTTATCAAATTATGAAGCTCGCTCGTGTCCATATTGCCGAAAGTCGCCGCGACCCAGCTTGCTCTTTCCACCAGCGAGCGCATATACGGGGTAGCCAGTGAATCGACGAATGGTTTTGCGTAGTCACTGGCTTGATAAACAATCCCTTCCGCGCCCGCTATTCTGGTAACGAGGCCACGGCTCATCATCAAAGAAAGTCCTGACTCGATAATTTTACGTCTAACTAAAAGCTCACCTTCTCTCATCGGGAGAGGTGGGTGAAGGCTCTCTGGGCCGTCAACATCGCCTGTGTGAACAGCCAGATAATCAAAGTCAACAAGTCGCTGCAAATCCAAAGCGCCTGGAAAACTAGCTGCAAGAATTACAAGTGACCGAACGCCAGTCTCTAAGGCACTATTAAATACGGTGACGTTTGGTTGGCGCTCTTCACTCATCATGATCACTCCAACTCAAGCGGCTGTCATTAACGAGCTGGTGGCACATTCCTTGTTTGTCCCGTGGGCGTGTGACACTGGCGAGCGGGTTTGCGTCAATGGCCACATTCGCAGCTTGGCTCATCGTTCCGTTTAAACGATCCATACAGCAGTCGTGCTTGGACTCGCAGACGTCCACAACCCCATCAAAAATATCATTTTGAAGAGCTTCGAAAACTCCGGGAGGAACCGTGTCGCGGGAAAAGTTGCGTAAGGACTCCGCATGATAAAAGCGCTCACGTTGTCTCTGAAAGTTGCTACGTATGCCATCATCTTTATCGAGCAGGGAAAGATCGGGCGATTGCTGGTCTTCACCGACGTATTGCGCATAAACGCTCAGAAGCTGTCTTACATAACGATGATCCAGAGATACCGTATCTTCCGGCGGGATTTCAGGTTCAGGACGGATACCAAGCCCTCCGCCAAACCTCACAGAATGGAAGGGAGTAGAAGCATGCTGTTCAATCATTCGAACGAGTGAAATTGAGTCGAATATCGTAAAATCAAAACTCTCCAAATAGGCAAGTAGATCACCTTCAAGATTTATTTTGGCTGTAGATGTGATGCCATCCTCGCAATATTTCACCCAGTTTTGTTTGAGTTCTTCTTTTAATTTATGGGCATTGGCGAGTAGATTGCCTAGTTTTGTTCCGATTTGTTTCGGGGCAACAAAGTAATACTTTCGTGGCGGCGGGTATTCACCGCAATACGTGAAGTAAACAATCTTTCCGAATTCGACCCAGATATCGGAAGGCGTTAAAGGCTTATCGTAAAATTTACATTGGTAGTTGTCCCACCCACCACTGAACTGGTTAGAAGAAATAAAGCCTACAACATCCTGTCCTTTATCTCCTGCACCGGCAAAGCGCTTGACGCAATGATATGAACTTTTAAGAGATGAAGCCCATTCCTCGGTAAATTCCTCCCACTCATCCGCACCGAATAGCTGCACTCGCTGTGTTTTCGGGATGGGAATACCGGAAATTAAATGCGCGGAGCTATACAACCCTTTTTGAGGATTGGGAGAGAGTTCTTTGAAATCATCTTCATTCATCGTTTTATTACGTAATCAGCAAGTCAAAAATCTTGACTTAGCCGTCCTTAAGTGAGGCTTCGAATTCCAGTGGTCGTTTAGCAAGCGCCGGACAAAAAAATCAATGTGTGGTTCCGTATATCACTCAAAATTTTGATATCTACCTGGACAATATGCTTAAATTAATAATATCCAATAAAGATAATCCCTTATCCTAAATAGAGAATTTCATATCACTGTTCTTCTCCGTATGCAAAGCTTAAATTCAATTTATTGAATGCTTAAGGATAATATTATTCCTGGTCGTCCGTTAAATTAATCAAAGATAAAGCTGACCGGCTGGAATCAAGACTTCTTGCATTATCATTCAGGGCTCCAAAACTCAAGGTTACCGCAACCCAGATTAACTTTTCCAGCGATCCACCATATTAAAACGGATGTGTAACTCCGGCCTTAATTTTCTTTGCCGGGGGATTGCCGCGGCCGGTTGATTTATGGCCTTTCAGGTGATATTCTCAGGGAAAATTTCAACCGGGCGGGCGCAATATTCGGCCCGGCCGGTTTTAACCCTGTTGAAGGCAAAAGAAAACATGGCTGCGGATATCAAAACACTGCTGAGCACTGAATATACTCTTTCCGGCGAGATTTCCCGGCTGGCCGGGGAAAACGAAAACTATCGGATCCAAACACCGGACGGGGCTTCCTTTGTCCTGAAACTGGCCGGTGAGGACAGTCCTCCCGGAATCCTGGAAATGGAGCATCTTGCCGTGGAAAGCCTTGTCCGGGCAGGGCTGGGCGTCGCCCTGCCCCGGGTGATCCCCACCCGGACCGGAGCCGTGGAGGCCTGTGTGCTGACCGGGGACGGGGAAAAGATCCGGGGCCGCCTTCTGGCCTTTGTTCCGGGAGAGGCCTGGTGCAGGTCCCTTCCCGCAGGCACGGAAAGGCTCGAGGACCTTGGGGCGCTTATTGCGCGGATGCACCTGGCCCTGGCCGGGGTGGTTCATCCGGCTGCAAAAAGAACCCATGCCTGGGATCTTGCCAGGGCAGACCAGCACCGCCCGGCCATCCCCGTCATCCGGGACCCGGAAAAGCGGCGGATTCTGGAATGGGTCTTCCATCTCTATGGGGCAATGGCCCTGCCCTTGCTGGACCGGCTGCCCAGGTCCCTGATCCACGGGGATCTCAATGACGACAATATCCTGGTCCAAGGCGGCCGCATCTCGGGGGTTCTGGATTTCGGGGACTGCCTTGAAAACCCGGTGGTCTGTGATCTGGCCATTGCCCTGGCTTACCATACCCTGGATGAAGAAGACCCCCTGGAAGCCGGGGCCGCCGTCATCGGGGCCTACCACGCCATCCGCCCCCTGTCTCTGGATGAAATGGCGGTTCTTTTCCCTTTGATGTGCGCCAGGCTGGCCGTGTCCGTCATCATTTCCGCAAAAAGAAGAACTCTGGACCCGGGCCGGGAGGCCTGGTTTGTTTCCGAGGAGCGGGCCTGGCAAAAACTGGAGGCCTTTTCGGCCATGGGCCCGGCCCAGGCTGCCATTCTTCTGGCCAGCCGGACGGATCTGAGGCCCTATGAAAACCGGGGGGCCTCACCGGACCGGCTGGTCAAAAACCGGCGCATGGTCATGGCCCCCTCCCTGTCCCTGTCCTATGAGCAGCCCCTGAAATTTTTGTACGGAAAGGGCCAGTACCTGTTTGATTATAACGGCCGGCCCTTTCTGGACCTGTACAACAATGTCTGCCATGTGGGCCATTGCCACCCAAAAGTGGTGGAGGCGGGGCAGAAACAGATGGCCCGCCTCAATACCAATACCCGCTATCTCTACGACGGCCTGACCGAGTATGCGGAACGGCTCTGCGCCACCCTGCCCAGGGAGCTGGACACCTGCTTTTTTGTCAACTCGGGCAGCGAGGCCAATGAACTGGCCCTGCGAATCGCCCGGACCTGCACCGGCCAAAGGGATATGCTGGTGGTGGACAATGCCTACCACGGCCACACCAGTTCCATGATCGACCTGAGCCCCTATAAATTCATGGGCAGGGGCGGCCGGGGCGAGCCCGAGCCCTGGGTCCACGTGGTTCCCCCTGGCCGACGGATACCGGGGCCGGTTCAAGGGCCAGGGAAGAGATGCGGGCAGGGCCTACGGGGACGAGATCGAAACCCTCATCGACGGCCTGGACAGGCCCATTGCGGGATTTATCACCGAATCCCTCCTGTCCTGCGGCGGCCAGGTGATCCCGCCCCAGGGGTATTTTGAGACGGCCTTTTTCCATGTGAGGAATGCGGGAGGGCTCTGCATCGTCGATGAGGTCCAGACCGGTTTCGGCCGGGTGGGCTCCCGGTTCTGGGCCTTTGAGCTTCAGGAGGTCATCCCGGATATGGTGGTCATGGGAAAACCCATGGGAAACGGGCACCCATGGGGGCTGTCATTACTCGGAGGGAGATTGCCGAAGCCTTTGCCAACGGCATGGAATTTTTTTCCACCTTTGGCGGGAACCCGGTGTCCTGCGCCGTGGGCCTGGCGGTCCTGGATGTCATCGAGGAAGAAGGGCTTCTTGAACATGCCCGGGAAACCGGGAAAAGAATCCTGGCCGGGCTTCATGATCTCAGGGACCGGCACGAGATCATCGGGGATGTCCGGGGAGTGGGCCTTTTTATCGGGATCGAGCTGGTCCTGGACCGGGACACCCGGGCCCCGGCCCACCGCGAAGCCCGTGAGCTGGTGAACCGGCTCAAAGACCGGGGGATCCTCCTGGGTACCGACGGGCCCTTTAACAATGTGGTCAAAATCAAACCCCCCATGGTCATCACCCAAGAGGATGCGGATATGTTTGTCCGGGTCCTGGACGACTGCCTGACGGATATGGCGGCTTCGGGTTAGAAAAGCGCCCCCTTCCGGGCCGCCGGATTAAAGATTGCCCCCCAAAACAGCGATACTTATATTTAGGGGGACTAACCCCTTAATCATGGGATGGCGGCATGGAAGACGTATCCAAAATCAATCAGGGAGAAGGCGTGATCGCGGATAAAACCGCCATCCCGACCTATGAACTGAGACGGCATAAGAAAAAGAAACATTTCCGGGAAGCCGGAAAACATATTGACGAGCTGACCCAAATCGTGGATGAGGTCCACGAAGAGCTTCTGGCCAAGGATTCCCCCTTCAGGCTCTGCGTTTACCAGGAAGGGGAGGATGTGTTTATTGACATTGTCACCCTGGACGATTATGGTAGGGTCAGCCGGGTTTTCAAGCATGATATTTCCCATGCCGAGCTGGAAGATCTGGTCCAGCATCTGAAAAGCGGCCGGGGCCTTCTCCTGGATGAAGATGCCTGAGACGCCCCGGCAACGGAACCCCAAAACCGAGAGATAAGGAGACCCATCCCAAATGCAGGAAAAAGCCTTTCAGGATTTCTACCCCGATGAATTCAGCCATTGTTACGGCTGCGGCAGGCTCAATGAACACGGACATAAAATCAAAAGTTTCTGGGACGGGGAGGAAAGCGTGGCCTTCTTTACCCCCGACGGCCGCTATATGGCCCTTCCGGGTTTTGTTTACGGCGGCCTCATCGCCTCCCTGGTGGACTGCCATTCCACCGGAACGGCGGCGGCCGCAGCCTACCGGAAAGAGGGACGGCCCATGGATTCGGAACCGGCCCTGAGATTTGTCACCGCCTCCCTGAAGGTGGATTATCTGGCGCCCACCCCCATGGGCGTGGAACTTGAACTCCGGGGCCGGGTCCTGGAGATCAAAGAGAAAAAAAGTCGTGGTGGAATCCAGGGTCCTGGCCGGGGAAACCCTCTGCGCCAAAGGAACCGTGGTGGCGGTCCGGATGCCGCCCGGCATGATGCCCAAATAAACCCGAATTTTTAACCTGGGAGAATGAAATGAAAAAAACCGTCATTTTTGCATTCAGGGGCGACCCCATGTGCTTTGTCCATGTCCTTCTCAACGGCATCGACCTTCACGAGCGGGGCCGGGAAGGACTCATCGTCATTGAAGGGGAGGCCGTCACGCTGATCCCGAAGATGGCCGCACCGGACCATTTTCTCCATGGCCTTTATGAAAAGGCAAAGGCCCTGGGCATCCTGCACGGCGCCTGCCGGGCCTGTTCGCTGAAACTCAAGGCGGACAAGGACATTGAAAAAGAAAACATCCCCCTCATCGGCGACATG
>JAAUSZ010000029.1 GCA_012031875.1 Desulfobacula sp.
TTGAGCCGGGTGATCTGTTCTGCCAGGACTTCATCCAGGTGAAGGGTCCGGGATTTGAAATCCTCAGGGGTTGAAGATACGGTCCAGGCTGTGATGAACGCTGTCAAGGATCTCCTTGTGCTCCGTTTCCAGCGCCATGAGCGAATCCAGTTCATCCCGGCAGGCATCCAGGAGCCGGGTCAGAAGGGGGTAGGCCTTGAATTCTTTTTTCCGCAACAGGTCTTCCACCTCATATTGGATATCCAGGATGCGTTGAAGATTTCTCCGGCCCCGGTTCAGAATATTTTCAACAGGCTGGGAATTCAGGCCCAGGGCATTCAGTTTCCTTGACAGCAGCGTCATGGAGGCCCCCAGGACGGATACGGGGGTCTTCAGTTCATGGGCAAGGTGGTTGATAACCTTGTCCTTGGCCCGGTTCATGGTTTTCAGCTCTTTGTAGGATTTCCTCAGGGCCTCATTGATCCTTGTGTTCTCAATGGGCAGGGCAATGGTGCCGGCCACCATGCTCAACAGCTCCGTATCCGTGGTGTCGAATTCCCCATGAAACTTATTGACGACCGCGACCACGCCGATGGTCCGGTCCTGGAGCGGAATGGGAACCGACAGCATGTTTTGGGTGACCAGGCCGGTTTCCTCATCCACCCGCCTCAGAAAAAAAGAGCATTGGGACGCATCGGGAATCATCAGGGGCTTTCCTGTCTTATACACATGCCCGGTAACGCCCTGGTCTGCCGGAAATTTGATTTTCTTAAATTTTTTTTCCGATTCCTTGTCCCGGAAACGGGCTGAAAAAAATAGAGCTGGTCTTTTTTCTGGTCTGCCAGGAGGATAAAGGCCCCTTCTACGGCGATGAGGGCCTTTATTTCACCCGTGATCAGGGCGATGAGGTCCCCCAGTTTTTCATAGCTGTGAAGGGCCCTTGAGATCCGGAACATGATTTGGTTGGTCTTGGCCATGCGTTTTTCAACGGTCATGTCTCTGAGGATCAATACCTGGCCCACGGCTTTGTCATGCTCATCAAAGAGGATGGAGCCGTTGATGACAATATCCAGGATCCGGCCGTCCTTGGTATATCTCTGGGTTTCAAAATCATGGACCAGGCGGTTCCGGAATAATAATTTCATCCCCTGCCTGGCCTGGCCGATGAGGTGGTCCGGAATAAACCGGATGTTTTTGCCTTTGACCTCCGCCAGGGTCCAGCCGAAAACCCGCTCAAAGGCCGGATTGATATATTCCACCGTATTGTTGAGGCTGAATACGAATACCGGGTCCGGCAGAAATTTCAGCATGGCGTTCAGGCGCTTCTGGGCCAGACGGCTTTCCTGGTACAATTGGGCCGTTGATTTTTTGATATCCCGTGAGCCTTCCCTTTCCGTTTCCCTATCCAATGGTTTCATGGGGCCTCGCCATAAAATGGGTCATGTTCTTATCCTAGATCCGCCTTATACAGCCTCAGGCTGTTGGTGACCACCGATATGCTGCTGGCGGCCATGGCCAGGGCCGCGAGAATGGGATGCAGTTGCCTTAAAAAATCCGGGAACTGGTCAAAGGGGGCCAGGATTCCCGCGGCCACGGGGATGAGGATGATATTATAGACAAAGGCCAGGAACAGGTTCTGCCGGATGGTGGCAAGGGTCTTCCGGCTGATTTTGATGGCCTTGGGGATACCGGTCAGGTTTCCGCTGGAAAGGATGATGTCCCCGGTTTCAATGGCCACATCCGTGCCCGTGCCGATGGCAAAGCCGATATCGGCCTGGGCCAGGGCCGGCGCGTCATTGATGCCGTCCCCCACCATGCCCACCAGGACCCCGTCCTTCCGGAGCTGTTTTACCCTCTCGGATTTTTCATCGGGCCGGACCTCCGCTTCCACATCATCCACCTGGGCTTCCGCGGCAATGATCTTGGCTGTTTCCAGGTTATCGCCGGTGAGCATGACCACGCGCAGGGCCTCGTCATGCAGCTCCTTCACCGCCTGTTTGGATTCGGGTTTCAGCACGTCAAACACCGCCACCACCCCCAGGGCCGTGCTGTCCTTTACCAGGACCATGACGGTTCTTCCTTTTTTCTGCAATCCGCGGATCAGGGTTTTGGCCTCCTCTTCCAGGTCCAACTCCTTTTCAAACCACCGGGGCTTGCCGAACCGGAAGGTTTCCCCCTTGATTTGGGCCTCCACCCCGAAGCCGCTGTGGGCTTTGAAATTCAGGGGATCATCCAGGGCCAGGCCCTTATTTTGGGCAAAGGCCACAATGGCTTTGCCGATGGGATGCTCGGACCCTTTTTCCAGGGAGGCGGCCAGGGTCAGCAGCGCTTCCGGGGAAAGACCCGGGGTCCGGGTCGGGACAATATCCACCACCGCGGGTTTTCCCAGGGTCAGGGTCCCGGTCTTGTCCATGACGATGATTTTAAGTTTGGCCGCATTTTCAAGGGCCTCGCTTCTTTTGAACAAAATTCCGTTCTCGGCCCCCTTTCCCGTTCCCGCCATAATGGCTGTAGGGGTTGCCAGGCCCAGGGCGCAGGGGCAGGCAATAACCAGGACGGCCACCATCCGGATCATGGAAGGAACAAATTCTCCGGTGACCCCCCACCAGATACCGAAGGTGACCAGGGCAATGCCGATGACTCCGGGCACGAATACGGCCGCCACTTTATCGGCCAGGGCCTGGATGGGGGCCTTGCTGCCCTGGGCCTCCTGGACCAGCCGGATGATCCGGGACAGCACCGTATCTTTTCCCACGCCTGTGGCCCTGAATTTTATTAGCCCCTCCCCGTTGACGGTGCCTCCGGTGACCTGGTCCTCCTTTGCCTTGTCCACGGGGATGGGTTCGCCCGTAAGCATGGATTCGTCAACAAAAGAAGTTCCCTCGACAATGATCCCGTCCACGGGGATCCGTTCCCCCGGCCGGATCAGGATGATATCGTCCACCTTAACCATGGCAATGGAGATTTCTTTTCAAGGCCGCCTTCGATCACCGTGGCGGTTTTGGGCTGGAGGCCCATGAGTTTTTTGATGGCGCTGCCGGTTTTGCCCTTGGTCCGGGCTTCCAGGAGTTTGCCGAATTTGATCAGGGTGATGATGATGGCCGAGGTTTCAAAATACACATGGCCGTGGCCGCCGGGAACCAAAAGGAGGGCCAGGGAATAAAAATAGGCCACGGAGGACCCGAGGGCGATGAGGACATCCATATTGGCGCTTTTGTTTTTCAGGGCCTTATAAGCGCCGATATAATAGTCCATCCCGGTGTAAAACTGGACCGGACTCGCCAGGAAAAGGAAAAACCAGTTGACCCAGGGCGCATGGCTCCAGGACCCGATGAGGCCGAAATCCCTTGACATGCTGATCAGGAACAGGGGCAGGGCAAAAGCCGCCCCCACGATGAATTTCCGGGTCTGGTCCCTTATTTCCAGATGCCTGGCAATCTCTTCGGCATCCTCTTCCTTGCCTTCTTCGGCAAGAACCAGGTCAAAGCCGATTTTCCGGACTTCGGCAACAATGCCGTCCAGGGAAACAATGGAGGGGACATACTCCACAGCCAGGCGTTCCGAGGCAAAATTCACCGTTGCCAGGACCACCCCTTCCACCTTTTTATTCAGGGTCCTTTCAATGCTGGCCGCACAATTGGCGCAGCTCATGCCCGTCACCGGGAATTCCTTTCTGCTCATGGGCACATTAAACCCGAGGTCCCTGATTTTCAGGAGGATCTCCCTTGACCGGATCTTTTCCGGGTCATAGGACACCCTTGCCTGTTCGGCGGCAAAATTCACCTGGACCTCATCCACCCCCTCCAGTTTAGTCACCGTTCTTTCAATGCTGGCCGCGCAATTGACACAGCTCATCCCGGTAATGGGAAGGGTCAGGGTTTCCTTGCTCATACACACCTCCGCACGAATATATAGAGACTGATGTCAGCCGTTTTGCACCACCTTACCACTATAACCATAAAAAACGGATTTGCAAAAGATTCAAATTTTCTCAGGGGAAATTTTGCATCCCCGGGGATTCCGGCCATGAAATAGGCGTCAAATATATTTACAAGTCCCCGCCGACCTGAAATAATGGCCCCCTTACAAAGCGGAAAAAAGAAAGCCGTCTTAACAGGACTTGGAAAAAGGAGGGATTGACCATGAAAGTCACCGTGTGCGAATTACCCAATACCTGGACCGATACCGGCAGGGACTGGAAGCGCCTAATCCGGCACCTGGGCCGGGAGCGCTCAGACCTTTTGCTCCTGCCGGAAATGCCGTTTTTCTCATGGATCACAAGATCCGACAGGGTGGACCCGGATCTCTGGCAAAAGGCCGTGGAGGCCCATGACGAATGGATAAAGCGCTTGGCTGAACTGCCCGTGGGCATGGTCATCACCTCCAGACCGGTCCTTGAGAACGGCCGGCGCCTCAACCGCGGCCTTGTGTTTACAAAGGAAAAAGGGATCCAGGCAGCCCACGACAAATTCTATCTGCCCGATGAACCCGGATACTGGGAAGCCTCCTGGTATGACCGGGGGGACGGCCGGTTTGAGGTGGTGGAAGCCAAGGGCGTCCGCATCGGGTTTCTCATCTGCACGGAACTCTGGTTCACGGCCATGGCCCGGCAGTATATGAAACAGGGCATGGATATCCTGGTCTGTCCCAGGGCCACGCCGAAAACCGAGGCCGATATCTGGGTCACGGGGGGAAAGGCCGCCGCCGTCGTATCGGGGGGCCTTCTGCCTTTCCTCCAATTACAACGGCCCCAATGTGCCGGGGGAGGATTTCGGCGGGACCGGATGGATCATGGAGCCGGACCGGGGCCGGGTCCTGAAGACCACCACAAAGTCCAGGCCGTTTTTAACCCTGGATATCGATCTTGCCGCCGCAAAAAAAGCCAAGAGCGGCTATCCCCGGTATGTAAAGGATTAGCCCGCGGGCCGGGCCTGGGGACTATCCGCCACGGTATTTTCCGGGCCCCCTTCCCCGGGAGGAAGAAACACGGCCCTGGAGGTCTTTCCGTCCACCCGGATCAGGATGGGGGCCTCAAACCGGACATGCTTCAGAAAGGGGGTGGTGTTCTCGGGCTCCCGGCGTTTCAGGAATTCATAGTCAATGAAATCCTCCCCCTTGTCCGAGATGGTGATATAGCTGATGCCCAGGGAAGTGATGTTCTGGAAAAAATGGGAGCCCTGGGAGGGATCGGCCTTGATGCTTTCGATGGTGGTTTCCACCATGACGCCCACATTGGAAATATCGTTCCAGCTCACGGGGATGCCCAGCCACCGGTCCGAAGACCCCCACCGGCCCGGACCCATGAGGATATATTTTTTCTGGTTGTGGTTGAACAGGGCGTTGATGGTATTGATTTCCGCCGCAATCTGAACGGTTTTGGCGGGATCAAAGGTTTCCGGGTCCACATAAACCACATCCCGGATGTCCTTGTATTCCCCGTTTCCCAGGGACAGGGTCGAATAACAGAAAGCGGTTTCAATGTCCTTTGGGCCGATGTCCACCCGAAAATTCTGCTGATACCGCCCCATGGGCCTGATCTGCAAAAGTGAAAATCCGGGCCTTTGGCCTTCCTTTTGGGGCAGGGTCACGGCAAATTCGATTTCCACGGAAGACCCCATCCATCGTTTGCCTATCTGGGTGACCTCCGCCAGAAGCCCGGCCAGGGGAAATGAACTGTATTTCAGGATATTGGCAAAGGTCAGGACAGGGAACCCGTCCGGGGAAAAGGAATCCCTGATCCGGTTGTCCCCGGCGTGATAGGTCGAGGACAGGAATCTCACCACAGGGTGATCCGCCGCCTCGGAAAGATCCAGCTTTGCCAGGGTGGGATCATCGGCCGGACCCCGGATGAAGAGGTCGTCATCCGGGAATTCATCCAGTTTGAGGGCATAGAAAAAATTCTGGGAATTTTCAAGTACGTCTTTGACTGCGGAATACTGGGGCAGGAAGGTGGGATAGGGGGGACAGAACCTCAGGGTCTTGCCGCCTTCCATGACGATTTTCCCAAGGCCCAGGGCAATATAGGCGATGCCGTCTTCCGCTTTCAGATGGGCAATGGGATAGAAATTATAGGATTTGGCCACCCCGGATATGGACGGATAAAAATAATTCCCGTGGGCCTGGCCGGTCAATTGCTGGAGAATGACCGCCATTTCTTCATCTTCGGTCCTGTGCATGGTGGACCGGGCGTAGGACCGGGGGGCCTTGAGATAGGTGGAGGCATAGACCAGCTTGACGGCCATGATGAGCCGGTCCAGCCGTTTCTCAAGACTGGAATGGGAATTGGGGAGCATATAGGTCCGGTAAAGGCCGGCAAAGGGCTGATAGTGGGCGTCTTCAAAAAGGGAGGAGGACCGGACGGCAATGGGATACCGGACGGCCTTGAGATAGATTTCAAGGTTTTTTTTCAGCCGGGCCGGGAATTTTGCCTGGACAAACTGCCGGACAATTTCCTGGTCCGGGATATCATCGGCAAAATCCAGGAGCTTTGAAAGGCGGTTCTGCTCGACAAAGGATTTAAACCCCTCCGTTGAAATCACAAAGGTCTGGGGAATGGAGATGTCCACATCCGGGAATTTTTCCTGCAAGGCGGGGTCCCGGCGGATCTGGGAGGCCATAAAGGCCAGCCCCCTTGCCTTGCCGCCCAGGGAGCCGTTCCCCGTCTTCATGAAATCCGCATCCCAATCAAAGGCCTCGGAGTCAAAATCAATGATCTGGCCCTGCCTGGAGCCCTTTCTCCGGGCCCGGATACTTTGGATGAGAAAGGTCTTCAAATCCTTGGGGTCCGGGAAATCACTGATTTTATAAGGCTTCAGTTTCAGGGCGAAATCAATCTCGCTCCGGGCCATGAACCATCTTGAAAAATCATTGTTCATGGCGTGGTAGACAATGGATTCATCGGGAATATCCGGTAAAACCCGCTCCATGGCCCGGAGATCGCCGGCCCGCTCTATTTCCTCCCCGTCGGGCAGCCGGAACACAAAGGGGCCGAATCCCAGGTCCGAGACAAAAAAATTCCTGATCTGGTCATTCAGAGTGCTGGAATTCTTATTGATGAACACCGCCGGAATTCGGGCCGCCTTTTCCCGGTTTTCCTCTTCCGTGCTGAGCATGAGGACGGGCAGGTCCGGGATCTCCCCTTTGATCCGGGCCAGAAACGTATACCCGGCCAGCTCGTCCTCAACCCCGTCCTTTTTATACCGCACATCGGAAAACACGGACAGAAGATAGGGCCTGTGACGTTCAAAAAGGGCCAGGGCATCTTCGTAAGTATGGGCCACCAGCACCTTGGGCCGGCCCTCATCTTCAGGAGCCGGTGTTCCTCATTAATGGATTCGTCAATGACCGACTGGGTCTGCATGACGATTTCCTTATACAGGACCGGCAGAAAGGAGGAATAATGATAGGGGGAATCCTCCACCAGGATGATGACCCGGACATTGGCATTGGCCGTATCAAAGGCCACGTTTTTTTCATCTTCAAAATTCTTGATGATGGCCAGAAGAAGATCGGCATTGCCGCCCCAGACATAGGTGCGGTCAATGGTGGCGGCGTGGTTGGCCCGGATATACCGGTCGATATCCGCGGTATTGTGAAGCAGCATGAAAAACGGCAGGTGGGCGTACCGGGTCTTGACCTCGGCGCCGAAGGTATAGACATCCATCCCGTCCAGGCTGGGCATGGCCAGGATGAGGTCGAATCTTTTGGTTTCCAGTTTGCTGAAGGCTTCGGCGGCCGAGGACACCCAGGTGAGCCGGGGGGGCTTTGAAAGGTTCAGCCCCTTGTATTCATTGATGATCCGGGTGGAAAGCCGGCCCTCCTCCTCCATGATAAAGGCGTCATAGGGGCAGGACACCAGAAGGATGTCCCCGACCTTGTTGGCCATGAGTTCATGGTATATTTTCAGGCCCGGAACCCTGGCGGAACTGTTGGAATCATCCATGGGCATCTCCCCTTGTCTTTGGTTTCGGCCCGTCATTCCCCGACAAGACAGACGCCGGCCTTGTCCCACTGCCCGTTTTTGACCCAGAGGTATTTTTCATGGAACAGGTCGTCACTGGCATAGAATTTCTTTTTGGCCAGCCGGTCCAGGAATTTTGAAAATTCCCCGGGCCCCCCGTTGTACAGAGCGTACAGGGTCCTGGCGATATTGTCCTTGTTTTCAAGGGCCGGATAGTTTTTTTCCGCCATTTTCTTCAGGACATATTTCTGGAGGTAAAGATCGATAATCTCACAACCGGCCGCCATATTATACCGGACATTCCATTTTAATTTTTCCGGGTCATACATGCCCCGCCACACCTTTTCATTGATCTGCATGAGGCCCACGGAGGTGTTGTTATAGGACCTGAGATATTCGACCACGCCCCTGTTCTGCCGGAACTGCCGGAAACAGCTCTCCTGCCAGGCCACGGCATCCACCAGGGGATAGAACAGATCCCGGAATTCCGGGGCCGGATTTTTTTTGACCACGGTCTGGTCGGCGGCGGTCTTCAGTTCCTTCCTCACCCTTTCCACGTAACCGTCGATATTTGCCGGATCCGGCAGCCATTTGGCCGGGTCTTCCCGGTCGGGCTTTTTCTGATTCGCCGCAACGGCCTCGGCATGGGGATTGAGGCCCATGACCGTTAAAAGAGAACTGATGAGACGGTTCAGAATCTTGTGGAGAAAATCCTGTTCCTTGCCTGGCTCTTCCTTCATATATTCCGGGGATTCGGTCAATTCCGCCTCCAGCCCCATGACCTTTCTCAGGTTTTTATCGATTTCAAAGGAATAAGACAAATCCGACCCGTCGCCCGGACCGGCGGAGATGAGCCGGGCCAGCCTTAAAAGACCGTTGCGGCTGATTTCGATCCCCAGGGAGGGCCCCAAGGCGTCCAAGGCCTTCAAGGCGTCCAGGGATGAAAAAAAGGCCAGGGTCCCGATGGGGGAGGCCGATGGACTGTCCCCCAGATGGCGACGGAATAAAAAGGACAGGTTGCCCCAGGCTTCGATAAACCGGGTTCGCACAAAATCGTTCTCCTTTTCCGGCTTGTCCAGCTCTGCCAGAAACAGGTAGCGCGTATCCAGCAGGGTCTCCAGCACGGCCTGCCGCTCATACGGCGTCAGGGGCTTTTCAGATAGCTTCCAAGGGCGTAGACCATAAAGGCGTCCATGGTCTGCCAGGTGTCAATGAAGGCCGAGAGTTCCTCCTCGCTCAGGGGCGCTTCCCGCCTTGTCCGGGCCTCGTCGAAAACCGGGGACACATCGGCATTCATATTGATCCGGACGGCCTTGGCCCCCACCTCCACCTTTCCCGGCCTCATGCTTTCCACCATGGCCACGGCATTATCCAGGCGGCTTTCGGGAAACATGACGGCCAGGAAGGATTTCATTTCATTGACACAGGGGATAAGATCAATCCGCAGCTCATCCACCCGGGTATGGACCTTTTCCTTGACCAGGTTCCACAGGGGACCGGAAATGATGCCCGGCTCCCGCTTTTTGTTGAGAACCCGGGAGTCCTCGGTTCTGAAGGATAACCGGAAGGTGTCAGGGTCTATCACCGGGGTCTGGAAAAACACCACATAGCCTTCCCATTCAACGGGCAGGTAACAGTCATTGCCCGCCTCAAGCCCGGCTTTGATACGGACCTTGATTTCAAATCTCAGGCGGGAGTTTTCCTCCCTGAATTCCGGGTCACTGATGACGATCTTTTTACATCCCAGGGGGTCTTTGACCAGCTCCACCTCGCTTTCATTTTTTGGGAAGAGCCGGGACCCGACCAGGGCGTTCAAAAGGGGATAGTCAATGGTGATGGGCAGTTCCGCGGTTCGGGCCGACACAGCGGCCGAGGGTATGACGATAAAAAAGGCAAAGCAAAGGATCATCCATTTAAAAACGTATTTCATATTTTTTCTTTCAACCATTCTATGTTAGGGGTGTTCCGCGACGCCGTGCGGGTATGGCCGTAGGCCGGGTATCCCATGACCAGGGCGGCGTAGGCCATCCGGTTGTCAGGGAGGCCGAGGGCCTTTCTCAGGGTTTTGGAATGTTTGAGATACAGGGTCAGAAATCCGATATAACAGGTTCCAAGCCCCAGGGAATAGGCAAAATTCATGATATTGGCCGCGGCCAGATTACAGTTTTCACAGGAGAAATTTTTCCCCCTGGGGGCGTGGACCAGGATCAGGGCCGGGGCCTTGTGCAGGATCAGATCCCGGCCCTTTCCGGTTTCTTCCAGATAATAGGGCATGGGGTCCAGGTACCGGGCCAGGACGTCGGAGCCGGGAAATCTCCGGACGAGCTTATAGACCAGGTTTCCCGGGAATCTCCGGGTAAACCGGAACACCTTCACGCTGAAGCCGAAGATGGTCTGTGAAATCTTTTCCAGGAGGCCCCTGTCCGTTATCGCCGTATAGGCCACATTCTGGGAATTGGTGGCCGTGGGCGTATGGGCGGCAAGGCCGATGATTTTTTGGACCAGGTCCTCCGGCATTGGCCGGTCCTTATAGCGCCGGATGCTTCTTCTGCCCCGGACCACGGTTTCATAGGCCTCCGGGTTCACCAGGCCCTTGTCGATCCGCCGAACCTGGAGAGGGTCCAGACCGTCGTGCCGGATGGCCCCGGCCGGGCAGACACTCAGGCAATGGCTGCACAGGGTGCAGGCCTCGGGAAATACCGCCCTGGGCAGGCCCTTTTCTTCCCGCCATACGGCCGCGGCGCAGTCTTTGACACAGAGCAGGCAACGGGTGCATTCTTCCTGGATGATGTGAATGTTCATAGGGCCTTGATTCTTTTTCCGCTTCTCTTTTAAAAAATTAAAAGCTATTCTTTACCAGAATACCCCAAAAAATACAACCATGGGAAAAAACAGGCAAAAAGGAGGGCGTGATGATTGTCAAGGTCATGATTAAAAGGGAGGTCACCCAGGGCAAGGAAAAAGAATTTTTTTTCACAACTCAAAACCCTTCGCTTCCATGCCATGGATCAAAAGGGCTATATTTCCGGCGAAACCCTGATCCATACGGAAAATACCAACCGGGTCGTGGTCATCGGCACCTGGGAAACCATTGAAGACTGGAACGCCTGGAAAAAGAACGAAAAACGGATCAGGCTGGATGCAGAGATCAATACCCTCCTGGATCAACCGGCGGTCTATGAATCCTATGTGTTCAGCAAATACAGGGCCGCCGCCGAACAGGGGTTTCCGCCCCCGCTCCAAAAAATGGGCCTGTGATCCTGCCCGCCGGATCATCCATGAAGCCTTCCTCGAAAAACAGGCTCACCCCTCAACAGCAGGTTCTTTTTCCCGGCCCAAGCCTGTTTGACGCCATTGCCCGGGCCGTCTGCCGGGCCGGGGTCCTCCCCAGAAAAGAGCTGCACGAGGCCTGGGAAACGGCCCGGCGGGTCCGGCGGCGCTTCCGGGGCGGGCGGGTCCTGGACCTTGCCTGCGGCCACGGCCTTCTGGCCCATATCATGCTTATCCTGGACCAGACCTCGGAAACGGCCCTGGCCGTGGACAAATCCATTCCTGAAAATGCCCGGAAATTGTCCCGGGCCTTGGTGGAATCCTGGCCCCGACTGAAGAACAGGATCATTTTTCAAGAGGCGTCCATAGAAGACATCACGGTATTGCCCGGGGACCTTGTGGTGTCTGTCCATGCCTGCGGCCCCTTGACGGACCTGGTTCTGGACAAGGCCGTTGAACGGCATGCCCGGGTGGCGGTCCTGCCCTGCTGCCATGATGCAAAACGCTGCGCCCTGGAGGGCCTGGAAGGCTGGATGGCCCCGGACCTGGCCATTGATGCGGCCCGAGCCCTGAGGCTCAAATCCCTGGGCTACAAGATCCTGACCCAGACCATTCCCGGCGCCATCACCCCAAAGAACCGGCTGCTCATGGGGGAATATCCGGTTCCCTAATGTGTTTCGCTTTCAATGACCGATCGCACGGCGCAATACCGGTTCCCGCTGAGGCGGCCCAGGATGTCCAGACCCTGCCAGTCCACTTCCCTGCCGGCCTTTAACAGATCATCCCTCACATGAACCAGCCGGACCCGGCCCAGGGTCAGATTCCCGGCATGGGGGCCTTCGCTCACGCTCACGATGCGCTCCAGGATGCATTCAAAGGCGACCCTGGCCTCCCGGACCCGGCGGGGCCGGATGGTTTTCGAAGGCTCCCAGTGAATCCCGGTCATGGAAAGGTCATCGGTCCCATAGGGAATGGGCCTTGCGCTGTATTCCATGGGGGCCAGGAGATCCACGGACACCAGGTTCACCACAAATTCCGGCACCTCCCGGATATTTTTGGCCGTGTCCTTCAAGGTCCCGTCGGCCCGGTTCACCACGGAAAAGGCCAGAACCGGCGGGGACCAGGACACGCCCGTAAAAAAGCTGAAAGGCGCCAGATTGATTTGCCCCTCTTTATTTATGGTGGACACCCAGGCAATGGGCCGGGGAATGAGGGCGCTGGTCAGAAGATCATGGGCCTGTCTCGGCTCCAGTTCCATCAGGTTGATTTCCATATTCCACAGATCCTTTCACAATTGCCGAACACCCTCAGCCTGAGTGCAGCAGGGGGTGAGGCGAAACATCAGATTCTCCAAACAATGGATTCCATTCTTTTTCCAATTTTCCCAAGGGTGGCGATCAAGTCTTTTTCATCGGGCAGATCACCCATCACCAAATCTTTGAATATGGTCCGGTAGGTATTTCGGATACGATTCCAGGTCGTTTCCGGTTCCTCAAAAATCATGGCCGTATAAGGGTGGGGGTTCAACCATTCATTGTCATTCCTGTAGCTGATGAAATCATCTTTCCCTACTTTTTGCAGCATATGGGAAAATTCATCACTGTTAAAAAATGACACAACCGCCCCATTGCCCAGCATAAGGTGAAGATCATAGATATGCCTGATTTTATTAGATAAGGCAGTGTACGGGTCATCCATTCGTGAAACCTGACCAGGCCCATTATTTTTCACAAAAGGTCCGTTCAACACTCAGTGCCCGGACATTAAATGCGTTCATGCCATAAGTTTCGATCAAGGCCTTCTGACCGGCGAACTCCATGATATCCAAAAGATAGCTGCCGATTTTTTCAATCGTGAACGGCTCATAATTCCCAAGCCAGGTGGCCTCAATGACCAGTTGCTCCCTTACCTGTCCGAAATTGCCTGAAAAAACCCGATTGTAGGGGTGAACCGTTTTCCGGATATTCCCTTTTTTATTGGTCAGCCCCTCTATCCGGGTTTCCGGCAGCACTGTTTCCACAATTTTGCTGATTCGCCGGATTCTGGTTTTCAACTGATTGTCGGTTTCCGCCCCAGTTCTCAGGACAACCAGATCAATATCCTCGGAAAATCTCCGGATCAATTGCAGGCATTTTGAAAGACAGGTTCCGCCTTTGAAAACGACTTGATCTGCTATATCTGAATGGAAGATCGCGTGCAGCACCAGGGTGATCCAGTAATCTTTTTCCACATAGATTTCCGGGATCCCGAACCGCTGGGAAGCAGCCAGAATCGCATCTTTGAAAACCTCTGTATTTTCATGCAGGTTCAATCTATCGAACCTTCCATTTTTCAGCCGTTGGCAGGATGTCCGGGGTTATGCCCAGATCATAGATTGTCAAGGGATTCAGGCTTTGGGCCAATGGTTCCAGATCCATGCCCGCAGACAGATTTTCCAATAATGCCCCCAGGAGCGCCCGGGTCCGGGGCGGATAGTCGAGCCCGTAACGGACAATCTGCCGCCGCTCCTTCTTTTTCAGGGATGCCAGGGCGGTCCCGATCTGTTTTACAGCGGTTTTTTTGTCCAGATCCGGAATCTGTTTAAAATCCTTTAACGCATCCAGGATCTCCAGCAGACGATAATTTTCATCCGTCACATCCACATAGCTTTTGACCCGCCGGACGTTGATATTCCCGATCCGGGTCCGGATTTCCTTGAGTTTGCTTGCAACCCTGATGTCTCCCGGAACCTGGGTGGTTAATCCCATGCGGTTATACAATGCCGTGCCCGTGATATAGGCAATCCTGTTCTCCCCGGCAAACAGATAGGGCCGGAGCCGTTCCTCTTCGCCGGGCGTCAGTTCCCCGAATAGGGTTTTCCTGGGTTTGTAAAAAACACCAACGCCCATCCGTTTTATGACCTTTCCGGCGATCAGCCGCTCAATGGCTTTGGCCGCGGCCCCATACTCGTTGCTTGAAATGCCCAGTTGCTGATATTTAAATGTTGCCCCCACCGGCATTTCAGCGATTTTTTGATTTATTTTTTCAGAGACTTTCACGAGATTACCCTTGTCTTAAGTTATGGAGAAGGGTAAATGGGGATCGATAATTTGTCAAGTATTTTCCGGAGAATACTTGACAAAATTCTTGAAAAGGAAACATCGGGGAAAAGCGGCCGATGCCCATGACCGTTATGGACATTTCTCCTCAACTCCGCCTCATTCCTCAGGGTTTTCTATACCGGCTGATCTCCGGAAGCAATTCGCTCCGATCAAAATAGACTTCATTGCGCCGGATTTTTCCCTGCCCGTCAAACTGCAAAAAACAGACGCCGACGCAGTCAATGGTTTTATCCCCCACCGGTATCCTTGCCGACCATTTGTTCAAAAACCCGCCCTCCATGGGAATGGGCTCAATCTGGGTCCAGACCCAGTCCGGATTCTGAGAAAGCAGTTTTTTGAAATACCGGATGAGGTTCTGCTTTCCCTTCACGCCGTCCGGTATGGACGGATCAAGGTAAAAACAATCCTCGGAATAATACCCGGCCAGTTTTTCAGGATCATTCCCTGTCCAGGCCGGCAGCCACCTGGCGGCAAATTCCCTTGCCTCGTTCTTGGTCATCATCATTTCCTTTGTAAATAGCCTCCTTCAATATCAGATCTCAAAAAGGGCCCTGATTTTCCCGGAATCCACTAATTTGGACAGTAATTTGAAATTATTCTGTTCGAACCGGATTCTGCCGGCAATGCAAGCCGGGTGAATTTTCAGTTGTTCGGCCAATTCAAGCACATTCTTTTTTGTAGGATTTGACCTTACAGCGGTTCTTGACCAGACTTCAGCCGGAATCAAAGACTCTGTCGCAAGAGAATCCGCCTCGTCTTCAATATCGTTTTGTTTTCCTCTTTCGGTGTCCCTGGCATCCATGTCATCCAAAATAAATTTTGATTTTCTTTGCCAAGGTGCAATACCAAATGGGCCAATTCATGCAGAAGGCAAAACCAGAAATTATCGATCCTGTCATATCTCAGGGTTAATCCCATCACTGGGGTTAAATCTTCAAGCAGCAAAGCCGCACCATCCAGATAGGTTTTTGGAAGGTGCCGTTCGATGATGAGGCGGATTCCATGTTTTTCTAGAAATTCCCGCGCAAGCAGGGGACCTTCATCAAAAAAACTTAATTTGGCAATATCTTTAAGGCTGTCGGACGTGAAATGGGAAGGGTCAAATTTTCTTTGCAGGGTGTTTTTCCGGGCAAGGGCCATAATCCTCATGCACCATGCGTTAAGTGCATAATGGTCTGTTTTTGCATTAATCCGGTTGCCGGAGGTTTCTCTGAAACAAGCCTCAATGGCTTCCCCATTGGGGCAGCAATCCTTCATAAAAAGGCGCATGACTTCTTCGGCCGAATCTTTTAAATTCTTGACCGGACGAAGCCACCCCCTTTTTGCCATCTCTTTCAATGGAAAGGAATGCCATTCAATATGGGATATCATTGCCTTTGGAAAATTTTCCCCGGTTTTTTGTAAAAAAATTTCAGCCGGTATCCCCAGGTTTTGGTGAAGCGATCTCATCATTGAAAGAGTCAACGGCCTCTTTTTATTCAAAATTTCAGAGACCTTGCCCTTGCTGCCGATAAAGGGCACCAGGCCTTGCTGGTTGAGGCCCAACTGCTCCATCCTGAACTTTATGGCATCTATGGGGTCAGGCGGGTCCATCGCATAATGTTCGTTCTCATAAAGTTCAACCAGAGCGGCAAGCAGTTCAAGCTCCTCCGCCTCAGGAGTGTCTGCTTCGGCATCCATCAGGGTTTCAATGCGGGAAAGAACCAAATTATAGTCTTCTTCTGTTTTAATAAGCTTATTAATCATTATATTTCCTCCGCATTAATTTTATCATATTCCTTATGGGTTCCCACAAACCGGATCAAAACGGTCTGTGTCGGGAAATTGATTTTGACCACCAGACGGTATTTGTTCCCCCCTAAGTTAAAGACAACCCGGTTTCCTTTTAAAATACTGGCGGACCCATATTGCGCTTTGATTTCCGGCCATGACCGCCAATTGGCTTTTTTTGCTTCATGCCACCATGCGTCGATGGGCCCTTTGGCGTCTTCGCATCCTTGTCGCTGGTAAAATTTTTTTAATTGGGGCCTGGCTATCACACGCATAGCTAATTAATAATATGTTCCCTGTTTGATGTCAATATAAAAGTTCCCTTAATGGGAACTATTAAATAGTGATTGTTTTTGGAACCCTGTGCGCCCTACACAATCAATGAAAAAGAATTCTGAAACGCCCGGTGCGGTCCCATATGCCGGGCGTTGTGAGAGGCTGGGGGGGAGGCTACCCTTGGCTACCCGGCTATGGCTGTTGTTTTGTTTCAATCATGCGGATGGTGAGTTCAGCCGCTTTGCCCGTAAACTCCCGGCATCGGCGGATAAGGTTTTCAGCGCCGAAAATCCGCTGCCCCTCCTGGGTCCCCAGATCACAGCCCAATAATTCCGCGCAATTGGTGGAACCGAAGGTTTCCCGGAACTGCTCCACCAGCGCCTGAACCGCAGCGTAATTGTTCTCAACCGATTGGGCGGCGCTGCTGCGGCCAAACGCCAGATTCAACCCCAAAATCCCGCCTGTCAAAGCACCGCACGGGCCGCAGGTGCGGGCCATGCCGCTGCAAAAGCCGGTGGCGATGCCCGGTATGAGCGCAGATTCAATACCAAGGGCCTCTGCAACCGTGGCAAGCACGCTTTCAGCGCAATACAGGCCCTCATCAAACCGCTTTGCGGCAGCTTCCTGATTCTTGTTCATTTAGTATTTCCTTTCGGGCTATAACAGAGCCCAAATTGATAAATCATCCCTTTCGATTTCCCAGCCAATTTCTGGTTGGAAATAAGCATGGATGTCCCCCGGTTTAATGCCTGAAAATCTCTATTCTTTATCCTGATTTTTCTGTTCCAACTGCCTGATCATCCGGTCGAAGTCACTTTCAAAGAGTTGATCCTGGATGATGCGGTATTTTTCAAATTCACTTTCGGCATGTGCTTTGGCGATTTCTGCGGTGACTTTTCCTGGGTCCTGCAGGATTTCCCGGTCTGTCGCTTGGATGAACCGGTTGAGGCGTTTCTCCCAGTCCTGCATCGTCATCGGGATCTGCCTCAGTGCCATATCTTCCGCAACGTCTAAATAGGCGGAGACCAATCGCTGCAATTGGGCCATTTCATTTTCGGTCAGATAGTTTTTGGCCACGCTGACATCGAATTTCTGAATTTTACCTTTTGGGGCGTCTTTCCAGGTAGTCAGCCCCATATGATCCTTTTTGTGGTCCGCACGATCTACGATCACTTCCGCAGCCGTCCGGCCATGAATAGCCCAGCAGCTTGTTTTGTACCGTTGCAAAAAAACGCTTCGTGGCTTGAGCCGTTAAGTCATAATCAATGGATGTGGCATAGATATCGGTAATTTTCTGATAGAACTTACGCTCACTCAGACGAATCTCCCGGATACGCTGCAATTGTTCTTCAAAATAGTTTTTACCAAGGACGGAACCGTCATTCTTTAGACGCTCATCATCCATTGTATAGCCTTTGATGGTGAACTCCTGAATAATCGTTGTCGCCCATTTGCGGAATTGCACGGCGCGTTCTGAGTTAACCTTGTAGCCTACAGCGATAATGGCCGAAAGATTGTAGTGTCTGGTATTGTAATTTTTACCGTCTGCAGCAGTTATTCGAAAATTTCGAATAACTGAATCTTCTTCCAATTCACTATCGGCAAACACCTTCTTCAGGTGATAGTTAATGGTATGCGTCTCAACATCATAGAGAACACCCATCATTTTTTGGGTCAGCCAGATATTTTCATCCGCATAAACCGCTTCAACGCCTCCCTTGCCACTTGCCGCGACAAATGTCAGGTACTCGGCAGCCGAGGACCGGACAATGGATGTCTCTTTTTTTCCGGGCTTCTGAATTTTTTTGTCTTTGTCCGTTTTCATTTTTTCCAAATCAACCCGTTCGATATTCACCGCCACAAAAATTTCCGGACGGGCTTGCCCCTATTCATGTTCACAAATCATAGATAAATCATCCCATTCAATTTTCCGGCTGAGAACATCATATCCGAAGACATTCTTTACGGACTGCTCCTTCCCGACGCCTCCCAGCCGCTCATAAAAGCGTATGGCGTTTTCATTGCCCGCAAAAACCCAAAGAAAGGCCGTCTTGTGCCCCTTCCGGATGAGTTCTGCTGCGACCACCTTCATCAAGGAAGATCCGATCCTTTTAGACCTCCAGGAAGGCCTTACATGCAAATTGTCAATGAATGGATCGGGGCGGCACCAAACAGCCGCAAACCCCACCAGTGAATTGTCCTCGGCCACCAATACGATGTCATCCTCTTGTATTTGGATGTCTTCCCAATGCCGTTTTAACTCTCCGTCAATCTGCCCGGCTAAAAATTCTGCAGGCAGGATATCCGGGTACGAATCCTTCCAGCTTTCAATATGAATGGCTGCAATGCCCTGAAGATCTGATTGTACTGCATGCCGTATATTCACAGTCTGCCCTTGCTCCGCAATATTTAAAATTTTTCTGGCCAACAACTTGCAATTTCTTTTCTGGAGAACTCCGCATAAATCCGGTTGAAGAGAGCTGCGTCCTCGCAAGGATTAGTTTCCAGGTAATGAGCGTAATCCTTGACGAGCACACCGAATCCTGAATCCATCTGCATCTTATCGGCTGACTCAAGTTGGCCCGCAATTTGTTTAAAAGTTCGTTGTCGGTCATTTTGCTTCCCTCTACAATTTCAGCCGAACTAAGAGCTAACGGCAAAGTGGTTGTTTGCCGTGTCCAATTAAGTGACAGATTCAGCGCTTCGCATCCCTTCGGCGGTCTCCATGTCAACAACAATATACCCTTTGACAAGTTGTCCATTTCTGTCTAAAAGAGGGTCTACAGCAACGCCACCCCCCGAAAGGAAAGCTTCAGAGACCATTTTGTCAAAAAAAAGATCAGACTCAACAATTCGAATTTCGTATGTGTTCACAGAAAATCCCGCCTCCCGCCAATTCTGCAAGAATCTTTCAACGTCCAACGGTGATGTTAGAAATACCAAGTGGTCTTTAAGTATAAAAAGCGACTGATTCTCGCCTGTTGTTAGGTATAGTAGTGGCGTATAAAACTCGACATCCGTAGCGTATTCCCTGCCAATGTGCTCAGTGTAACGCACGACTTCCGCGGACACACACTCAATACAATCTTCTTCCTCCTCTTTGATCGACAAAAGGGTAGAGTATTGCCCATAGGTCCAATTAAGCGAGGTGTAACAGTGGGGGTCGTTTTTGGCCCGAGCATCGGCGAATACAGTGTTGCCTTTTGCAGCTGCCGCCTCGGCTGCCTGCTTTGGATATCGGGTCAGCTTGCCCCGAGTTGTAAGATATCGACTATTGCCATCTTTCAAGTTGACCTTAACACAGTAGTCAAAATCCTGCCATTCTTCATTTTCTGGATTCCATCCAATGATTGTGACGGATCCAAGCTTTCCCCTTGCCTGTTCGGTGTTCCCGAAAAGGCACTGTCCCTTTACCAGTAGTTTAGCCCATTTCGAAACGTCAAAATACCGTAAAAAGTCCAGTCTCTCAAAAAAGGGAAATTGTAAGCGTCCCAGGACTCGGTCTACTGGCCTAAGACACTCATCATGGACGCCACCGACTCCTGGAGGTGTTTCCAAATCATCGACTTCAACTATCGTTACCAGGTGTTGGGAAAGAGGCTTGCCGCAATGCAAACACTTATCAATTCCCTTACGATCTTGAAAAACTTTAGCGCATAGTTCCGCGTGTAATCGTGCACATGGTGTTTCTTCGACTTGTTCAATGCCCTTCGCGGGTAGAATTGCCAGTCTCTTATCTTTAAAGAACCCAGCATTTTCCTCGCAATAGCGACGCATCCCTTCTTCAGTAGCCATTCTGCAAACCACCTTTGTGGTGGTTCTATCAGGCCCCCAAATAATTTCTGATGCCGTGAAAGCAACTCGCTTTATGCAATTTGCATCAAACCTGAAGAATTCCAGGATGATGAAGTCGAGTTCCGGTATGAACGACTCAACTAGGACAAGTTCTTTACCTGTACAAAAGCGCGACGTTCCCTTTGCTATCAACCTCCAATGGTCATCATCGCTAATTGCTTCTCGATGAGTTCGATCGCTCTCTTCGACATAATATGGATTAAGCAACTTTTTTAGAACTACTGAAGTAACCGAAAATCTGCTCTTCGCATAGTGAAGAGAATTTCTAATCAGCAGTGCCCAAATAAGATCTGGCGAGACCCTCAATAATGGAGCCATTAACGTCTTGGCGGCAACTTCGTGAACCCCTCCTTCTTCAACGTCGAGAACACAAAAATATACCCGCTGCGTAAAATGGATAAACTCAGCCTGCATCATGTCAGTTGATGTGTGCTTCTTGTACAAGGCGACAATTATGGAATTGTAGGTGGAAAGGACATCTCTTTCGGCTTTTGACAATGGATTTTCTGAGAAAGCTCTTGGATTGAGGCGGCAAGAGTCAGTCAATTTCTTAAGGGTTCTCTTAATTGCGCCAGAAGAATCTGCAGAGGTTGCCAAAATATATAATTCAGTTGAATCCCGTCCGATTACGAATTGACGCACGAACTGGTCCATTGATCGCCAAAAGTCCGATTGCTCTGAGGTAGAGAGACATATACGCCGCTTAATCTGAAGATACAGAGTGAAATCGTTCGAACATTTTATATTCAAATCATCAACGCACGCTTCATTCTCGTAGGCAACGCTTTCTATATCAAGACCATCCGGCAGCCCCAGAAGAGGTGAAACTCCTGTCCGAGTAAAAACCATGGCAAGGAACCAAGCAGCAACTCGTTGTTGGTAGTCAATGCCAGCGTTTGTCGCAGCGCCACCGCCAGTATTCTTTTGCACCCTTACCTCTTCTTGTTTTCGTGGCAGATGGATCTTTCCCTATCCGAACGTTTAAATCACGGGGCACTGCTTTTTGTGCTCCCGTGCATTTTTTTGTTAGCCGATTTTTTCTATCTAATAAAGCGTTCATCAAGATTCACATACTCTTTAGAGACTATAACTATTTTATCAAAGTCAAAATGATTGGGGTTGATAAGATAGTTTCTTTCTCTGGGTAAAACCACTGACGGAACACTAAGAACACAGGTGTTTCTGCTATTAACCCACTCATCTCCTATTTTTTGTGTCAAGGAGAAGTTTTTTTCCCAGTCATTGGGTAATGAATCTATTGTTATTGAATGTATCTGCAATCTTCTTGGAAATAAAGCTTCGATTGCTACGAATTTAGATAAGCAATCTTTATACGTGTGAATCAATAACTCTAGTGAGGCTAACGCCAAAGAGGACGATGCATATACAATACTTTGGCCTCTGGTGTTCCAGCGACCACCAAAGTGTTTTGCAGATAGCCCTGAAAATGCATCATCAATGTGTTTTTCATCCACTAACCTCCAGAGGGATACTGAAAAATTATTTTTTGGAACAATAGAATGTAAAGGTTGATCTATTGATTTTAATTTTTGTAGCAGCAAATTTGCTATTTGACTCGGTGTTTTATCTGAGGCTCGTATATATGAAGTGGAATTCCTTAATCCTTTTAACTCAGTGTCATCAACCTTTATAGGCAATACTTTCTCGATATCAGATTCTATAGCAGCAGATAAGGCGCTCCTCCTTTCATGATCTGTCCACTTTTTTCCTTTATATTCTTTGGAGACAAAAATAATTATAAATCGAGATCTTTTTCGGTAGATTTCATCGAGGTAATCACCTAACTCCTTTCCCCATAAGTCAGCCTCAAAAAACTCATCAAAAAAATACTCGAACATGGACGGAAAGTGCATTCGCAACTTGTCGAACAAGTTCTCTTTGCTCACCAGCAAATGAAAGTGCTACATCGTAATAACTTTCCATTCTTTAAAACAAAACTCCATTCGAAGCTAACAAGTTAATGCAAAGACCTGAATACCATTCAGAATCAGACAATACCCAACTTCAAAGCGATTGGATCCGTGATCCTGCAAATTCTTATCAGGATTTCATTCCGGTTGTAAAGACATATTTATGGGGGCGGAAAAGGGATTTGCAGGGCCGGGGAAACCATCACCGGGCGGGGTTTTGCGGGAGGGGCGTTAACCCATGCCCATCTCCTGTTCAACCCGCTCGATTTCCTTTAAGAGACTTTCCCTTTCCTCGGCCGTGAGGCCGGGGGAGGCGAGGCGTTTCTGAAGGCCGAGAAGGATCATCTCTTCCCTGTACTGGTTGCAGGTGTATCTGGGAGCGGGGTCGTTTTTCTGCATGGGGTCTTTCCTGTGAGCGGATGGTTAAAAGAGATCGTAGCGGACCAGTTTGCCCTCAAGGCCGCCGATCTGAAGGGGTTTTTTCCAGGTGGGGGACAGGGGCACTTTTTTGATGTATTTGGGTTCGCCAAAATAGATAAAGGCCTTGGAGGTTTTGCACCGGTTCTTTAAAAACAGGCCCAGGTCCGTATAGAATTGATTCAGATTTTCGTCCTTTCCCATGCGAATGCCGTAGGGCGGGTTGGCCACGATGACGCTGCCCCGGATGCCTTCGATCTGTCTGAAATCCTTTTGCAGGATCTCGATCTCGCTGCCGAAATGAAGGCCCATGATATTGACCCTGGCTGCATTGACGGATTCTTCGGAAATATCGCTGCCGCCGATCAGGGCCTTGGGCAGGGGCCGGTAGTTTTCCCCGGCTTCCTTTTGCACCTCTTCCCAGAGGGCCGCGTCAAAATCCGGCAGCCGCTCAAAGCCGAACTGGGTTCGAAAAACCTGGGCCGGGATCCGGCAATAGGCCATGAGGGCTTCGCACAAAAGAGTGCCGGAGCCGCACATGGGATCGTACAGGGGCAGGCTGCCGTCCCATTCCGACATCCGGATGATGGCCGCGGCAATGGTTTCCTGCATGGGCGCAGCCACGGATTCCTCCCGGTAGCCCCGTTTGTGCAGGGTGCCGCCGGAGGCGTCAATGGACAGGGTGGCCATGTTCCGGTGAAGATGCAGGTTGACGGTGATATAGGGGTTTTGGGCATCCACATCGGGCCGCTTGTTGGACCTGTCCCGGAAATAATCGGCAATGGCGTCCTTGACCCTGAGTCCTGCAAAATTGGAATGGGTGATCTTGGATTCCGACACATTGGCGGTAATGGAAAAGGTTTTTTTCGGGGTCAGGAATTCTTCCCACCGGATCTTCCCGGCCTGGGCGTAGAGTTCATCCTTGTCCTTGCACTCAAAGACCGCCAGGGGGGCCAGGAGCCGGGACAGGAGGCGGGCAAAATAGGTGATCCGGTAAAAGTCCCGGCGGGAGGCCGTGAACCAGATGCCCCGGTAGACGGGCTTGATCCTGGCCGCGCCTAGTTCCCGGAGTTCTTTGACGGCCAGGTCCTTGACGGTTTCAGACACCTGGGCGAAATACCGGGATTCCTTTTCATACAGATAGGTGAGCTTGGCCTGTTTTCTGTCCTTGCCGGTTCCTTTTTCAAGGATGGCTTTTTTGCCTGTGTTCAAATTTTTTTCCTTAATGCGGGTGCTTTTTTCCGTTGGGTCCCGATCTTCAAGAGATTGGCGAGGTTGGCGTCCGGGTCCATGACCGGCTCGATGAGGGCCCTGGGGCAGGTCATGAGGGTGGAGACGCCGGGGCCGTGGCCGGCCAGAAGGCAGTCCGAATGCACCACCACGCCGATGCTGACGGCTCCCCGTACAAAGGCCCGGCCATAGGAATTGTCATGGTCCATCAGGGCCACGAAATCCCCGAATCTGAGCTTGTCCAGGCCGTATTCCCGGACGGTGTCCGGATCACTGGTCATGACATCGTAATCCCCGGCCGCGGTATGGGCCGAGCCAAGGCCGGAGCCCATGCACTGGGCCGGGACCAGGGTGGTGACCGGCACCCGGAGCCTGCCGCCTTTGATTTCTTTGATCTTCATTTTGTTCAATAGACCGGGGTCGAGGTTGAAGAGCCGGATCTCCGGGTAGTCCAGGAGTTTCAGGCCCTGGCCCCTGGACCGGATCATGATTTTGTCGTCATAGGTCAGTTTTTCCAGGGCCGAAGCCGGGAAATCCACCATGACGTGTTCGGACCCGCCGTGGTGGCCGGTGACCCTTCCCTTTTCTCCCTTGGCGTCCCCGGACACAATGCGGGCCTCGTTGCCGATGCAGGAAAGGATCTGCAAGGCGTCATTGGGGAATTCAAGGGGTTTTTCCGGGTTGGCCGAACAACTGACCCCGGGTTCAATATGGTCGCCGGCCAGTCCAAAGGCCGAATCCCCCACCCGGACATTCAGGGTGATCCCCCCGATGCTGGGCAGGATAAAGGGTTTTCCCTCGTGGCTCACCCGCCAGCCGGTTCTGAGCCGGGGGGGGCCGGGTTTGCATTGCAGCAGAATTTCAACCAGTTTGTCTTCATTTGTTTTCAGCATGGTATCTTCCTTATGAATGATCCAGTTTTAAGAGGAATGGAATGGCGAAAAACCCGATCACGGCGCTGACGATGAACATATTGTCAAGCCCGGCCAGGTCGCCGATGATCCCGGCCAGGAATACGGCCACGGACCGGACAAAAAACGAGGCCATCATGAACAGCCCGTTGGCGGCGGAAGGATTCATTTTTGCATTTTCCTGGATCAGGGCCAGCATGACCGGTGTGGTGGACAGCACCGTAAAGCCCGCCACCCCCACCATGGCAATTTTAATGAATCCCTCGGTAAACACAAAGGTCAGGATGGCGATGGGCGCTACCATCAATACCCAGAGCAGGACCCGCTGTCTTCCGATCCGGTCGCTGAGGGTTCCGGCGCAGAGGATGCCGGCCACACCGAAGGCTTCATAGAGGGCCAGGGCCGCACCGCCGTACCAGAGGCTCCCGGTTTGCCTTTCCACAAAAACCGTCAGAAAGGTGCCCATGACGGCGTGCATGAAGGACCGGGCCGCCAGGACCCCGGTGATGGGCACCAACACGTGTTTGATTTCATCATAGGCGGATTTGATGGAGCCTTTCCGTTTCATACCGGTTTTTTCAGTTTCTTTTTCCAGGGCAAAATACAGCAGGACCGAGATAAGAACGGCAAGGCCCATGACCAGATAAAAGCGGTCCTGCCCCAGAAAGGAAACGGCTGCCACGGCAAACATGGGGCCCACCATCCGGGCGGCTTCCCCGCCGGTCATATACAGGCCCACGCCCCGGCTTTTTTTTGGCCCGAATATCCGGCCACCAGGACCGGGGAGGGCACATGAAAAAGCGCCACACTGATGCCGGCCAGAAACACCAGGACCAGGAGCAGAAAATAGGTGGGGGCGTTTAAGATCAGGCTCATGGACACCGCGGTCAGGGTGGGTGCCAGGATGACCAGCCACCGGGCCAGCCCCCGGTTGTCGGCAAAGAGGCCGATGACGGGGTTGAGCAGGGCCGGGACCTGCATCACCGTGGACAAAAGCCCGGCCTGGCCCAGGGTCAGGGACAATTTTTCAATGATCAGGGGCAAAAGGGGTGAAAGAAAGCTGGTGTACACATCATGGACAAAATGGGAAAAGGCGACCAGCATCACCCTGCCGGTCTGGAAGGATTCAGGTTTCATTTGGGTCCTTTTATCAGATTTACCCGTTAAAGTAAAAGAATTTGTATGGCGTTTCCCCGGATTCGGACTTAGAATAAGAAAAAGCCATACCTTAAACCCGATCATAAAAGGATGACGCTTATGGACCCTATCACTTACAAGGCCATGGTGGTCGAAGAAATTGAAAAAAACAAATTCACACGGCAGATCCGGGAATTGCAGGTCCATGACCTGCCGGACAACGATGTCCTCATCCGGGTATTGTATTCTTCCCTGAATTATAAGGATGCCCTGTCCGCCACGGGCAACCGGGGCGTCACCAGGGCCTATCCGCACACGCCGGGCATTGATGCCGCCGGGATGGTGGTGGAAAGCCGGTCCCCATCCGTACAAAAGGGGGAAAAGGTCATTGTCACGAGCTATGATCTCGGCATGAATACCAGGGGCGGATTCGGGCAGTATATCCGGGTTCCCGCGGACTGGGTGGTGAAAATGCCCCAGGGCCTGGATGAAAAGGAAAGCATGATTTTCGGAACCGCCGGGTTTACGGCCGGGATGTCTGTTTTCAAACTGACGCAGACCCTCACGCCCAGGCAGGGGGATATTCTGGTCACCGGCGCCACCGGCGGGGTGGGGTCCATGGCCGTGGCCATTCTTGCCCATTTGGGCTATTCCGTCATGGCCCTGTCCGGGAAACCCGACACCGGATTTTTGACCCGCTTAGGGGCAAAAGCCGTCCTTCCCCGGAAGGATTTTCTCGCGGACACGGCTTCTCCCATCTTAAAACCCCGCTTTGCCGGGGCCGTTGACACCGTGGGCGGGGACATCCTGGCCACGGCGGTCAAATCCGTCAAACAGGATGGCATCGTGACCTGCTGCGGCAATGTGGCCTCCCCGGACCTTCCCCTGAATGTATACCCCTTCATCCTGAGGGGGGTCTCCCTTTTGGGCATCGATTCCCAGCATTGCCCCATGGGCCTCCGGACCCTGATCTGGGAAAAGCTCGCCCGGGAGTGGAAATTCCAAGGGCTGGCCCGCATTTATGAGGAAACCGATCTTCACGGCCTGAACGGGAAAATCGACCAGATCCTGAAAGGGGAATTGAAAGGCAGGACCCTGGTGAATTTGAATTAGTATTTTGTTTTATCATTGACAATGGGGAGGAATTACCCTTTAATTTTGGCAGTCCCCGGTTTTCAACACCAACCTTAAACAAGAGGAGGATATCATGACCACACCGCAACATTGCCCCGGTTTTCAGCAGTTTAAAAATTTAAAATCCTTTACCTGCAAATGCCCGAAATGCAACACGGAAAAGGAAATCTTTTCCGATGAATTCAATAAGACCCACAAATGCAGCAAATGCGGAGAGGAAATAGATTTTACATCCTGCTCCTATGAAGCCGGAAACTAAACAAAGGGTTACCCCTGTCCCCGGTTTTTAACGGCTAAGGCGTCGAAACCGGGACAGGGCCTTTCAGATGCCCATCTTCCCGGAGACCACCCCATGACAGGATCCAGAACGCTCTCTTTTTTCTGCCTTTTGTTTTTGTGCGCCGCATCCTTTTTTGCGTGCAACACCCCCCATAACAGCACTCCCCAGACCTTTTTGTACCAGACGGACAAGGAGGTTCAGGCCCTTTTGCCGATCCGGCCGGACTATCCGGACACGCGCTTTGCCGTTGTCTCAGACCTTCATTTTTATGATAAAAGCCTTGGGGTCAGCGGCAGCGCCTTTCAAAAATACTTGGACGGCGACCGGAAACTCCTGGCCCTGAGCGAAGAAATAACGGCCGCGGCCATGGAAAAGATTTCAAAGGAAAAGGTGAGGTTTGTGATTATTCCCGGAGATCTGACCAAGGACGGAGAACGGATCAACCACGAAGGCGTGGTCAAGGTCTTGAAAAAGCTTGAATATTCAAGGCTCAAGGTCTATGTGGTGCCGGGAAACCATGACATCAACAACGGCGCGGCCGTTCAATATGCAGGGGATGAGACAAAACCGGTCTCTTCCGTCAATGACAAGGATTTTGAAGTCCTGTACCATGAATTCGGCTATAACGAAACCCTTTCCCGGGATAAGGACTCTTTGAGCTATGTCCTGGAACCTGAAGAGGGCCTGTGGCTCCTGGGCCTTGATTCCTGCAAATGGAAGGAGAACCAGCCCCGGGCCCATCCCCTCACCGGCGGGGCCTTTTCCGCTTCAACCCTGGCCTGGATCGAATCCCAACTCATCCTGGCCAAAAAAGAGAATAAAGCCGTCCTGGCCTTCATGCACCACGGGATCATGGAGCATTATCCGGCAAATCAAAAATTTTACGGGCAATATATTGTCGATGACTCCGAAACCGTCTCAAAGCTCCTGGCCGCCTATGGGGTTCGACTGGTGTTCACGGGCCATTACCATGCCCAGGATGTGACCCAAAAAGAATTCAAGGATACGGGCGATTTTATCTTTGACATTGAAACCGGATCCTTGGCCACGGCCCCCTGTCCTTACCGGGTGGTGGAGATAAAAGACGGCCACCGGGCAGTGATCAAAAGTGTTTTCATTGATGCCATTCCCTCCATGAAGGACAAATTTTCCGAATACGCCCGGGACTTTGTCTTTAACGGAACCGTTACCATGGCCAATGCCAGGCTGGATAAATATTGGGTGTCCAAAGCACAGCAGCCCCTGATCACCGGCCAGGTGGCGAAGGCCTATGGCGCCCATCTTTCCGGGGATGAAAAAAAACCGGACCCCGTCATCAACCCGGAAGGCTTCGGGCCATGGCTCAGGTTCATCGCCTGGATGCAGAAGGATCTCATCAACGGCTGGTGGACGGATCTTCCGCCAAAGGACAATGACCTGGTCATTGATCTGGCTACAGGAGCGGTGAATTGACCCTTCTGAAAAAAGCCCGGCGCCTGGCCCTTCTGCTTCCGGTCCTCCTGCCGGTTCTTTTTTCCTGTTCCTCCAGAGACAAGGAGAGCTTTTCAGAAACCGTATGGGCCGAGCAGGTCGAAAAAACCCGACTCCAGGATCTTTATGCGCCTCATTATGAAAACGGTCGGTTTTTTGCCCCCTGGATGAAGATGCCGGACAAGAGTTTTCTGGATGTGCTGGGATGGAAATTTTTTTACAGAGAAAAGTTTACAAAGGAAGACGCATCCTTTCTGCCCTCGGTGATTCCCGGTGCCGCCCGGAGAATTGAAAACACCAGAGGGGATTTTATCCTCTGGATCGGACACAATACCTTTTTAATCCGCCTGGGCCCTGCCTATTTTTTGACGGATCCCATGTTTTCAAAGCGGGCCCTTCTTCCGGCAAGGCTAACCCCTCCGGCCTTGGGCCTGGAAGAGGTCCGGACCCTTGCCAAGGATCTCACCATCATCATTTCCCATAACCACTATGACCACCTGGACCGGGACAGCATGAAAGCCCTTCCTGAAACCGCCGCGGTTTTTGTGCCCAAAGGATTAAGGGACCTGGTCCTGGGCATGAACAAAACCCATGTGGTTGAAATGGACTGGTGGGAAGAAGCCGGGCTGGGTAAGGGCTCAAGGCTGATCTGCCTTCCGGCCCAGCACTGGTCCATGAGGATCGGCCAGGGCCGGAACAAAGCCTCTGGGCCGCCTATCTTTTGGTCACCCCCGCGGTCACCCTTTATTTTGGCGGAGATTCGGGCTATTTCAAGGGCTTCAGGGAAATCGGCAAAAGATATCCAGGCATTGATTATGCCTTTATGGCCACCACGGCCTACCAGCCCAGGTGGTTCATGCATTACCAGCACATGAACATTGAAGAGGCCGTCAAAGGTTTTGACGAGCTTGGGGCAAGATTTTTCATCCCCACCCAGTGGGGCGCCTTTCATCTTGGAGAAGAGCCGGCAGGATTTCCAGGGCTGGATCTTAAGCGCCATATCAAAGACAGGGGGCTGGACCCGGACCGGTTCAAAATTATGGACATCGGAGAAATCCTTGACATCGGGCCGGCCCCGGCTTCCTGATCCCTCTGAAAAAGGAGTGTCATGAGAATCTGGGATATTGATGCCGGGTTTTAAACGACCAGAGCCTGCTTGGCGAACACCGGGAGCTGCACGGGATATTCTCCATTCTCCAAAATAATAAGAAAGGCGATATTCCCGGCACCCTGAAAC
>JAAUSZ010000199.1 GCA_012031875.1 Desulfobacula sp.
CCGTGCAGGAGCTTCATAGCCCGGTAGGCAACCGAGTTCATTGCGGAAGGCGCTCTTCTGGAGGGTATCCAGGGCCATTTTAACCCCGGCATGGGTGAGAAGATCCTGGGGATGACCAGATCGCACCTGACCGTGGTAATGGGAACAAAATCCAAATTAAAGGCTTCGGCTACGGACCGGAGCCCCAGGGCCGCATCGCAGATGCCGTAAAGGATTCTCTGGGCGCCCTGGGAATGATTGACAACAATGTCGTCATAGCCCGTGACCGCGGAAACGGGAATGTTCTCCCGGCTGAGGCAATCATCCAGAAGACTTCTTAATGCAGCACCCTTTTCCCGGTTGGCAAACCGGATCTTCTCCTGGGCCAGGTCAGCCGGTTTCCGTATATTCAAAGGATTCTTCCTTGCCACCATCAACCCTTCTTCAAACACGGCAAAAGCCACCAGCAGTCCTTTGAAATTTTTAAGGAGCCGTCGGGCAAATTCCTGGTTCCCGTCCATATCCCCGGTATTGTGCATATGGGTTCCGGCAATGTGGGCCCGGCCCTGGGCCAACTGGGTCAAGGCTGTTTTGCTGGAGGCGAACCGGCAGTGAAGACCGGCCTCGGCCTTATTTTTCATAACATATTGCCCCAGGATTGAAAAAGCCGGGTCACAACCCAGAAGCAGGGCCGTATGGTCCAGTTGTTCATCGGATTTGAGCAGGACGGCCGTGTCACGGCCGGGTCCCAGAAGGCCGTCGGCGGCTCTCATCTCTTCCGTGATGGAATCGGTGCCTGAAAGGGGGTAGGCATAGAGTTTATCGCGTATCTTGGCAATGCTCACCCTGGGGCCTGATCCGTCCTGACGGTCCACCAGGACAACGGGGTGGGTGTCCTGCCGGTTTTCAGAAAAAATATCTTCCACACGGCAGCCGAGGACCCTTGCCAGGCGCAGAGCCACCGCCGTATTGGGCAGATAGCGGCCAACCTCCATATCATAAACGGCCTGGCGCTGGATGCCCACAAGATCGGCCAATTGAGTCTGGGTAATCTTTTTTTGTGTCCGGATCTCTTTTAACCGGCAAATAATGTCCGGGTCATGGAGGCTGCTCATATCTTTATCCTGTATCGGGTTATGGCCGTACTTTGGGGTTCTGTTTTAAATGGTAATCGTTTTTCCATCGGCTGGACAGAATATAACACAAGACAAAAATAAAACAAATGAAATTTATAAATATAACTTGACGTGTATAAATATGGCCGATATAAAAGATATCCTTAGACCTGATCATGGCTATCAGGGCTTTGGCAATGAAAGGAACCACAATGATGAAGGAAACAACAGACATCGTATCCACCCTATCTTTGGAAGGAGAAATCCTCCGGGTGACGGGAAGGGTTGCAAAACCATTGGTGCTGAGCATGGCCGACATCCTGGCCATGGAAACCGAAGAATTCCAGGATTTATTCATCGTGTGCGGCACAGGCGAACCCAGGGACACCATCCGGCAGTGCAGGGGCGTACTCATGGAAAAAATCATCCAGAAGGCCGAGGTTCTGAAGGGGGAACACAACGACACCAAAAAAATGGCTGTCGTGGCCTCGGCCGCCGACGGCTACAAGGTGGTATTTTCCTGGCAGGAAATATTCAATACCCCCATCGGCGGCGGTGTGGCAGTCCTGACGGAAAAAGACGGCGCACCACTGGAAGAAAAGCAGGACCGGATTGATCTGATCTCTGCCCAGGATTATTTTGCCGGATCGAGATATGTGAGGGATCTCAAACAAATCGAGGTGGTATTGTTCCCATAACGATGAAAACACGGACCAATAAAATGGAGAAACAGATATGAACATACCGGTCACGGATAGATCTCGCCTTTGGAGGCGGCTCTTTTTTTATGCGCTCTTCTGGTGTTTTGCCTTGGCTCTTTTATCCGGACCTGCCAGGGCCCGCGACATCGTAGACATGGCAGGGCGAAGCGTCCGGGTTCCGGATACCATCACCAAGGTGTACGGGGCATCTCCGCCGGTAACCTATTTGATCTATGCCATGGAGCCGGGTCTCATGGCCGGACTCAATTTCCCGTTTACGGAACCGGAAGGCCGATACCTAAGTCCGAAGGTCAAAAACCTGCCCGTCATCGGCGGCTGGTTCGGCCAGGGCCGGACCCCCAATCAGGAAACCCTGCTCAATATCAAACCCGATATTATGATGGCCTGGATGTGGGGGAAATCCGCAGCAAATCAAAAGATGGAAGAAATCGCCGAAAAACTGGGACTGCCCTTGGTGTATGTCCGCATCGAGCATTTGGAAGATTACGCCGAGGCGTTCCGGTTCATGGGAATGCTGTTAAACCTGGAGACCCGTGGCCAGGCCCTGGGCGAGTATACGGAAAAAACGCTGAAGGCCGTGGAAGCCGTCGTATCCCGGATTCCCCATGCAGAAAAACGAAACGTCTATTATGCCGAAGGCATGGACGGGCTCAGCACGGAATGCGACCAATCTCCCCATACGGAACTGATCCCCCTGGCCGGGGGAAAAAACGTATACGAATGCGCGCCCAAGGACGATTACGGAATGGAAAGGATTTCCCTGGAACAGATCATGCTCTATGACCCTGAAATAATCCTGGCCCAGGAAAAAACCTGTGTTGAAAATATATTCAAAGATCCCCGGTGGAAAAGCATCCGCGCCGTCAAAGCCGGGCAGGTGTATTCCATTCCCAGGCTTCCCTTTAATTGGTTTGACCGCCCCCCTTCTTTCATGCGCATTCTCGGTATCCAGTGGCTGACCCATTCTCTTTACCCGGACCGGTTTCCCCTGGATCTGCCGGCGGAAACCCGGATATTTTACCGGCTTTTTCTCGGCATTGACCTGGACGATACCGCCCTGGCCGGGGTGATCCAGTGATTCTGAACCATCGCTTTCTTTTCCCGGTTTTAACCTGCCTGCTGGCGGCCACGGTCCTGGTCTCCCTGTCCCTGGGCCGGTATCCCGTCAGTCCCGGCGCCATTGCCCGGTTCCTGGCCCAGAAAACCCATATCCGCCACACCATGGATGCAAAAGAATTTGAAACCCTCGGCACCCTGCTGGTTCACATCCGGTTACCCCGCGTCATCAGTGCCATGCTGGTGGGGGCGGCATTGGCGGTTTCCGGGGCCGTGCTCCAGTCCATTTTCATCAATCCCCTGGTCTCCCCTGAAATGCTCGGCATTCTGGCGGGCTCTTCCTTTGGGGCGGCCCTGGCCATGGTGCTTTTTTCAAGCTGGATTGCGGTCCAGATCAGCACGGCCGGTTTCGGCATGGCAGCGGTGGGCGTGGCCGTCGGGCTGGCCGGACTCTACCGGGGAGACCGGATTCTCCTTCTGGTATTGGGCGGCATCATCTCCAGCTCGCTTTTCAGCGCCCTGTTTTTAATGATGAAATACTTGGCAGACCCCTATAACCAGCTTCCGGCCATTATTTACTGGCTCATGGGAGGGTTTTCCCTGGCAGATCCAAGGACAACGGCCCTCCTGGCCCTGCCCATCTCCCTGGGAATCTTTAGCCTGGTGCTGCTCTCTCCCTATCTCAACATCCTGACCATGGGAGAGGAAGAAGCCAGGTCCATGGGAGTCAATGTGTCTGTCCTGCGCATGACCTTTATTCTGGTTTCGGCCATTCTCAGCAGCCTGACCGTGGCCCTGTGCGGGATCATCGGCTGGGTCGGGCTGGTCATCCCCCATATCGGCAGGATGGTGGCCGGGCCTGACAACCGGGTGCTGCTGCCGGTCTGCATTTTTATCGGCGCCATGTTCCTCCTGCTGGTGGACAATTTTTCCCGGCTGGTTTTTCCCGTGGAAATCCCCATCGGCATCCTGACCTCCATCCTGGGCATTCCGGTCTTTACCGTAATTCTTAAAAAATCCGGGAAAGGATGGGGAAAATGGAGCTGATCCGGACCGAGAACATCTCCTATCATTATTCTGATACGCCCGTGCTGACCCAGGTCTCCATATCCGTGCGGCAGGGAGAAATCATTTCCCTCCTGGGCCCCAACGGCAGCGGCAAAACCACCCTCATCAAACTGATCCTGGGCATTTACCGGCCCGCCTGCGGCGCTGTTTTTTTGAAGGCCGGGCCATGCGGGATATCGCGGCCAGGGAACTGGCCCGGCGGGTCGCCTATGTCCCCCAATCCCACAGGATGGTCTTTGCTTATAAGGTCATGGACGTGGTCCTCATGGGCAGGATGCCCCATAAATCCTTTTTTTTCCGGTATTCCGACCAGGACCGGGAGGCGGCCCTCCATTCCCTGGAAAGGCTTTCCATCCTTCATCTCAAGGACAAGCTCTATACAGAAGTCAGCGGTGGGGAACGGCAGCTCGTCCTCATTGCCCGGGCCCTGGCCCAGGGGGCGGATACCCTGGTCATGGACGAACCGGCCAACAGCCTTGATTTCGGCAACCAGATCCGGCTCCTGGATGAGATCCAAAAGCTGGCCCGGGAAGGCTATACCTTTATCAAGTCCACCCATTTCCCGGACCATGCCCTCTGGATCGCGGACCGGGTGATCCTGCTGCAAAACGGAACCCTTATGGCGGACGGCCCGCCCCGCGACATCATGAATGACGACTCCATCGGCCGGCTTTATAATACCCGGATCTCCATCCTCTGCACGGAGGGCGGTATCAGGACCTGTTTTCCCAGATCCATGCTGGGGCTTAGGGAGAAACGGTCTTGATTATTTTTAACGCACATCCCGGGCTCATCCGCCTAACCCTTCTAAACCTTTTAAGGAGGCTCCCATGTCAAAATTAAATGAAGACATCGTTGCAGAAGTCCGGGCCCACTCTGCCGGCCTGAAAAGCCTTCCCAGGGTCCGCATGGTGGCCATCTCCCTCGGGTATACTCTGGTGGAGCTGGACAGCGATACCCTGGGGGTCTGCTTCACCCCCCGGTCCGGGGCCGATTCCTGCGTTCATTACCAGAGCGCCGGAACCCTGGCCCGGAAACCTGTCCTTGAACTGGCCGAACTCATGCTCTCCCCGAATCCCCTGGAAAAAAGCGTCGGCATCGCCGCGGTCAACGCCGTTTCAAAGGTCATCATGGATCAAGAGCCGGAAAAATACCGTTTTTCCGACATAGATTTCCTGGATCTTCTGCCGATCAAAAAGGAAAGGCTGAAGGTGGGAATGGTGGGAAATATAGGCCCCTTTCTCCCGTTTCTGACAAAGCACGCCGCCTCCCTCATCATTGTGGACGACAACCCCTCCCTGCCCCGGGGAATCATGGGACACGGCCCTGCCATGAGCCGGAATATCAAGGATCTGGCCCAGGTGGATGTGCTCATCATCACCGGGTCCAGCGCGGCTGTCGGGGATTTTGACGAGGCCATCGAGTCGGCCCGGTCGGCCCGGTTTATCGGCGTGGTGGGGCCGTCGGCCGGCTGGCTCCCGGACCCGGCCTTCCGGAGGGGCGTCCATGCCGTGGCCGGAACCCGGGTCACGGATATCCCCGGCGCACGCCGGGCCATCCTGGAAGGCGGCGGCACCCCGCATTTTATACGGTATGGACAAAAATACACCTTGATCCCCTGAGAAACCTCGCCTGAAAGCGATCATGGGGACGGGATAACACAAGTGGAGGATACAAATGGCAAAATTTGTTTTAGTACATGGGGCCTTTCAAGGCGGTTGGGTCTGGCGGGAATTGGCCGGGCTTCTTTGCGCCCAAGGCCATGAAGTCCACCGGCCGACCCTTTCCGGATGCGGATACCTTTCCGGCCGGCAGCCGGAGCCGGAAGGCTTGCAGGCCTATATTGCCGATATCAAAAACTATATGGAGATAGAAGACCTTGAGGATATTGTTCTGGTGGCTCACAGTTTTTCCGGCATGATCTGCAGCGCCTTGATCATGCAGCTTCCCCAGCGTATCGGGCAGGCTGTTTTTGTGGATGCGGTGATTCCGGAGCCGAATCTATCCTTTGCCGGGGTGGCTGGTGAAAATTTCCAGACCATGCTGAAGAAACACTGCATGGAGGATGGAAATGTCCGGCCCTGGCCGGCCCCGGTTTTCGGGGTGGCCGGGCCCGAGGCCCAGGGCTTTGAATCCCGCCTGCGCCCCTTTCCCCATGAGGCCTTTGTGACGCCTTTTCCCGGCGCATTTGACCCTGGGGCTGTAAAAACCGCCTATATCACCTGCCGGCAAACCCCTACCCCTTTCATCCGGGAAACAGCCGGGAAAGCCGAATCATACGGATGGCCGGTTTTTCAGATCGATTCCGGCCATTGCCCCATGATCTCATGCCCAGAGGAACTCTCCCGGATGCTGATCACTGCTTCGGGTGGCGAGACCCTGCCATGACCGGCGGTTCTAAACAAGGGCTTGAGGCCGTGCTGGTTAAGCGGCTGGCCTCTTACACGCTTTCCGTCACCATTTCCTGCCCTCCCGGTGAAACCCTTGTGCTGACCGGCCCGTCCGGGTCAGGCAAGACAACCATTTTGCGCTGCATTGCCGGGCTTGAGCCCCTGGATGGGGGCCATATCCATTTTCAGGGAGCCTGCTGGAATGATGCCGCCACCGGGGTGAAGGCCAGTCCCCAGGGCCGCGGCATCGGGCTGCTTTCCCAGGATTATGCTTTGTTTCCGCACATGACCCTGGCCCGGAATATCACCTTTGCCATGCCCCGGGCCCAGGATCCGGATGAACTTCTGGAGAGCATGGGCATAGGCCATCTGCGCGATAAGCGGCCCCATGAGATTTCAGGGGGCGAGCGGCAGCGGGCCGCCCTCTGCCAAATTCTCGCCTATGGCCCCCGGGTGCTTTTGCTGGATGAGCCTTTTTCCGCCCTGGATATCGAAAACCGTTATCTTCTCCGCCAAAAACTCAAGGAGGTGCAATCCAAACGGAATATCCCCGTCATCCAGGTGACCCACGATCTTGCCGAGGCCTTTGCCCTGTCCACAAATATCCTTTCCCTGCGGGAGGGCCGTGAAGACAGAGACTGGCTGCACCGGCAACAAAAACGATTGATCAGAGACCTGCATGGCTTCCACCGGGAGCCGGATCAGGAGGCCTTGCAGGCCTGAAGCATTAAAACCACACGATTCATAACTGAGGAGGATGTATGCGTTTTGTTCGAATTTTTTCCATCTTGATCACGCTCTGTCTCTGGCAGGTCTCCGGCCTGGAGGCGGGGGAAAAACTGACCCTGGCCGCAGGCGCGGGGTACAAGCGGCTCGTCAATGAACTCTGCACGATCTACACGGCCAAAACCGGGGTGGAGGTCCAGCAGATTTTCGGGAATATGGGACAGGTGACGGCCCAGGTCAAAGAAAGCGGGGCCGTGGATTTCATCATCGGTGAGAAGCAGTTTCTGGATTCCACCTCCCTGGCCTTTAACGGGGAAGTCCCCATCGGAAAGGGAAAACTCATTGCCGTTACGGCCAAAGGCGTTGACATTAAAAGCCTTGATGACCTCACGGATCCGAAAATAACCCGCATCGCCCTTCCAGACGCCAAAAAAGCGATTTTCGGAAAGGCCGCCGCTGAATTTTTTACCCGTAAGGGCATTGAGGCTCAACTCCAGCCAAAGCTTCTCATCGTCGGCACCGTGCCCCAGGTTTCCGCCTATGTCATGAGCGGTGAAGTGGATATCGGTTTTGTCAACCTCACCGAGGCCCTGGCCATCCAGGATAAGGTAGGGCTGCTCCTCCCCGTGGATGAAGGCCTTTACGCCCCGATCCTCATCGTGGCCAAAGGACTGGAGCAGAGCCGGAACACGGAAGCGGCCGGATCATTTGCCGAGTTTCTCCAATCCGGGGAAGCCAAAGCCGTTATAACGCAACAAGGGTTGTAATGACCGGTATTGCGCAGTTTCCGGATATTCTCCGGGAGCCCGCCACCCTCTCCTGTATCCGGTTGAGCCTTTTCACCGCCGGCATCACCATCCCCCTGCTGGCGGTGGCCGGGGTTTTCCTGGGCTATGTGCTGGGTCGCGGCAAGGGCCGCTGGATCTCCCTTCTGGATTTTCTGGTGAGCCTGCCCCTGGTTTTCCCCCCATCGCCATCGGCTTTCTTCTCCTGATCCTGCTGGGCCGCCGCAGCTTGGCGGGCGCCTTTCTCAAGGATACTTTCGGCATAGACATCATTTTCAGCTTCTGGGGAGTGGCCCTGGCCGCCTTTATTGCCGGTCTGCCCCTCATCGTCAAACAGGTTCAGGCCGCCATCCGCAACGAAACCAGCCGCCTCATCGAAGCCGCTTATGTCCTCGGCAAATCCCCGGTGGCCACCTTTTTCAGGTCATTCTCCCTTCCATCCGCAAAAATATCGCCATAGGCCTCTCCCTTGCCTTTGCCCGGTCCCTGGGGGAAGTGGGCGTGACCCTGATGCTGGGGGGGAATATTTCCGGCAGGACCAACACCATTTCCCTGGAAGTGTATAATTCCGTGTTTACCGGTGAATACGACAGGGCCCTGGTGCTGGTCATCCTCCTGGCTGCGGTTTCTTTGATCCTGATTTTATTTACCCGCCGCATGGCCGGGGAATTCTAATTTATAAATATTACTTGACGTGTATAAATATTACCATTAAAATTCGAAAAATGTTTCAGGTAGACATCGGATAGACAATGGGTATAATGAATGATTGAAAAGGAAAACAACATGAAAAAAACAAAAATTGCTTATCTTTTAGCGG
>JAAUSZ010000030.1 GCA_012031875.1 Desulfobacula sp.
TAGCGGCAAGGGTGAATGAGGTGGCTAAAAAGGTGGTGCCCTATTATACCCGGAAAGAAATCACCGCTTCAAAGGATTTTTATATCCGGGCCGAGCCGGTGGCCTGGCTGAAAAGCCGGGTGGACGGATTCTTTCTGGAGATCCAGGGATCGGGCCGGGTTGATCTCGGCAACGGCGACCTGTTAAGGGTGCAATATGCGGCTGCCAACGGCCGGGCCTACAGTTCCGTGGGCAAATATCTCATCGACCAAAAGGAGATTTCAAAGGAGGATATGTCCATGCAGGCCATCCGGCAATGGCTGGAGGCCCACCCGGAAAGGGTGGATGAGGTCCTGAACTATAACCAGAGCTATGTGTTTTTCAAAAAAGAAATCGACGGCCCCTTTGGCAGCCTTGGGGTCAAGGTGACGGCCTTCCGCTCCCTTGCCACGGACTCCGGGCTCTTCCCCAAGGGGGGCCTGTGTTTCATCCAGGCAAAACTTCCGGATAAAAATGCCATGGATCCGCAAAAGGAATGGGAAAAGGTTTCGCTCTTTGCCTTGAATCAGGACACGGGCGGGGCCATCAAGGGACCCGGCCGGGCCGACCTTTTCTGCGGCAACGGGGATTATGCCGAGTTTGCCTCGGGCCATATGAAACACTACGGCAGATTATTTTTCTTGTTTTAAACCGGATAAGGAATAGGGGCTAAAACCATTCCACATCGTCAGGAAAAAAGCCGAGGGTGACGGATTTGCCCGGATAGAGCCCAAGACTCCTGATCTGGTCCGGTGTCAGCTTTAAAACAAAGGAAAGATCCTGGACCGGAACCGTGACCAGAACCTGGTTGCTTTCCTTTTCCAGGAGCATGGCGGAAATATGGCCGGACAGGCGGTTGATGCCTTCTGTGAACGGCTGGTCCAAAGACTCGATACGGATATTTTTTTTCCGGATAAGGGCGTTTTCTTCATTTTGGCCGGGGGCTTTGAGAAGGAGGGTCTGTCCGTTGGCTGTTTTTTTTACAAACCGGTGACCCCCGGTTTTTTCAAAGGGTCCGGTAATAATGGTTTCAACCCCGGTGGGAAATATCTTCCCGCTGAAAATGGAAACCTGATTTTCGGTGATGGAGTATAGCCATTGCAGGTCATGGCTGGCAATGACCAGGGTGGTTCCCCAGTCATCCCGGGCATTGAGTGCGGCCTTGCGGATGAGTTCCGCGCTTTTTGTATCCACACTGGCTACGGGCTCATCCAGAAGAAGAACCTCGGGCTTCAGGATCAACCTGGCGGCCAGGGCCACCCTCTGGGCCTCTCCACCGGACAACTGGTGCCATTTCCGGTGGGAAAAAGTCTGAAAATCAAGTCCGACCTTTGACAAAGCGGCTTTGACCCTTTCTTCCAGGTTGTGATGATCATTTCTGATCTTAAGCCCATAGATGATATTGTCATAAACCGTGCGTTTCAGCAGATAGGGTTTCTGGGTCAGAAGCGTTACCCTTAACCTCACCTCCGGGGAAAATCCCGATTCTTCCCGGCCTTTGTAAAATATCCGCCCTTTTGTGGGTTTCAGGGCAAAGGCCAGTATCTTTAAGAGGGTGCTTTTACCGCTGCCGTTGGGGCCCATAAGCCCGGTGATGGAGCCGCTTCTGATCTCAAGATCGTCAATGTCCAGGACTTTTTTCTGTCCGTAATAATGCCGGATATGTTTTAAATGATACGTCAGGGTGTCTTCCATCATTTTTTTCTCAGAAAGGAAAGGGATAGATTCACGATAAAGGCAATGGTGATCAGCACCAGACCCAGGGCAATGCCGTCCGCGAACATGCCCTTGTTGGTTTCAAGGGCAATGGCCGTGGTAATGGTTCGGGTATGGTATTTGATATTGCCGCCGATCATCATGGCAATGCCCACTTCCGTGGAAACCCTCCCGTAGGCATTGACAATGGCCGTCAGGATGCCGTAGCGCACCTCCCAGAGGCAGGTGAAAAGGATATGCCGTTTGCCGGCACCCAGGGAAACCAGGGTCAGTTTCAGTTCCGGATCAATGCTTTCAATGGTGGAAGCGGTGATGACCGTGACCACAGGAAAGGACAGGATGGTCAGGCCGATGACGATTCCCGGCAGGGTGAACAGCAACCCGAATTCGCCCAGGGGGCCCTGGCGGGAAATAAAGGCATACACCACAAGGCCGATGAAAACCGTTGGAAGGGCAAGGAGGGTATCCAGAAAGAGTCTTAACCGGTTTTTGCCTTTAAACTCAAAATAGCCCACAAGAAACCCGCAGGGCAGGCCTGCTCCGGTGCTGATCAAAAGGGAGCAGGCCGATACCTTCAGGGTGGCAAGGACGGCGGACCAGGTGGAAGCATCGCCGCTTATCAGGAGTTCGATGGCTTTGAAAAAGCCGTCAACAATAAAATCCATGCCGTCCTATTTTGCATTCGGGAAAAACAGTTGTTCCCCCATTAACAAGAAATCCGCGATGAGCTTCTGGGTCTTTGGCGATGCCATCCAGTTCATGAATTCAGAAGCCAGGTCATATTTGGCCTTGGCGCAGTGTTTGGGATCGAGGGTTAACACACTGTACTGGTTCAGGAGGTTTTTATCGCCCTGGACCAGGATTTTTAAAGGGGCCTTGCCTTTGTTCTGGGAATTGTATTTGATATAGGTTCCTCTGTCCGTCATGGTATATCCGTTTTTTTCCTGGGCAACCATAATGGTGGCCAGCATTCCCTGTCCTGTTGAAACATACCAGGTTTCCTTGTCCGGCAATGGAAGGCCTGCTTTTTTCCACAGCTCCTGTTCGGTTTTATGGGTCCCGGAATCATCGCCCCGGCTCATGAAAAGGGCCTGTTTGTCTTTAACGGCAGTGAGGGTCTCGGCCAGGCTTTTGCCTTTGATGCCGGCCGGGTCGGCCTCCGGTCCGATAATGACAAAATCATTGTACATGACTTCTTTTCTGTCCTTGCCGAATCCGCTTTCAATGAATTTTGTTTCCGCAGAAGGAGCGTGGACCAAAAGGACATCCACATCACAGGTCTCGCCGAGTTTTAATGCCTTGCCTGTTCCCGTGGCCGTCCATTTCAGGGTAATGCCGGTATCCTTTTCAAACAACGGCATCAGATAATCCAGAAGGCCCGTGTCTTCGGTGCTGGTGGTGGTGGCCATCATCAGGCTTTTGGTTTCCGCCTGGGCCGTGAAGGCAAGGCCCAGGGTCAAAAGAAAGGCTACAATAAAGGTCATCATCGGTTTTCTATTCATGTTCAACCTCCTGTTTAACGTTTGAATTCGGCGGCAGCATCCGCCGGTATGATTTGTGTGTCTCTTCTTCTTTATTTTTGGGCTGCAATGGTTTCAAAGCCATAACTGCCAAGGATTTTTTGGCCCTCGGGCGATAAAATATACTCAGCCAGTTGCGATGCCTCTTTAGAAGCCCCTTTCCTGACGATGAGGCCATAATCCGCGCCTATGGACAAGTCTTCATTGATTTTGATGATTTTAAGCGCGGGGACTTCTTTTTGGGCTAAAACTGCATTAGTGCAATAGGTCAGAAAGACATCGGCCTTTTTTTCGCTCATCACCCACCATATGGTTTTTCCTTCAGGCGCCTTTTCACTGTCCGGGCCTCCCGTAAGCTGGAGCGCCTTGGCGGAAAGGATGGCAAAGCTGCCCGCTTTTATTTTTTCCGCTTTTTTAAACAGTTCCCAGGCATAGTCCCCGCTGGGATCTGCCTTGGGTGTGGATGTGCCCACTCTTATTTTTTCATTCAGCAAAATGCTTAAAAGAGTTTCGGTGGTCATTTCTATTTCGGGCCGGGCCAATACGCAGAGCTGATTCCGGGTAAACTGCACAACACGGTCTCCCCATCCTCCGGATGCAAGTTTTTCCGGGTGGGTCATATCTGCCGAGGCAAAAACATCGGCTGTTTCACCGTCTTCAATGGCTTTTCTTAAAAGCCCGCTGGGACCGAATTGGGTGGCCACTTTGATATTATAGATTTTTTCATAGGACGCGGTCACATCCCCCAGGGCTGCCTTTAAACTTCCCGCGGCATAGAGTTTCACGGGTTCTGCAGACAGGCACAAAGGGGCTAAGAGGAAAACAAGGGCAATGAAGGACAGGCAGTTTATACATAATTTCATAAGGGTCTCCTTTCGTTTATATAATGAAATCGCCGGACGGAACAGGATTTGAATATGTTAATGCCGGGAGATAGTCAATAATAAAAGACAGGCATGGGAAAACTTATAAAAAGGATGACCAATATGAACCCATTATGACAATAAAAGGATAGGGAAACTCAATCTGTTTCAGGCGCCGAGGCCGGGTAAACCATTTTCCCGGTCATGGAAAGGTCATAGCCGCCGTAGGCCTCTGCCGTTTCCTGAATCACCTTTCCCTTTAAGAGGGACAGGAAAAGCTGGATGCCCTGGTCAAAGAACCGGTCCTTATTGATGAGAAGATCAAACCGTTCCCAGCAGGCAGGAATGAAATCAAGCCCGAGGATATTGGCCACGGGCCGGATACCGGGGCCGGCATCGGCTCTCTGGTTCAGGATTTCCAGGCCCACATCCATGTGTCTGGACAGCGTGGATTCATATCCCTTAATGTCCTCGCCTTTCATCTCCGCCGCTTTCAGCAGATGATCAAACAGTTTCCGCGTACCGGTGCCGAGCTGCCGGTTGACAATTCTGATATCAGGCCGGCCAAGGTCTTTTACGGACATGATGGTTTTGGGGTTTCCCTTCTGAACGATAAGGCCTTGCTCCCTTAAACAGAAATTGACAACCGCGGGGATCTGGTTCAGTTCATCTTTTAAAAACGGAAAATTGTACTCGTCATTATCCCCAATCAGATGGCTTGAGGCAATGTGGCAGAGGTTTTGCTTCAATGCCCGTAACCCGCCCAGGGAACCGGCCATGCCAAACAGGGCCATGTGCTTTTCGTGTTTGATATTAAAGGTTGAGATGATTTTATCGAGGAGAAGATCATTGCTGCCGGCAATGAGAACAAGGCCGTGATAAGGGGGCAGCTTTGCCGTCTGGGGAAAATTTTCCGTGCCGGCTTCTACCCACTGGCGGACAAGGTTGATGGGGAAAAGCCATTTTCCGGTCACTTTGGACGCCGGTAACCCTTTTTCCGAAATGAGGGAATAGACCATTTTTTCGTTGATATTTAAGAATTTTGCAATTTCTCTGGTTGAATACATTTCCTCCATGACCGGTCTCCCCCTTTTTCTGCGCGTCATTATTTTTTACTGAAGCGCTCTATTGTCCTTGACCTATGATTTTAATCCGATTGAATTGATCATATAAGGGAGATGGGTCTTTGTAAAGACTCTGAAGCACTCTTTCAAAAATTTAGCGGAAAAGTGCAGCCTGTTCTGCCAGGGTCGGGGCAGAACAGGCTGCTGGATAATGCTTGCCAAGGAGATGGGGTTTGTTTTAGGTCAACAATTTCCTTTCATTATCCATGATCGGACTATTTTTTTGAATCATAAGCTTCATGGCTGAGTTTATATATTTATAGTAAGTATTTGTCAATAATTTATTTTATAAAAATATTTTATTGGTAAAAATTACTATAAATAACCAAAAATAACCAGATCACAATCAATCCTCACTTGAAAGGTCCGGCCACCCCGTGAGGAAAATCTTGTTTTATATTCACCGGTCCTTTAAAAAAAGGCTGTGATATTCATCTTCAGAGATATGCTGTTTGAGTTTAGCGTTAATGAAGAGGTAGATTTCTTCAAGTTCACTGTCCGGCAATCTCGGAATGAATGTTTTTAAGAACAGATCTTCTGAAAATTTCTGAAGATAAAACATAAGCGTTTCTTCATCGGTTTCCCGGTCAAGGCCAAAGGCACCCAAGCCTTTGTATTTCTGAATAAAATCATGGCTGTCTTTTTTCATGGAGGTCTCCTTTTTTATAGGCTTTTTTTCCTGGTGTACTAACATGATTCTTATATGGCTTTTGTCAATTTAAATAACCAGACCATAAAAATACCGGTTTAGAAAAGCCGTTTGATTTTTTTGTGAAGGTTTACAAGAAGAAAAAATAACCGTATAATTTTTCTAATCTTTTCCTTTTCACATTTCAACCAAGGAGCCCTTATGGATGTTGCCGGTATTGCATCACGGCTGGAGATCGATGAAGATGAGGCCAAAGAGCTTGTTGAGCTTTTTATAACCACCACTCTTTCAGACATTGAAAAAATCAAAAAAGGCATTTCAGACAACAGGCCTGCCGATGCGGCCGCTGCTTCCCATTCCATCAAGGGGGCGGCCGGGAATCTGGGGCTGGATGACATTTTCTCCCTTACCAGGGAAATGGAAATGCAGGCCAAAGGCGGCAGCCTTGATAATTTCAATGTCTATATCCAGGATCTTGAAGCCAAGGTCAACGCCCTTAACCCATCCATGGGCGGATAAGAAGAAAGGGCGTGAGCCATGGAACAACAGCAGCCTTATACGGTACTCGCGGTGGATGATAACCGGTTGAATCTGAAACTCATTGAAAAATCCCTGTCCAAAGAGGGCTATAAAATATTTTGTGCGGACAATGGGCCCGAGGCCAGGGCCATTGCCTTGAAGGAAAAACCGGACCTGATCCTTCTGGATATTGAAATGCCCGGTGAAAACGGATTCGATGTGATCCGGAAACTCAAAGACGATTCGGAAACCAATGCCATCCCGGTTTTGTTTCTGACGGGCGTCAGCGAGGTCGATTCAAAATTAAAGGGATTTGATCTGGGTGCGGTGGATTATATTACAAAGCCCTTTCATCCCCTTGAGGTCCTGGCAAGGGTCAGGATTCACCTGAAGCTCTCCATTGCCACCAATTCGCTTATTGCCGGCCAGGCAGCCAAGCTCAGGCAGTTGACCGAGGCCCAGGTCTCCATGCTGCCGACGCCGGCAGACCATCCGGGCGCCCGGTTCGGTGTCTATTACAAGGCCCTGGAAGAGGCCGGCGGCGATTTTTACGATATTCTGAATATTACGGAAAACATAAAAGGATATTTTGTGGCGGATTTTTCCGGCCATGATATCAAAACAAGCTATTTTACCGCCTCGGTAAAAGCCTTGCTGGCCCAGAACTGCACCCCGGTGTATTCGCCCCTTGAAAGTATTAAGATGATCAATGATGTCCTTGTGGAAATCATGCCTGCCGGAAAATATCTGACGGCCTGCTATATGCATCTCAACAGGACCACGCATAAATTAACCATCATCAATGCGGGACATCCGCCGGTGGTCTGCCTGCCGGTAGAGGGAGAACCGTTTCTGATCAAGACGGAGGGCGATATCCTGGGGATGTTCAAGGACGCCCATTTCGGCACCCGGAGCCTTACCGTATCGCCGGGGGACCGCTTTTTCGTTTATTCGGACGGGCTTGTCGAATCTGCTGAAAACAAGATTACCTGGATAAACGGGGCAGACAGCCTCCTTCCCGTTTACCGGAAAGTCGCGGGAGATTCCTATGAAAAGGCGCCGGCAGCGCTGATCAATCACCTTTTCGGAAAAGAGGGGCTGCCTGAGGATGATATTGTTGTCCTTTGCGTGGAGGTGTGATGTCTACCGGAAAAAATGTTTTTGATATTTTAAAGGCAGACGATTCCATCCGGTTCGATTTTTCTTCCACCATGAAAAATATTGACGCGGTATGCCGGGAGGTGGAGCAGTATCTTCGCGCTTCCGTTTCCGGAATTGAAAAGCATTTGTTTCCCATCAAGCTTGTTATCCGGGAAGGACTGACCAATGCCGTCCGGCACGGGAATGACAGTGATCCCGGGAAAATGGTCAGATTTGAGTTAAGCATCGTTGATAAAGAAGTGATCAAAATGATGGTGGAGGACGAAGGAAAGGGATTTGACTGGCGGGAACAGAGCAATGAAAGCCTTGTTGATGATCAGGAACACGGCCGCGGCATCATCATCATGGGAACCTACTTCAGCAGTTATTCATACAATGAAAAAGGCAATATCCTCTATCTGGAAAAAATTATCGCCTCATGATTTTAATCCGGCTTTAACATAAGTTTAACAGAATTCTAATATAATTGTTGTAATTTCCTGACTTAAGCGCAACATGGAGAAAACAAGCTGATCAACCCTGACGGGGTAAGGAGATAAGGGATGAGCGTTCATCTGTTAAGGGAAATGGAAAAAATTAAAAAAGAGATCCTCTGTCTCGGAGCCATGGTGGAAGACAGGTTCCAAAAAGCCATCCATGCGGTCAGAACAGGGGATCAGGTGCTGGCCCAGCATATTATGGATACGGATTTCGAGATTGACCGGCGGGAGATTGAGGTGGAGGAGGAGTGTTTAAAAATTCTGGCCTTGCATCAGCCCGTTGCAACGGATCTGCGCTTTATTGTGGCCGTAATAAAAATCAATAACGATCTTGAGAGGATTGCGGACTATGCATGCAATATAGCCAAGCGGTTTATCATTTCTTCCCATGACCCGGGAATATTCAAATATGATTATGCCCCCATGGCGGACCAGGCTGCAAAAATGCTGAAAAAGAGCCTGGATGCCCTGGTCCGCATGGATGTGGATATGGCCTATGATGTCCGGGATATGGATCAGATTGTGAATGCCATGAGAAACGAGGCCTATGAAACCATGAAAAAAGATATCCAGCGCCGGCCTGAAATGGTGGGGGAAATCATCAATATGTATCTGATTTCAAGGCATCTGGAAAGGATCGGGGATCATACCACCAATATTGCCGAAGAGGTCATTTATCTCATAGAGGGGGAAATCGTCAGGCACAGATAGGACCATGCGGGGCTGCGGAATAAATTGACAGACAAGGGGCCGCATAAACGGCAAACGCAGGCAAAAGATATCGGGGAAAAAATGACAAAAGAAACCATTCTGATTGTTGATGATGAAGAAGACATCATTGAATTGATCAAATACAACCTGAAAAATGAGGGATATTCCATCCTGACGGCAGAAGCCGGAGAACAGGCCATTAAAATCGCTAAACAATCCCGGCCCGATCTGATTGTTCTTGATCTCATGCTGCCCGGAATGGACGGCCTTGAGGTGACCCGCTATCTGAGAAGCAATGACCAGACCCGCGATCTGCCCATTGTCATTCTGACGGCAAAGGGCGAGGAATCCGATATCATCACGGGCCTTGAACTGGGGGCCAATGATTATATCTCAAAGCCTTTCAGCCCCAAGGTCCTGACGGCAAGGATCCGGGCCATTCTGCGTCGGCGGCGGAAAGAATCCGAGACCGAATCTGAAAAGATAAGGCAGGAAGGGGATCTGATCATTGACCGGACCCGGCATGTGGTTACCCTTGAAGGAAACGCCCTGGATCTGACCCTTTCGGAATTTGAACTTTTGTCCTTTTTGGCGGATAAGAAGGGCTGGGTATTTACCAGGGGACAGATTGTGGATGCCATCCGGGGGGAGAATTATGCCGTGACGGAAAGAAGTATTGATGTGGTGATCGTGGGCCTGCGCAAAAAACTTAAACATTATGCCGAGGTGATTGAAACCGTCAGGGGCGTCGGCTACCGGTTCAGGGAATAGCCTCCATGAAAAAAAAAACAAGGCTCATCCGGCAGATCTTTCCTTCGTTCCTGGTGATTATTGTCCTTTCCCTTTCTGCGGTGGCATCCTATTCAACCAGCCATTTTAAGACATTTTTTCTTGAGAATTCCGAAAAGGAATTGATGGTCCGGGCAAAGCTTTTGCAGAATCAATTTGCCGATATTCTTGCGGTTGAGCCCCAAAACATGAAGGCTATTGACGATCAGTGCAAGAACGTCGGAGGCGCCACAGGAACAAGGGTGACGGTCATTCTGCCTTCAGGTTCGGTGATCGGTGACTCTTTCGGTTCGACAGACCTCATGGAAAACCACATGACACGGCCTGAAATCATCGCGGCCCTTAAAGGCAAAGAAGGTGTTTCCAGGAGATACAGCTCAACACTCGACAAGAACATGATGTATATTGCCCTGCCCGTAATAAAGGATGGAACCCTTATTGCCGTTGTCAGGACCTCCCTTTCCGTGTCCGTGATTGACGATAAAATAAGGTCTGTCCGGAACAGCATCTTCCTTGCCATGCTGGGGGCCGCTCTCGTTGCCGGCCTGGTGAGCCTTTTCGTATCAAGACAGATAACCCGGCCCATGGAGGAGATGAAAAAAGGTGCGGCAGAATTTGCTAAGGGAAACCTGGGCGCGCGGATGGCGGTGCCGGATTCCGAAGAGCTGGCTGAGCTGGCCGTCACCATGAATCATATGGCCGAAGGCCTGGATGAGAAGATCAGAGCCTTTGAAAACCGGAGCCGGGAGCTGGAAGCCGTTCATGCCAGTATGCAGGAAGGGGTTATTGCCATTGACAAGGACCAGCGGATCATCACCATCAACCAGGCCGCGGCAAAGATTTTCGGTTTTGCCGCGCATGAGCTTAAGGCCCGGTATATTCTGGAGGCGGCAAGAAATGTGGAATTCCAGAGGTTCATCCAGAAGGCCTTAGACACCCATGAGCCGGTGGAGGAGGACATCCTGATATCAGGAGATGAGGATTTGATCCTGAATATCCATTCTTCGGCTCTCTACGATACCCATAACCGGCGCATGGGAACCTTGATTATTGTTCATGATATCACCCGGATCAGGCGCCTGGAAAAAATGCACAAGGAATTTGCCGCCAATGTCTCCCATGAACTGAAAACCCCTTTGACATCCATTCAGGGGTTTATTGAAACGCTTCAGGAGATGCTGGCGGAAAACAATACTCAAGAAGCCGGAAAATTTTTAAATATTATTGAAAAAAACGTCAACCGCATGGTTGCCCTGATCGATGATCTTCTATCGCTCTCAAGGCTTGAGCGCCTCCAGGGCACTCATATCCTTTTTGAACGCCACAACCTGGCAAATCTGATCCACAGCGCAGTCAATTCCTGTGAAGGCGCCCTCAGGGCTAAAAACATCATCCTGGGGGTTGATTGCCCCGAGGAACTCACCGTCATGGTGGATCCCATTCTCATGGAACAGGCCATCCTTAATCTGGTAGACAATGCCGTCAAATACAGCCCGGAAAACAAGGCCGTTTCCATAATCGCGGTTCAAAACAGCGGGTTTACCGATATTATTGTCCAGGATAACGGATGCGGCATTGATAAGGAGCATCTGCCCCAGATTTTCAACCGCTTTTACCGGGTGGACAGATCCAGGAGCCGCAACGAAGGCGGGACAGGTCTTGGCCTTGCCATTGTCAAGCATATCGTCCAGTATCACCGCGGGAAAATTGATGTCCGGAGTATCAGGGAAAAAGGAACGGTCTTTACGATCAGGATTCCTGAGGCTTGAACACCCGGACGATTTTCCGGCTGTCCGTCAAAAGACAGGACACCCCCGGGGCGGGGGTGTCTTATCCCGATAAAATTATATCAGACTTTCAAGATCTGAATATTCCAGGTTAAGCGCATCTGCAACCGGTTTACACACCAGTTTGTCTCCGATATAATTCATTCCTTTTGCAAATCCCTTGTCCTCGCAAACCGCTTTCCATCCCTTATCGGCTATTTTTAAGGCATAGGGCAGGGTGGCATTGGTCAGGGCTATGGTTGAGGTTAGGGGAACGGCTCCGGGCATATTGGCGACACTGTAGTGGATGACCCCGTCGATTTCATAGACAGGCTCGTTATGGGTGGTCGGCCTTGAGGTTTCAAAACACCCGCCCTGATCAATGGCCACATCCACGATGACGGAGCCTTTTTTCATGGTTTTAAGCATGTCCCGGGTAATTAATTTTGGGGCTTTTGCACCGGCCACCAGCACCGCTCCGATCACCAGATCCGATTTTTTGACCAATTCCCGGATCAATGCGGGAGAGGACATGAGAGACCGGCAGTTGGCCGGCATGATTTCAGAAAGATATCTCAGCCGGTCAATATTCATATCCAGGATGGTGACATTGGCCCCCATGCCGCAGGCCACCTTTGCTGCATGGATACCGACCACTCCGCCGCCGATCACGAGAACATCCGCGGACGGGGTGCCGGTGACGCCGCCCAGAAGCAACCCTCTTCCGCCAAAGGTTTTTTCAAGATATTTTGCTCCCTGCTGGGCCGCGAGCCTTCCGGCCACCTCGCTCATGGGGGCGAGCAGGGGCAATCCGCCCTTGCGGTCTTCAATGGTTTCATAGGCAATGCCGATGGAGCCTGTTTTCAGAAGAGCGAGGGTGAGGTCCCTATCCGCAGCCAGATGAAGATAGGTAAAAAGGATCTGGTCTTTTTTGACCATGGCGAATTCCGACGGCTGAGGTTCTTTGACATGCATGACCATATCGGAAGCCGCGTAAATTTCTTTTGCAGTATTGAGAATGGTTGCTCCGGCTTCCACATATTCTTTGTCTTCAAATCCGGAACCCATACCCGCGTTTTTTTCAACATAAACCGTATGGCCTCTTCTTTTCATCATATCAACTCCGGACGGAGTCATGCACACACGATTTTCCTGGGGTTTGATTTCTTTAAGAATTCCAACGATCATATCCTTGCTCCTTGTTTTAAGGGTGTAAAAATATTTAAAAACCAACCGGTTTCCTTTATTGTGCCATGGGGCTGGTTAGCAAATAGCTTGCCGGTAATGGAATATATTTACAAAAAAACATAACCGGCTTAAATCATAGTATTTTACGGATCAACGGATCAATTCCGGTGTTCCCATGGTTTTAAATAATGGAAATTATTTAGACCGGTTATTGTCCATGCCGGTATTTTGGTGCCCAATAACGGAAATATAACAGACCGCTGGTAATCATTGGTTCCACCAATTGCCCGGAAACTCAGAAACCCGCTATCCAAACAGCAGGCCGGCATTTTCTCCCAATACCATCTCTTTTTGACGGGGGGTGATCCGGGAATTGTCCAAATCCTGATAATACCGGTCCGGGGTCAGCAATGGGAAATCGGTGCCGAACAGCACTTTTTCGATCACGCCGGCAATGGCGGCCATGTCATAAATTTGCGAATCAAATAAAAAGGGTGAGGCAGCTGTGTCATACCAGATATTTTTCAGGGTCTCTTTGGCCTGCTTTTTCATAATATTGTAAAAAAGAATGCCGCCGCCCCAATGGGCCAGGATGATTCTGTTGTCCGGAAAGGTTTGGGCCAGGGTATAGATCTGTTCCAGGGTGATGGGGGTTTTCCCCGGATAGGGGTGGCCCACCGGCTCATTGGTGTGGATCATGCAGGGCAGGTTGCCGTTCTCCCTTAGCACGGCCATTACCGGATCAAGAAAGGACAGGGCTTCTTTGTCAATCCCGGAAAGATAAAAAGCAAGTTCTCCTGCACCGCTGAGACCCTCCATCAATACAGCGTTTTGTCTCAGCCGCCGCCCCTTTCCATGCCACGTCAAAGCAGGCAAGGCCCTTGAGCCTGCCTGGAAAAGTCCGGACCGCCTCAATGACGACGTCATTGTTCTGCCTGCTCAGTTCCGGGTTTCGCCAGGGGAATCCGCAGACGACGGACACGTCCACCTTGTGGATGTCCATGGACTGTATCAGTTCATCCGCAAGGCTGATTTTGGCCCTGGGGGAATTATAAAGCAGTTGGAATTCAGGTTCTCCGTTAAAATAAACAGACCGGTCCTGTTTGATCTTTTCGGGGAAAATATGAGTATGGGCATCAATGATCATGGAATATCCCTAATTAAGCGCTTTGATATTGAAAAAAATCCTAGAGCAATATATATTAATCCACTTGTGCAGACAAGGGGTTAAATAAAGGAAGACAATGAGATATTATCCTGTTTTTCTGGATATGAAAAATAAAAATTGCCTGGTGGTCGGCGGGGGGCCTGTGGGTATCAGAAAGGCATTGACCCTTGAAAAATGCGGCGCCCGCGTCAAGGTGGTCAGTGAAAGGTTTGCAAAGAAAAAGGACGGGTTAAAGGAAACATCCATTGTCCTGGTCGAAAAAAGATATGAAAAAAAGGATATCAAGGGAATGTTTTTCGTTTTTGCGGCCACCGACAATGCAGAACTCAACCAGGAAATAAAAAAAGACGCGTCTGCTTCCCATATCCTGTGCAATGTCGCGGATGCGCCTGATGATAGCGATTTCCTGGTGCCCGCCACCCTGGAAAGGGAGGAGCTCATTATCGCGGTTTCAACCTCGGGAACAAGTCCGGCCGTGGCCAAAAAAATCCGGCGGGACCTGGAGGGTTTTTTAGATCAGGGCTATGCCCGGTTATTGTGTTTGACGGCCAATATCAGAAAAAAAGCTCCTGGCGGCAGGGCATGCGCCGGAGGAACACAGACAGGCGTTCTCAAATCTTTTGGACAGGGGCCTCCTTGATCTCATCAGGGCAGGGGATACCATTACCATTGATCTGATCCTGCATGAAATTTTCGGAAAAGGATATGCATATGAGGAACTAATTTCCTCAAGGGGGGATGAATGAATGTTCAGATTGCCGGTCTTCTGTTGCAGACAACCACTGTGATTTATTTCTTGAGTATGGCAGGGTACGCGGGGTTTTTGGTCAGCCGGAAAAATAGATACCAGAAAGCAGGGTTATATCTTCTTTTATCCGGTGTTTTGCTTCATTTTATCAGCATGGCGGTGTACACTCTTTCCACCCGGTTCATCCCTATCCAGAATTTGTCTCAGAGCCTTTCCGTTTCAGCCTTTGCCCTGGGATGCATGTTTTTGTTTGTTCAGTTTAAATCCGATTTTAAAATCCTGGGGGTGTTTGCTTCGGCTCTTTTGTCCATTATCATGGGGATTGCCCTGCTGATCCCGGAGGCGCCTGCTGAGAAAAATGAAATTTTTAAAGGATTCTGGTTCTATTCCCATATTTTTCTGATTTTTACGGGTGAGGCTGCCTTGGCTCTTGCCTGTGGTACGGGAATCTTATACCTGCTTCAGGAAAAAGGGATTAAAACCAAGACCCCGGGATTTTTTTTCAAGCGGCTTCCTTCCCTGGATTTTCTGGATGATGTCGGATATACCTGCCTCACTACCGGGTTTGCCCTGTTGACCATCGGGCTTGTGACAGGGTTCATTTACGCCAAGGCCGTCTGGGGCAGGTTCTGGAGCTGGGACCCTAAGGAAGTGGCTTCCGTGGGAACCTGGCTGATCTATGCAGCCCTTTTGCACCTTCGTTTTTATTCGGGGTGGCGGGGCCGGAAATCAGCCATCATGGCCATCTTTGGCTTTTTTATCATCATATTTACCTTTATCGGTATAAATCTCCTCATTGGCGGGCATCACGACACCTTCACAAAATAAAGAAAGAACAATGCCGGATATTATATTAATCGGGTTAAACCATAAGACCGCACCGGTGGAACTGAGGGAAAAATTATCCTTTTCCAGTGAGGAAACCCTTCTTGCCCTTGATTTTTTAAAAAAAGATCAGGATATCAGAGAAGGACTCGTATTTTCCACCTGCAACAGGACCGAGGTCCTCTTTATCCCGGAGGCCGATACCCAGGCCGAAAAGGACCGGACCGGGAAAATCATAGAATTCATTTCCCGCCTTAAAAAAATTAATAGCTCAGAGTTTAAAGGCGCCCTGTATATTTATATGGGAGATGAGGCCATCCGCCATCTGTTTAGGGTGGCATCCAGCCTGGATTCCATGATGATCGGGGAACCCCAGATCCTCGGCCAGATCAAGCAGGCTTACCGGCTCGCGGTGGACCAGGGCTGCTCAGGGGTCCTTTTAAACCGGCTCATGCATAAATCCTTCAGCATAGCCAAAAAAGTAAGGAGGGAAACCGGGATCGGCGACAATGCGGTTTCCATCAGTTACGCCGCCATTGAACTGGCCAACAAGATATTCACCGATCTTTCCGAAAAAAGAGTCCTCCTGCTGGGGGCCGGGGAAATGGCCGAGCTTGCAGTGGAACACCTTTTGTCCAATAATGTCAAAGAGATTGTGGTGGCCAACCGGACCTTTAAAAATGCGGTGGCCCTTGCTGAAAAATTCAGCGGCCAGGCCGTCACATTTGAAGAACGCGAAGATGCATTGATTCATGTGGATATCATCATCAGTTCCACCGGGGCCACAGACTATGTCCTGACCCATGATCAGGTCCGGCGGGTCATGAAAAAGCGGCATCACCGGACCTTGTTTTTATCGATATCGCCGTACCCAGGGATATTGATCCGAAGATCAATTCCATTTCCAATGCCTATGTTTATGATATCGATGATCTGAAGAACATTGTGGAATCCAATATTGAACAAAGGGAAAAAGAGACGGTAAAGGCGGAGCGGCTCATCGACGAGGCGGTCCTTAAATTTCAAAGATGGCTGGAAAGCCTCGCGGTTGTGCCGACCATCAAGGCCTTGAACGATAAAATGACATCCATTGTTGAAATGGAATGTAAAAAAACCCTTTCCGGGATGAAACACCTGACAAAGGAAGACATGGAGGCCATCCACCGCATGACCCAGGCCATTGCCAGCAGAACCATCCATGACCCCATCCGGTTTCTGCGCAATACCGGATGCCACCGGGACGATTCCCTTTATCTCAATGTCACCCGCCAGTTGTTTAATCTCGGTGGGTCAGATGAAGAATAGCTCAGGATAACCCTGTGGATAAAACATCGGCAAAAGGCGCCACTTTAATTCTTTACATTTTTTTAATTGTTTGTATAATATCTGACTTTTAGATGTTTTTATTAAAGACAAAGGGGATAGGCTATGAAAAAAGAAGATTTGGAATTTTTTAGGAATCTTTTGGCAGAGAGACTTAATGAGCTCCTTTCCCATGCCGACAATACCGTTACCGGAATGACAAAACCCAAAGAGAATTTCGCAGATCCCACAGACCGGGCTTCCCATGAAGCAGACCGGAGCTTTGAATTGAGAATCAGGGACCGTGAACATAAATTGATCAAAAAAATCAGGAATGCGCTCGAGCGGATTGAGAACGGGACCTTCGGGATATGCGAGACCTGTGATGAAGAAATTTCCATCCAGCGCCTCAAGGCAAGACCTGTCACCACCCAGTGCATTGACTGCAAGACCCGTGAAGAGGATATGGAAAAGGCCCTGGGAATCTAACCGGAGCAGGATCACTTTTTGATAGACCTTCACATCCATTCAACAGCCTCGGACGGTTCGCTTTCTCCTTTGGAAATCCTATCCCTGGCCCGGGAGATCGGGCTTGAGGCGATTTCCATTACCGATCACGACACCATCGACGGTGTCCTTGAAATCTTAAACCAGCCTCCCTGCACCTGCCTGGAATTTATTACCGGCGTTGAAATCAGTTGCGAGCCTCCGCCCGGTTTTAAAGAGCTTGGCAGCATCCACCTCTTAGGGTACGGGTTCAGCGTTTACGACAAAACCCTCAATGCCGTCCTGGATGCTGCAAAAGAGGCCAGGATACAGAGAAATCCGAAAATCATCGAGAAGTTAAACCTTCTTGGGATCAAGATCGGTATGGACCAAGTCCAAAAACGGTTTGGTGCGGATCAGACCGGCCGGCCTCATATCGCCGAGTTAATGAAGGAACTGGGATATGTGGAAACCTTTGATGAGGCCTTTGACAAATATCTCGGCAAGGGCAGGCCCGCCTATGTGGACAAATACAAGATATCCTGTGAGGAGGCGGTAAGGGTTGTTCTGGATGCAGGCGGGATTCCCGTATTGGCCCATCCGGGGCTTTTGTCCTTCAGCAGGAGCGATCAGGCCGAAGAATTTATCGATACCCTTATCGGATACGGCCTTGGCGGCATGGAGGTGTATTATACGGATCATAGCGACCCCCTGACGTCCTTTTATGAAACCCTGTGTGCAAAAAAGAAACTGATTCCTACCGGGGGTTCGGATTTTCACGGATCATTTAATGAAGGCGTTTTTTTGGGCAGGGGGAAAAACAACCTGAACATCGGTTTCTATGTATTCAAAGCCTTAAATGCCTTTCTGGAGAAGCAAAAGGAAGCCGGCGCGGATTTATGCATTCTTGAAAAAAATTTAGGGTATGGGTTTAAAAACCGATCATTTTTAAACAATGCCCTTTGCCATCGGTCCTACCTCAATGAGAACCAGGGTTCCTGCGATTCGGATAATGAGAGGCTCGAGTTCCTGGGGGATGCCGTTCTCGGCCTTTGTATCGCCCAGCTTTTAATGGAAAAAAGCCCTTTAAAAAAAGAGGGGGAGCTTTCCAAATTAAGGGCCACCCTAGTCAGCGAACCGGCTCTGGCGCAAACGGCAAGGAGTATTGACCTTGGAAGGTTCATCCGGCTGGGAAAGGGGGAGGCGATTTCCCGGGGCCATGACAAAAATTCCATCCTGTCCGATGCTTTTGAAGCCGTGATTGCGGCGGTATATCTTGATGGCGGCTTTGAACAGGGATGCGGACTGATTCTCCGTCTTTTCAATGAAAGGCTGGAGGAAATGGTGCTGAATGAAAAGACGGTTGATTATAAGAGCAGGCTTCAGGAATATGCCCAGGAAAGAGGGGTTGCCACACCCTGTTATGTGGTGGTGAACGAGACGGGACCGGATCATGATAAAACCTTTGAGATACATTTGAGTTTTTTCGGCCTTGAAGCCAGGGGCTTTGGGAAAACAAAAAAAGCCGCGGAGCAGGACACGGCCCGGAAAACATTACAGACCCTGAAAGAGATTCGTTCCTGACGGGCTGATGATGAATCCGCAGGAAAAACCCCTGATCATCCCCATCTTTATTCCCCATTCCGGCTGCCCCCACCAGTGCGCCTTCTGCAACCAGTCCATTATCACGCAAAACGCCCGGCCCATTCCCGCCCCTTTTGAGATTCAGGAAGCGGTCCGCCGGTACCTGCAATTCAAGCGCGGGCGAAAAAAGGTGGAAATCGCTTTTTTCGGCGGAAATTTTCTCGGGCTTGCCCCTGAAACCCTCCTTTGTCTGCTGGATTATGCAATGCCCCTTATCCTTGAAAATCAAATCGACGGCATCCGGTTTTCCACCCGCCCGGATACCATCACGGAAAAAACCCTCCGGCTTATTGCCCCATACCCCGTATCCACCGTTGAAATAGGGGTTCAGTCCATGAATGATGATGTTCTTAAGGCTTCCGGAAGGGGGCATACCCACCTTGATACCGTCAATGCCCTGGGGCTGCTCAGGCAGATTCCCGTAAAAATCGGGGTCCAGGTTATGGTCGGCTTGCCCGGGGACAATGAAATAGTATTGTTGGAGAGTACAAGAAGAATTGCCGGTCTTTCCCCGGATTTTGCAAGAATCTATCCGTTGATGGTGCTCAGGGGCAGCCCCATGGAAAAATGGTATGCCCAAGGCCGGTATCATCCACTGGATCTGTCCGAGGCGGTCCGGCTGGTCAAAAAAATGTATCAGATATTCCGGGCCGCGGGTGTGGAGGTGATCCGCATGGGACTCCAGGCATCGGAGATGATGGATGACCCGGCCACGGTGCTTGCCGGGCCCTGGCACCCGGCCTTTGGGCATCTTGTTTTTTCCGGGCTCCTGTATGATCAGGTGTGTGAAAAACTGGATCGATGTCCGGCGCTTCTCAGCGCAGGCTCACTTAAACTGACGGTCCATCCAAGATCGCTATCCCGGCTGAGGGGAGAGAAGAACGGCAATATGAAAAACTTGAAAATGAAATATCCAAAACATGAATTTGAGATCCGCGTGGATGAACACCTTTCCATGGATGAAATTGAAATATGCGGATACGATAAGATAAATACGGGAAATAAGCGGCCTTCAGGTCAGATCCCTTCCTTATAAAGCTCTTCAGCATCAGATGCCTTATCCGCCCGAGGGGTGGACTCGGTCGGGACAGTGCCTTCCTTAAAACATTCAAAGATGGTTTCTCTGGAATTTTCACTGGGCAGAAGGCCGGTTTTAGCGTCAATTCTGGCAAAGACAATGCCTTCCGGGACCGTGAAGGACCGGACCGGTTTCCCTTCCAGGGCCTTTTGCATGTATTCGAGCCAGATGGGGGCCGCGGCCTTTGCACCGGTTTCGTCTTTGCCGAGGGGGCCTTCCTGGTCCAGCCCGACCCAGACGCCGGTGGTGTATCTGGGCGTATATCCGATAAACCATGCATCATGGAGGTTGTTGGTGGTTCCGGTTTTCCCTGCGGCAGGCCGGTTAAGGGCCAGAATCCGTTTCCCCGTTCCTGTTTTGATGACGCTTTCCAGGAGACTGGTCATGATATAGGCCGTTCCCATGTCAATGACTTTTTTCCGTACCAGTTGGGAGCTTTCCAGCAATTTCCCGTCCCTGTCCTCGATTTTTGTGATAAAGACGGGTTCAATAAAATATCCCAGGTTGGAAAATACGGAATAGGCATTGACCAGTTCAAGCAGGGAAAGGCCGGAGGAACCCAGGGCGACGGACAGATTCCGGCCTATTTCCGAAGTGATCCCCAGTTTTTTGCATAATCAATGACATAATCGATTCCGATATCCTGAAGGATTTTAATGGTGATGATATTCCTGGATTTTGCCAGGGCCTCGCGAAAAAGGGTGGGGCCGTAAAATTTTTCCCCGTAATTTCTGGGCTTCCAGATATTATCGCTGTAGGGATCTTCAAAGATAATAGGGGAATCAATGATGACGGTGGCCGCCGTATATCCCTTATCCAGGGCTGCGGCATAGACAACGGGTTTGAAGGCGCTTCCCGGCTGGCGCCGGGACTGGTAGGCCCGGTTGAACTGGCTGGTCTTGTAATCCCGGCCGCCGATCATGGCTTTGACATGCCCGGTTTCCGCTTCAATACTCAGCAAGGCGGATTCTGCAAGGGGTTCCTGGTCCAGCGTGAATTCAAGGGCATCGTTTTTGCAGAATCATTGAGCAGTTTTACCAGGATAACGTCTCCTGTTCTGAAAACCTGGGAGGGTTTTTTTACTTTTGCCTCATATTCAAAAATTTCAGGGTTGGGCTTTCTTGCCCAGGTCATGGTTTCCAGTTTGATGAGGCCCTGGAAATCCCCCACCCTGACCCGGGTGAGGGCATGATCATCATCAACACTGAGGACAACTCCCTGGTAGGAAACACCATTCTCCAGTATGGAATTTCCGATATCCTCGGACACTTCCCGGCAGAAGCTTTCGATCTGAAGGCCGGGAATGCTTTTCAGGGGGCCCCGGTATCCCATGCGCCGGTCCAGGTCGGTTAATCCCAGGGTCACGGCATCGGTTCCGAATTTCTGAAGTTCAATATTGACGGCGGTATGGATTTGAAGGCCCTGCTGGTAAAGGGCCTCTTTGCCATAGTTTTTTTCAACATACCGCCGGACATGCTCCGTATAGCAGGGTACGCTTTCAATGAACCAGTTCTTCCGCGGTTTAATATCCAGCTTCAGATTAATGGCGTCCGTGGCCTCAAGATTGGAGATAAGGCTGTCTTCCTTCATGCGGTTCAAGACATAAATCTGCCGTTGCTTGGCCTTGTCCGGAAAGCTGAAGGGGGAGTATTTGCTGGGCGCCTGGGGAAGGCCGGCCAGCATGGAGCACTCCGCCAGGTTCAGGTCCTTGGCATGTTTCCCGAAATAATTTTCCGATGCCGATTCCACGCCATAGGCGCCGTGGCCCAGGTAGATCTGGTTCAGATAAAGAAAAAGAATCTCGTCCTTGGAAAAATTTTTCTCGATCCTGTAGGCCAGAATGGCTTCTTTGAGTTTTCTCTTATAGGTCCGTTCCGGGGTCAGGAGAAAGGATTTGGTCACCTGCTGGGTAATGGTGGACCCTCCCTGGACAATGCCGCCGGCTTGGACGTTTTTCAGGGAGGCCCGGAGGATGGAGACAATGTCGATGCCGGGGTGTTCCCGGAATCTGGAGTCTTCTGCGGCAACAAAGGCATTGATCAGGTTTTTCGGCATTTCAGACAAGGGGATGACAATTCTTCTCTCCTCGAAAAATTCACCGATCTTCCTGCCGTCATCGGAAAACACATTGGTGACCACGCCGGCCTGTAATCGTTGAGCGTATTGATTTTGGGCAGGTCCTGATTCAGATACGAATAAAGACCGAAAAGGCCTGCAACTCCCAGAAGACCCGAAAGGATAAAAAAAACAAACATCCATTTCAGGCAGGAGAGGAGGAAATGGGTTTCTTTTTTTTTGCCCCTCTGTTTGATTACCTCGGATTTGCTTTTTATTTTAGCCATAATACCCAGTTTAATATTATATTTTTTTTTGCTTCTTACCAGATTGCCGGTTATAAGGCAACCCCCCCTTGAAACCGCGCCCTTTTTTTAAAAATTGACTTTTTGAACAATATCGGTTATTTAATTCAGTTTTAAATATCAAAATGCAGGGGGAGTTGTTTGGATGTCATGATAAAACTTGATTTTAAGAAAAACCATGGACTGATTCCCGCCATTGCCCAGGATTACAGGACCGGAGAGGTCCTGATGCTGGCCTATATGAACGAGCAGGCCTTTGAGGAAACCCTGAAAACGAAAAAGGCCGTTTACTACAGCAGGTCACGAAAGTCTTTATGGGTCAAAGGCGAGACCTCCGGCCATGTCCAGCATGTCAGGGAAATCCGGGTGGATTGCGATCTGGACACCGTTCTCCTGAGGGTGGAGCAGATCGGCGGCGCAGCCTGTCATAAAGGGTATAAGAGCTGTTTTTTTTCAAAGGTGGAAGACAATGATCTAAAGATAACGGAGTCAATTGTGTTTGACCCGGATGAGGTATACAAATAATGGAAAAAATACTTAAATTGGGAATTCCCAAGGGGAGTTTGCAGGACGCAACCATCAATCTTTTTAAGCGCTCCGGATGGAAAATCAGTGTGGAGGGCAGAAGCTATTTCCCGGATATCAACGATGATTCCATTGAATGCGCCCTGTGCCGGGCCCAGGAAATGTCCATCAATGTGGAAAGCGGGGTCATTGATGCCGGGTTGACGGGCCTTGACTGGATAGCCGAGCATGAATCCGATGTCCATGTGGTGACGGATCTGGTATATTCAAAGGTCAGCAACCGGCCGGCCCGGTGGGTGATCGCCGTTGCCAACGACTCCTCCATCAAAACCCTTGAAGACCTGGCCGGAAAAACCATTTCAACGGAACTGGTCAAATTTACCACCCGGTTTTTCAAGGAAAGAAATATTGAGGTCAATGTGAAATTTTCCTGGGGCGCCACCGAGGCAAAGATCGTTTCAGGGCTGGCCGATGCCATTGTGGAAATCACGGAAACCGAAAGCACCATCAAGGCCCATAATTTAAGGGTGATCCATGAGATGATGCAGACCAATACCCAGTTGATCGCCAATAAAAAAGCCTGGGAAAACACCCTGAAGCGGGAGAAAATAGAACAGATCGCCATGCTGCTCCAAGGGGCCCTCCTGGCTGAAAAGCTGGTGGGTATCAAAATGAATGTGCCGGAAAATAAAATCGCCAAGGTGGTTTCTCTTTTGCCGAGCCTGAATGCCCCCACCATCGCTTCCCTGTATAATTCAGACTGGTATTCCGTTGAAAGCATCGTGGATACGGGGCTGGTCCGGGATCTTGTGCCAAAGCTCCTGAAGGCCGGCGCCGAAGGCATCATTGAATATCCGCTGAATAAGGTGCTGTAAATGGAACCTGCAAAACGATGCCGGAACATCACGCCCTTTATTGTCATGGAGATCCTGGAAAAAATCCATAAAATGGAGGCAACGGGAATTGATGTCATTCATATGGAAATCGGGGAGCCGGATTTCAATGTGCCGGAATGTGTCAACAAAGTCGGTATAGAGGCGCTCTTAAGCAATCAGACCCATTATACCCACAGCCTCGGCGATATCCGCCTGAGAGAAGCCATCAGCGATTATCATCAAAGAATCTACGGCACGGTCATTGACCCGGGCCGGATTCTGGTGACCTCGGGCACTTCCCCGGCCATGCTGCTTTTGTTTTCAGCCCTGGTGAATCCCGGGGATGAAATCATCATTTCCGATCCCCATTATGCCTGCTATGCCAATTTTATCACCTATGTCCAGGGGGTTCCGGTGACGGTTCCGGTTTATGAAGACCAGGGTTTTATTTTTACGCCCGAGGCCGTTCAAAAAAGGATTACCCCAAAAACCAAGGCGATTTTCATCAATTCCCCGGCCAATCCCACGGGAATTGTCATCCCTAAGGCCAGGATGAAAGAAATTGCGGATGTGGCCAAGGCCAACAACCTTTATATTATTTCCGATGAGATCTATCACGGCCTGGTCTATGAAGGAAAAGAACATTCCATCCTGGAGCTTACCGATGAAGCCTTTGTGCTCAACGGCTTTTCAAAGCTCTTTGCCATGACGGGTCTTCGCCTGGGGTATCTGATTTCACCCCTGGAATTTGTCCGGGCCCTGCAGGTCCTGCAGCAGAATTTCTTCATCTGCGCCAATTCCGTTGTTCAGCTCGCAGGGCGCGGCCCTGGCACATTCGGACAAGGAAACCCGGATCATGCGGGAAACTTACAACAGTCGCCGTGTTTACATGATTGAGCGTTTAAGGCGGATGGGATTCGGCCTGGCGACGGAACCCACGGGCGCCTTTTATGTCTTTGTCAATGCCAAACACATTTCAACCGACTCCTATGCCCTTGCCCTGGATATCCTGGAAAAGCCCATGTCGGGGTGACGCCGGGGATTGATTTCGGTGCAAACGGAGAGGGCTATCTGAGATTTTCCTATGCCAATTCCATGGAAAACCTGAAAACCGGTCTGGACCGTGTGGAAGGCTATTTAAAAAAACAATGATCATTAAAACCGTCGAATTTGTTAAGAGCGCGGTCAAACCCTCCCAGTACCCGGAATATGATTTTCCTGAAATCGCCTTTGCAGGGCGCTCCAATGTGGGAAAATCCTCTTTGATCAATGCCCTGATGAACCGGAAGGACATGGTGAAAACCAGCGCCAAGCCGGGGTGCACCCAGTTGATCAATTTTTTCTGATCAATGGGGATTTGTCCTTTGTGGATCTGCCCGGGTATGGGTATGCCAAGGTATCCCAGAAAATCAGGTCCCAATGGCAGCCCATGATCAATCTGTATCTTTCCGGGCGGAAGAATCTTCTGGGATTGATCCTGTTGATCGATATCCGCCGGGACCCGGAAAAAGAGGAATTTGATCTGGTGGAGTGGCTGGAAGGCCATGAACTGCCCTATCTTTTGATATTGACCAAATCCGACAAGCTGTCAAAAACCCAGCAACAGAAAAGGCTTACCGCCATTTGCGCCCTGATGAACATGGAAACCGGCAGCGCCATCCTTTTTTCATCCAAGACAAAGCTGGGAAGAGAAACGGTATTACAGGAAATCATGAATTTACTGGATTGGAATAATGAATAATACAGACGAAAAGCATGTCCGATCCGGATTTGTCGGCATCATCGGCGCTCCCAATGCCGGAAAATCAACCCTCCTCAACCAGGTTCTGGGGCAGAAAATATCCATCACCTCCAAAAAACCCCAGACCACCCGGGACAGGATTCTGGGGATCGTCAACCGGCCCTTATCCCAGATTATTTTTATGGATACCCCGGGAATTCACCGGAGCAAAAGCCTTTTTAACCGGAGAATCGTTGACCAGGCCATCCTGGCCATGGAAGACGCGGATATGATCCTGTTCATGATTGACGCGGCTTCAAGGAATTATACCGCGGAAAAACTGATTCTGGCCCAACTGAAAACGATTGAAAAAACAGTGATTCTGGCGTTGAACAAAATCGACCTTGTAAGAAAGGACCAGGTGTATGCCCTGGTTGAGGAATTTCAAAAACTTCACGAATTCAAGGCCATTGTCCCTGTTTCGGCTGAAAAAGGGGTCCAGGTGGAAGACCTTTTAAGGGAAATAGAGAATGCATTGCCGGAAGGCCCGAGGCTGTATCCTGAAGAAACATTGACCGATGTGTCGGAGCGGTTCTTGGTCAAGGAGATGATCCGGGAAAAGGTATTCCGGCTGACCGGGATGGAAATTCCCTATTCCAGCGCGGTTACGGTGGATGCCTTTACCGTTGAAAAAAGACTCATCCTGATTCATGCCAGCATCCATGTGATCAAGGATTCCCAGAAAGGCATCATTATCGGAAAAAAGGTGCCATGCTGGCAAAATAGGGGAAAAAGCACGAAAAGACATCGAAGAAATGCTGGGGAAAAAAGTAGCTTTTAAAACTCTTTGTCAAGGTGACCCGGAACTGGGTTGAGAATGAGCGGATCCTCTCTGAATTCGGTTATTAACGCCATGGACCAGTCCTTGGGGTTTGCCGATGAAGCTTTTCTGAAAAAAGAGCGGGACAAGGCCAGAAAGCTCAGGTCAAGCCAATGGTGGAAACGGAAACGCTCTTCAGGCATCTGTCATTATTGTAAGCAGAGCTTTCCGCCGGGGGAGCTGACCATGGATCATATCATTCCGCTGTCCAGGGGCGGCCGGACGGAGAAATTCAATGTGGCCGCCTGCTGCAAAGCGTGCAATACGAAAAAGAAAAGACTTCTTCCCTCAGAGTGGGAAGACTATATGCAGTCCTTAACATAAGAGCCCGGAGGAAATCATTTCCCCGCTCTTATGCGTCATGATCGGATCGGCTTATTTTTTATTGCAAAGCCTGTGAATGGTCTGTGCATGCCATTCGCCGCGGCCGGAGAATGTGGGCTGCCCAAGTTCGATGAGACGGGCGGCAACCTGATCAAAGGTGGCGCCTTGGCTGCGCATGGTATAAATAATATCCATGACCGCGTCACGGCCGAGAAGACCTGATGCCGGGATCATCTCCTCAGCTTTTTTTTCAGCGACCAGTTTTTTCCTTTTCCGGATGACGGGCCTTTCGGTTTCAGCAACGGCAGTAACCGGCGCTTCCACAGAAAGAGCCGAATCCGGCTCGGATTTTTGTGGGGTGACATAGTGATGCTCAAAGGTCCTGGCCGGTTCATCTTCTTCCATAAATTCTTCAGCATCGGGTCCGGGGGCGATATTCAGGTGGTCGACAATTCTTTCAACGGCAATGGCCTGGCGTTCCATCATATCCGCCATTCTTTCCTGGATATTGATCAGGTAATCCTGATTCTTTGCCAGGGTTTCAATGTGGTTGCTGAGATTTTCAACGGCGTCCGCCAGCATGGATGTAACGGATGCTTCGTCCATGGGCAACCCGTTTCCGCCCTGAAGGGCAGGGATGGGGGGCCTTTTTACATTCTGGTTTCGGGTGTTCTGATATCCTCCTCCACCATAGGAGTTAAATCTTTGGGTGGTATAATGATAGGAATTATCATAGTTTTTGCGCGTTTTGGGAGTGCGCGGTTTTTCAGCCTGGCCATTTCTTAGGCTTTGTAAAAAATCGTTCATTTAGGTCAATCCTCCTTGGACTATTAAAATGCCAAAACCGGTCACACCAGGTCTGACAAAAGGTAACTCCGGATTTTACAACTTACTGAATTTAATAAAAATTACAGGGCCCTTACGGTTAACGGCAATACATAAAAGCTGGGTATATATCCTTTTTTTCAAGGTTTTTGTCAAGCTTTTTTTACGATATGTAAATGACGATAAGGATGCGCCTTTCGCTATTTTTATTCATTTGAAACCCATTTTTTTTTATGATAAAAGAGGTCTTCCTGTTAATTATAAAAAGAGGACAGCATGCAATGGTTGAAAATAAATCGTATCAAACCAGTTATTCTATTGAAGACCCGGGCCGTGTCAAAGCAGACATTCTTGAGGCCATTCCCTATGCCTATAAATCCAAGAGAAGCATAGACATCACCATCAAACAGCCCGAATATACCTCTGTCTGCCCCATGACGGGCCTGCCGGACAACGGTTGCATTATCATCCGTTACCGGCCCGACCAAACCATTGTGGAACTTAAATCCCTGAAATATTATCTTCTCCAGTACCGGAATGTCGGGATGTTTTATGAGCATGTGGTCAATAAAATTCTGGAGGACCTGGTCCGGGTATTAAGCCCTTTGCGCATGGAGGTCACCGGTGAATTCACGCCCAGGGGCGGGATCAGCTCCCTTGCTACGGCCGTGTATGAAAAAGAGGAGAAAGCCTAATCCGCCGGAGTTTCAAATTCTTTGATAAGGGACAGGGCGTGATTTCCGGATTCAATGGCGGAAAGCCTTTTTCTGAAGGAGGAACATCCGGGGATCCCTTTGACAAACCATGAGAGCCTGCCTCTAAGCATCCTGCAGGCCGGTTCTTCACCAAAAAAGTCAATATAAGTATGGGTCAACCGGACCATGGCACCCAGGATCTGCTGCCGGGAAGGAACCTCATACCGGCCGGTTTCAAGAAAGGAGTCAATCTGGGAGAAAATAAAGGGGTTGCTTAAGGCTGCCCTTCCCACCATAACGGCATCACAGCCGGTAACCGACATCATCCTTCGGGCGTCTTCAACACAGGTGATGTCCCCGTTGCCGATCACCGGTATGGAAAGCCTTTGCTTCAGTTCCTTAATGAGATTCCAGTCGGCCTTGCCTTTAAATCCCTGGCCGGCTGTCCTGGGATGCAGAATCACGGCATCGACCCCGGCATCCTGGGCGATCTGTGCGATCCGAAACGCATCCTGCCCTGAGGGATCCCACCCGGATCGGATCTTGATGGTCAAAGGCAGGTCAATGGCCTTCCGGATGGAAGACAAGATCATCCCGGCCAATTCGGGCTGTTTCATCAAGGCAACCCCGGCCCCTTGTTTTATTACTTTTTTCACGCTGCACCCGAAATTGATATCAATGATGCCGGCGGCTTTCATATCCTGGATCGCGTTGGCAAAGTCTGCCATCAGTTCTGCCTCAGATCCGAAAATCTGTATGGATAAGGGCTGTTCTTCATTCTTTGAAGAAATCAACCTCATGGTTTTTTCCGAATTATAGAAAAAACCCTTGGCGCTGACCATTTCCGAAGAGACCACGGAACAGCCGCATTCTTTTACAAGAAGCCGGAAGGGCAGGTTGGTAATCCCGGCAAGGGGAGCAAGAAATGTTTTGCCCTGAATCTGAAGGTCTTTGATTTTCATTGAATTCGACTTCTTTTTATCTTGTTATCCATATCCGGGGCCGCATAACAGAAAAGACAGTTATGAAAGCAAGGGTGTTCGTCGTAGGAGCCGATATCGATGGACCGGGTGCATCTGCACCCCTGCCTGGACCGCTGTCCGTAATCTCTCCCGGTTTCGGGGGTTCCCCCGAAATTCCTTTTCAAAAGGCGCCCATCCACACAGGCGTTTTCCAGAATCCCTGCACCTTTACCCAGCCCGGAAAATAATTCCTTTTCACAGCAAAGCGACAATTGCATACCCAGTTTGGAAAGATGTTTTTCCATCCACTGGATCACCTGTATCTTTTTTCCGGGGAAGGCTCGGTAAAATAAAGGGGGGCCTCTTTTTGGCGGGACAGGAATTCCAGCCTTTTACGGATTTTAGGG